>NZ_CP021071.1:0-531629 GCF_001672455.2 Mesorhizobium sp. WSM1497 | reverse complement strand
CTGGAGCAACAGGCTCTACTGGAGCAACCGGCTCGACCGGTGATACCGGAGCAACTGGTTCGACTGGAGCAACAGGTTCGACTGGCGCAACCGGCTCGACCGGCGCCACAGGAGCAACCGGTGATACCGGAGCAAAAGGCTCTACTGGTTCGACCGGCTCTACTGGGGCAACAGGTTCGACCGGATCGACCGGAGCAACCGGCTCGACCGGCGCCACAGGTGCAACCGGTGATACCGGAGCAACTGGCTCTACTGGAGCAACCGGCTCTACTGGGGCAACAGGTTCGACCGGATCGACCGGAGCAACCGGCTCGACCGGCGCCACAGGAGCAACCGGTGATACCGGAGCAACAGGCTCTACTGGAGCAACCGGCTCTACTGGGGCAACAGGTTCGACCGGATCGACCGGAGCAACCGGCTCGACCGGCGCCACAGGAGCAACCGGTGATACCGGAGCAACAGGCTCTACTGGAGCAACCGGCTCTACTGGAGCAACTGGCTCGACCGGATCGACCGGAGCAACCGGCTCGACCGGCGCCACAGGAGCAACCGGTGATACCGGAGCAACAGGCTCTACTGGAGCAACCGGCTCTACTGGGGCAACAGGTTCGACCGGATCGACCGGAGCAACCGGCTCGACCGGATCGACAGGTTCGACCGGCTCTACAGGTTCGACCGGTTCGACTGGAGCAACAGGCTCTACAGGTTCGACTGGCTCAACCGGAGCCACCGGTTCGACAGGTCCGACAGGTGCGACTGGCTCGGGCGGCGGGACCGGTGACCGCGACCATGGCAACAACGGTGGCGGCAACGATCCTGATGGAAGCGACAGCAGCAACCCAGGCAAGGGGCATGGCAATGACGGGTCCGACAACGATGGTTCGCCAGGTAACGGCAACCACGCCAAGGTCTCGGCCGATACGATCGGACTCAAGGACTCCAAGCAGTTCTTGCAATCGGGCCCGGCCGCCAGCAGCGACACCGATAGCCAAGCCTCGTTCCGGCAGCTCGTTGGCCTGGCTGGGGGTTCGGTGACGAGCGATCTCTTGAACGTTCTCAATACGATCAAGGGCCTTAGTCCGAACCAGAACAAGACATCCGGTGCAACGTCCGACTTGACTTCTGACAAGGGCAAGCAAGGCGCCGGATACACTAACACCGACGACACGCTGAAGAAGGCAATGAAGGATATTCTGAAACCTAATGACTGAGTCCAGGTTGAAGAAAGAACGCGCGGCCCTTGCGGGAACGCAAGTGCCGCGCGTTCACCATTTCCAGGCGGGCAAAGGGCCCGTGCGGCTGGCCTATTTGGAATATAGTGCGTTTTGTCAGCAGTCCCGGCTGGGCCGGCTTGCCCGGAGCATCCTTGAACCCTCGCTTGTGGGCCGGAGGGGAAGTGCATGGTGAGCATACCTCTGAACGCCGATGCACGGCCAACCTCGATCCGCGTGGACGCGGAGGCGCCGGGCAAAGTCGGCAGCCAGAGCGAGGCGGGGAGGGCACCCGGCGGACCCGCCGAGTTCGACCGGATTGCCCCGCGCCTCAAGGCGGTGCTACGGGTCGCCCGCTACCATGGCGTCGAACTCGACCCGAACGAGTTCAAGGTGGCGAGCGCAAGCCCGGTTCCAAACGCGACCGATCTCTCGCAATGGGCCCAGAACGGCGGCATGTGGTCGCGTGCGCTCCGCATCCGCTGGTCGCATCTTCTGCGCTTCGAGCACACGGGACCGGTCGTCCTGCTGTTCAATGACGGTGGCGCAGGTCTCCTCACCGGGGCCAGTCCAGAGCGGAATGTCGTCTTCCTCAAAAGTGCGGATGCGCCCGAGGATGCCGAAGCCATCGCCATCGACGAGTTGCGGCTGTCGCAGGTGTGGGCGGGTGAGGCCGTGCTGTTGCGTCCAGCGCGATCCTATATCGCGGCCGATGCGCCTTTCACCCTCGGTTGGTTGATCGACCTGGTACGGTTCGAAAGCCGTTCTATGCGTGACATCGGTATCGCCTCGTTCACGCTCAGCCTCCTTACCGTTCTGCCGCCTCTCATGGTCATGACACTGGTCAACAAGGTGCTGCAGTTCAACAGCGTTTCAACCCTCGTGCTCCTGTCGGCCACAATTGCCGTCCTGTTCGTTTACGAGACGCTACTCGGTCACGCCCGACGGCTGATCATCAACGTCGTCGGCGCCCGCCTGGATACCAAACTGAACTTGCATGTTTTCAGCAGGCTCCTGCGTCTGCCGCTTGATTATTTCGAGCGTCATCCGGCCGGCGAGACGATGTACCATCTCGCGCAGATCTATCGCATCCGCGAATTCCTCACCGGAAAACTCCTCAGCACGTTCCTGGATCTGATCACGCTCTGCGTGCTGATCCCGGTGATGTTCTATATCAACGCCACGCTGGGCTGGATGGTGCTTGCCTGCGCGGGCGTGATTATGTTGATCATCTTCGCCTTTCTCGCGCCGTTGCGCCGCCGCTACCAGCAAGTGGTCGATGCCGAGACCTGGAAGGCGGCGGCGCTCGGCGAAACCGTCGTCGGCATCAAGACGGTGAAGGCGCTCGGTCTCGAACCGCAACGCAGGGCGCTTTGGGACGAGCGGGTGGCGGAAGCGGGCAGGGCGCGCCTTGCCTTCGGGCAGCTTGCCAACTGGCCGCAGACGCTTGTCACGCCAATCGAGCGTGCGATGGTCCTCGGCACCATGCTGATCGGAGCTTATCTCGCGATGAGCGACACGTCTGGCTACATGGTCGGCAGCTTGTTCGCATTCATGATGATCGCCCAACGCGTCGCACAGCCTCTCGTCGGTCTTGCTCGACTGGTCGAGGACTTCGAGGAGGTAGGGGCGGCAATCAGCGAGGCAGGATCCGTCCTCAACCGGCCCCTGGAAAGCAGTTCGAATTCCACAGGTCTGAGACCGAAGCTCGTTGGCGAGATCAGTTTCCGTGATCTGACCTTCACCTACATCGGCACCAACACGCCAGCGCTTGACCGGGTCAACTTCGACATTCCAGCAGGGACGATGTTCGGCATCGTCGGGCGCAGCGGTTCGGGGAAATCGACAATTGCGCGGCTTCTGCAGGGGATCAATCGCGATTACAGCGGTTTTCTCAAGCTGGATGGCGTCGACCTCAAGGAAATCAACCTGCGTCACCTTCGCCAGGGGCTCGGCGTGGTCCTCCAGGACAATTTCCTTTTCCGCGGGTCGATTCGAGACAACATCATCGCCGGGCGCCCCGGCCTGACCCTTTCCGACGCCATGCGAGCCGCTCACCTTGCCGGCGCCGAAGAATTCATCGAACGCATGCCCAACGGCTATGACACCTATATTGAGGAAGGTTCGCCCAACCTGTCGGGTGGTCAAAAGCAGCGGCTGGCGATTGCGCGCGCGCTCATCCACGATCCGACCGTCATGATCCTTGACGAGGCGACCAGCGCGCTTGACCCGGAGAGCGAGGCGGTGGTCAGCGCCAATCTCATGCGCATCGCCAGGGGCCGCACGATGATTATTGTTTCGCACCGGCTTTCCTCGCTGACCGAATGCGACCAGATCCTGGTCATGGATCAGGGCCAGGTCCTCGATGTCGCGCCGCATGCGACCCTGCTCGAACGATGCGCGCTCTACCGCCAGCTTTGGATGCAGCAGAACCGGCATCTTGACAACCGCCAAGCTCGTCTGGCCGCTGTGCCGCCGAGACTTGTGTGAGCATCGGCTTCGGGGCGCCCATGAGCAGCATCACCCATTCCAGTCTTCCCGTCCGGCGCCGGACAGAGCCGAGCGATCCGACGATGCCCGTCATCCTGGAATTCCAATGGCCGTCGACGGCCATCGCCAATGCGCCCGTCCCACGAATGGCGCGCGGCATGGTCTGGATCATCTCAAGCATGGTCGTTGCCCTGATAACACTCTCAGGGCTCATACCGGTCGATCAGGTCGTCTCCACCAGAGGGCTCGTGGTGTCGCAATCGCCAAATATTCTGGTGCAGCCGCTCGAGACGGCGATCGTCCGCTCGATCGAGGTGCGCGAAGGACAGCGCGTGCGAGCCGGTCAAACGCTTGCTCGCCTCGACGCGACCTTCGCCTCCGCTGACCTTGCTGCGCTGACGACACAGGTCTCGACACTTGAAGCCGAAGTGGCCCGTTTGAAAGCGGAAGCCGACGGAAAGCCCTTCAGCTATGACGGTCTGGACCCGAGTTGGACCCTGCAGGCATCGATCTTCGATCGTCGAAAAGCTGTCTACGACGCCAAGCTGTCGAGTTTTGACCGGCAGAGCGATGAACTCAGTTCCGTGATCTCGCGTTCCCAGTCCGATGCTGACGGCTACCGCCAGCGACTGGCCGTCGCGGCTTCGATCGAACGGATGCGCAAGCAACTGGAAGCAAGACAGGTGGGCAGCCGCCTCAATACGCTTCTGGCCGAGGACAACTGGGCAGAGATGTCCCGGGCGCTCGGCAACGCCGAGCAGACATCGGAAGCTGCCAAGCGACAACAGGCGACGGTGGCCGCCGACCGCGATGGCTACATCCAGAGCTGGCGCGCGGAAGTCTCGCAAGGCCTGTCGGAGGCGGGCTCGCGTATGTCCGATGCCCGTGAGCTTCTCAACAAGGCAAAGCTGCGTAAACAGTTGGTTGAGCTGAAAAGCGATGCAAACGCCATCGTTCAGTCAGTGGCGAAGGTTTCCGTCGGGTCGATCCTGCAATCGGGTGACCGGCTGATGACCCTGGTGCCGGACGACGCGGTGCTTGAAATCGAAACGAACATTGTCGGCCGTAGCAGTGGGTTCGTCCACGTCGGTGACCCCGTGGCCATCAAGTTCGACACCTTTCCATATTCGCAATATGGCCTCGCGCATGGCACTGTGCGCACGGTGAGCCCGGATTCCTTCTCGGCCCGGGAACAGGCGCGCGACCCGAACAGTTCGTTGGCCATGCTGCCCCCGGACGCTGACCTGTTTTACCGCACGCAGATTTCCATCGACGAGGTCGCCCTCCATGGCGTGCCCGCAAGTTTCACGATCGTCCCTGGCATGCCGGTAACCGCTGACGTCAAGGTCGGCCGCCGTACCGTGCTCAAGTATATTCTCGGCGCCATACTCCCCCTAGGCCAAGAAGCGATGAGGGAGCCATAGGCTCGGGCGCCGTGCGCGACAAACGGAGGTATGCGTTCTCGCATCGATGGCAATCCTTGACCGCCTGACTGCTTACGGTCCACCAGCGCTGGTATTGCGCCGGGCGATCCAGCTTTCTGACAGCGGCAAGCCTTTAGAAGCCTTTCCGCTGCTGGCAATTGCGGCACGCGCCGGGATTGTCGAGGCCGAATACCGCGTCGCTCGTTGCTATCTCGAAGGTTTGGGTGTGCCGCCAAGCCGGTCGGAAGGCGCGCGTTGGCTGCGGCGAGCGGCCGATCACGGCAGCCCCGATGCCCAGTCGCTCCTCGCCGCGCTTTACGTGGCTGGACTGGCGGCGCAGGAGCCCGACGGCAATGGCTTGGAATCGCAAAGCTTGTTCGAACGGGATTCCTCGCGAGAGCCGGAATTCGCGGCAGCGTTCGGGCTCGCGAAAAAGGCAGCCGAAGCTGGCTCCGCAACCGGGCAGGCAATTCTCGCCTATATCCTTAGCAGAGGCCCCGAAGCGATGCGGGACCTGGATGCGGCGCATGGCTGGTATGAGAAGTCTGCGGCAGCCGGCTGCCCTGAGGGATGCCTGGGCCTTGCTCTTTCCCTCGCCCGGCGCGGGCAGCCTGCGCAGACGGCCAAAGTTGCCGCCGAGGTTCGACGCGCTGCCGACGCCGGTCTGCCAACCGCAATCTACCTTCTTGGGGTCCTGACTGAGCATGGACGCGGCATGCCAGCTGATCGACCGGCAGCCGCGCGACTGTATCAGCTTGCCGCGGAGAAAGGCTTGCCCTCAGCCCAATTCCGGTTGGGATCGGCGCTCATCGAGGGTGGCCTTGCAGGTCAAGATATCGCCGCCGGCGAGGCGTGGATGCGGCGGGCCGCATTGGCAGGAAATATTGAGGCAGCCTATCGTCTGGGCGATCGGCATGTGAAGAGTTCGCCGCCAGACTATGCGGACGCCGCAACATGGTACCGACGGGCGGCAAATGCCGGCCATCAGGCTGCTGCCCGTGCGTTGGCATCGCTTTATCTTTCCGGAAACGGAGTCCCACGGGACGTCGAAGAGGGAGCGCGCTGGCTGCGTACGTCCGCAAATGCGGGAAATCAGCAAGCGCAGGTCGACTTTGCCAATCTGGTTATCGAAGGAGCAGGCGAGCCTGGCGACCGCGCCAGCATCGCTGGATGGTTCGAGGCGACCGCCTCATCGGGCGATCTGATTGCAGCGTTCAACCTCGGCCTCTGCTTTGCCGAGGGCGTCGGCGTGCGAAAGGACGAGGAGCAAGCTGCCCGATGGGTGAGGCGGGCAGCCGAAGGCGTGGCCGATGCGCAATATGCCTACGCGCGAATGCTTCAGGATGGGCGCGGCGTGGCTGCCGATCTGAAACAAGCCCGTTGCTGGTTTGAGCGGGCGGCCAATGCTGGCATGGTCGACGCGCAGGTGGCGTTTGCCGAAATGCTTCTCAACGGACGTGGCGGCGCCTGTTTGCCTCAGGCTGCCGCGCAGTGGTTCAAGCGGGCAGCCGCAGCCGGGCACGCCGGGGCTATGTTTGCGATCGGTGCCCAGTACGCGAATGGCCAAGGTCTGTCCTTCGACCCGGTCGCAGCGCAGAAATGGTTCGCGGCCGCCGCCGAGCGGGGACATGGCTATGCCCAGCTCATGCTCGGGGGCTATCTCTGCAATGGTCGTGCCGGGGAACACAACCCGGTAGCAGGCCGCCTTTGGCTCGAGCGAGCATTTGCGCAGGGTGTTCAGGAAGCGGCGAATGAACTCTCATAGTTTGCCTCGAAGGCTGGCTCTGCGGGGGCCATAGGTCTGGTGGAAGAGCTACGCTCTGTTTAGGATCCGAGCAGCGAGCACCAATTATCGCTCCTGATTGTGGTCCTCAAATTGGGCCGAGCGGACTCGCCGCTGCAGCGGAACGCCAAGGACGGTGTCGCTTAGGCAACCGCGAAGAGATCGCGCCAAGAAACCGAGATTGAATTGGCCGGCGCCTGGCCGGCGGACGCCAGTCGGGATAGGGAGCGGGCCAGACGGAACAGATCCGCCGCCGGAAAGTGGATGCTGCCCGGGAAAGCCCGTCCTCGATCTTGCCCGATTGCCGCTACCGGGGAGCAAGATTGCTTGCCATCGCATGCCGGGACGTCTCAACCGTCGACATATTCCTGCTCGAATCCAGCAAACTTAGTCAGGCCCTGCTGATCGAGCACACGAACGTGGCCCTGCCGAAATTCGAGAAACTTGCGCTCGCGCAGTTCCCGCAGCATCCGGTTGACATGAATGGGAGTGAGTCCCAGTGCGTCCGCCAGATCGTACTGGGTGAGAGGGCATTCATAGCTGTTGCGCGTGACAGAGCCGATTCGTTCCAGACGCGTCATCAGTTCGAGGAAGAGATGCGCCGTCCGCGCCAAGGCGCTGCGTCGTCCCACATTGGTGAGATGTTGAGCGACAACCGCTGCATTGTGCACGAGAGTTTCGAGAACAAGGGAGAACAGATGGGGCGACTGCATGGCCGCAACGGTAAATGTCTTGGTCGAAGCCACCAGAACTGAAATTTCGGTTTGAGCCACAAACGTTTCAAGAGCCCTGCCCGAGTAGGACTGAGGTAGGACGATGTCGCCTTTCAGTGCAAAATCTAGAATCTGTCGCTGCCCGCCGGCAAGTTCATGAGAAATGCACCCCCAGCCCGACTCGACAATGAACATGCGATCGCAATCCTCGCCCTGATTGACGATGACCGTCTCCGCCAGATAGCGCTTCGGCGTGAATCCCAGCCTTTTGATCAGCGCCGTATCGTCCTCATACGACAGGCGTTTTTCATTCCCGCGCAAAAATGGATGTGGCGTCATTCAGAAGCAACCCCGCCCAACTACTGCCCGAACTACCTCCCTCGCATACACCGTACATTAAAATTGATGTGAAGAATATGCTCCAATGCACTATCGATGACGTGGCAACGGCAGTTTTGGTTGAAGATAACAAGTTTTTCCCGGTCGGCCGATGGCGACAGGTTAAGTCTTATTTCTCTTGAAATTTTCCCGCATGGAATCGACTATTTCGCTGGCGACGAGGCAGCTGCGATTGTCCGCTTGCTCGGCGGCATTTCGTAACGTCATCGACGCGTCCTTAAGTAGCCCTCTAATCTCTGCTGCTGACAAAAGCTCGGACGCTTCGAGTTCCAGCAGCACGGATTCACTCACGTGCAGCGCAGCAAGCGCCACCGCTCTAGGCCTTGTGGCAAGCAGTTTCAGAAGGTCACTGCTGGGTCTCGCACGGACTTTTTTTTTGGCCATCGTTGCGTCTCAACCGTTCGGACAAGATGGTTCACGTCTCAAAGTTACAACGCCTTGACGAATTAACCGCATTTCCATGATCGGGAGAGGTCGTTCAATGTGGCGTCAGGCATCTTCCCAAAGCATACTATCCCGCTTTGAGGCAGCGACACAGAGGCAAGTGCTACCGAATTTGCCGTAGCTACGACGTCGCTATCACCTTGCGGTACCTTGCTGATAAGCGGCGCAGGAAGCATGCCTACGACCGAACCGGGGAGGGCATGATGGCAGGAATATGCATGCGGGGGGTGTGTGCGGGCAATTTGCTTCGGTGGCGAGCCGGCCTGGCTACTCCCTAAGGGTGTATGGAGATTGGCACATCCTCAGGTGATACTGCGACGATGAACCGGACGTTCTACGCCAAGCTCTATCACATTGACGGGCTCGCGCGCGCCATCGGCTGGAGGAAACTGGTCTCAGTACTCCTTCGCCGCGCACTCGGGATCGGCTCGGCGATGAAAGTTCGCTGTGGCGATCATGAATTGCTGATCAGGCCTACCGACAGCGACTTGTTTGTCATGTCACAAATTTTTGGGCACGGCGAATATGAAATTGGAAAGGGTGGACAGAGCGCGCTCAACCGGCTCGCGGCAGGATGGAGACGGAGGGGGATCATACCCGTTATCGTGGATGCCGGCGCTAACGTTGGCTACTCGTCGATTTTCCTCAGAGACCAGTATCCTGATGCTGTGGTGATGGCCATCGAACCGGATCGCCAAACGCATGAAGTCTTACTCTCGAACTGCGCCGGTCTAGAGCGGATCATGTCTGTTTACGGCGCACTCTGGTGCCACGAGGGCGAAGTTGCACTTGTCAACAGCGAGCGCCCATCGTGGGCACGGGGCGTGGCAGACGGAGAAGGCGTGCCGTCGGTCACCTTACGGGGCCTTCTTGCCAGACTGCCCAAGGCGAAATTGCTGATGCTTAAGATGGACATTGAAGGCGCGGAGCTGGAGGCAACGCGAGACTGCGGCAAGGTCCTCAAGCATGTGCCGTGCATCATCGTGGAACCACACGACTTTATGTTTCCCGGCCGAGGCTGCCTCACTTTCGTCTACTCGCTTTTGAGCGGAAGGAAGATCGACAGCCTCGTCAACGGCGAGAACCTCATATTCATTGCCTCGGAACTCCTGGCAGCACCGGCAGCCTCACGGCGGCCGACGACCGGGGGAAAGCGAGCGTTGCCGGTGCGCGCGGCCAAGGCTGTGCCTTAGCGGCCGCGCCAGGAGCCGATATCTGCGGTCGTCAAGGTTCGGTGCAGACGACCTTCGCCAACCACGGTTCGGCACGAACACCGTATCTCAGGATCGTCGCATCAGGAGCGACCCAGTACCTGCCTCAAACCCGTCTTGCTCACGTCCGAAGCAGGAAGCGGGAAAGGTTCGACTTGGCCCGCGGTCTTGTCCAGATACTGCATCAATGCCGTCACCAGATGGTAGAAGATGCTCGCCGGCACCTCCGTTGCCAGTGACCTTCCGCGCTCGTCAATCCTGTCGATCCACAAGCCAAGCGGCGCGGGATCGATGTGCCATCTGAACAGGCGCGCGACACGGGCTTCGATCTCAGCTTTCAGGTCAGGCCCGCCAATGCCATCCAAGGCTACGGCTGCCTTGACGGCTTCGCATTGCGGCCAGCTGCGGGAGAGCCGGTCGAGAGGAATTCCCTGCCGCGATACGGCAGCAAAAGCCAGACCTGTTGCCCGGTTCAATCCACTGGCGACCGCCGATGAATAGAGCTTCCTTGCGTAGGCTACCAAGTCTTTCTGGCCGCTCGCTCGTGCGAAATCGACAAGGAGCGAAGCCCATTCGAAGTGATGCCCCGGTTCGGTCCACTGTCCTTCATCTCCCTGCAACGGCAACCAATCGGCGTCGAAACGTTCCCCAACCGTCCAGCTTTCCTGGTCGAAGAAATGGCTTCGGAAGAGATCGATGATGCGTGCTGCCCGACGCAGATATTCACGGTCGCCCGTGGCGCCATACCAGGCAAGAAATGATTCCAGCATGTGCATGTGTGGGTTCGAAGACCGCGCACCGTTCCAGCCGGGGCTCTCGAGGAACCCGGTCAGACTGTCGTGCTCGAGATGGGCGTCGATGAAATGAAACGTCTGTTGTGCCAGTTCCAGGGCATCGTGATGTCCGCATCGGTGAGCTTGAGCCAGCGCCAGGAGCACGCAGGCATGGTCGTAGGCGTCCTCGGTCGGGTCGGCCACGCTGCCGTTGGCATTGAGAGTTCGCACCCACCCGCCGCGGTTCGTGCGGCCGAATCTTGCGATGAAGTCGATACCGTGTTCGATGAGTTTGTCCGCCGGACCAGTCCAGCCACGTTCCTTGGCGACTGCGAAAGCGTAAATCTGGCGAGCCGCAGTGCGCATGCGCTTGGGTTTGCCCAATGGCCTCGCATCGAAGCCCAGGGCCTCATGGAAGCCGCCGTAAACATCGTCGACGCCAGCGGTGGACCACAGCGGCAGGGTTTCTTCGAAGAGCCAGTGCTCCACGCGCTTGCGCCATGAGCCACTGATGATGATCCGGTCTTCGGAGGCAGTAAATTTCGTTTCGAGGCGTCCGCTCTTCTCCAGCTGTTCGACGATTTTTTTCACGTTCTGGCTGTGGCTGACGGGTGCGACGAATACCGCATCTGGCGTCGCCACGATCGCAACATCCTTCATCCCGACGACGGTCAGCAGTCTGCCCTGGCTTCTGAAGTAAGAGTCCTGGCAATCGATGGCGACGATATCGCCCATTGTGACATTGCCGTTGCTGTCCGTGGGGCTGGCCTCCATTAGGGATTGCCATGAGCCAAGGTCGGTCCAGTGGAACGAGGCCCTAACCATTGCGATGTCGCGCGCATGCTCCATGATTGCGTAGTCGATCGAGGTCGAGGGGACGGCCAAGTAGAAGCCTTGTGTCAAATAAAGGCCCGAGACGTCGGTCCACGCTCCCTTGTAAGCCCGTTCCGCGGCGTCCCAGATGTCGGGCTGGAACTGGAGAAAAGCCTCCCGCATGGTGTCGGCTCGAAAGAGGAAAATGCCGGCGTTCCAGTAGAATTGTCCCGAAGACATGTATTTGCGAGCCGACTTGGCGTTCGGCTTTTCGACAAAGCGCGAAACCGAGGCTACTGCGTCAGCATCTGCCGTGGTCTCGATGTAACCATATCCGGTTTCGGGATGCGTCGGCTTGATCCCGAACACGATGATCTTTCCTGAATCGGCGGCAGGCACGCCGGCCTTGACGGTTTCCCAGAATTGCGTTGTCGTCGATATCTGATGGTCGGAGGGGACCACGAGCACAAGGGCGTCGGCTCCATATTCGGAGATCGTTTGCAGGGTGGCTATGGCGACGGCGGCCGCGGTATTGCGGCCGACCGGCTCGAAGATCGGTCTGCCGCCGTTCAGGCCGAGCGGTACTAGGTCCGAGATAACGCGCTCGGCATGCCGTTCGGAGGCTATCAGGTAGATCGGCGTCTCTCCGTCCGGCCGCGCCTTAAGGCGACGAACAGTCTTGGCAAGCATAGAGCCATCCCCCGAAAGATCGTGGAATTGCTTGGGGTTGTCTTCGCGCGAGAGCGGCCACAGCCGTGAGCCGACCCCCCCGCTCATGACAAAACTTACGATCCGGTCAGACATGGTCCAATTCCTCTCAGAATGTCTGGTTGTAGGCTCCGAACTCTGGATTGCCGCCCAGCACGCCATCGAGAGCCTCGAGTATCTCTCGGCGCCGCTCTGGCGACACAGGCTTTCCACAACCAGGACGATCTCCGCTTTGTTCGACGACGCCCAGGCCCCAGGTGCCGTCCTGAAAGCCCGTGGCTTTGATCGGGGCACTGGTTTTGAAGGCGAATGTGTTTGGACTCGCGTGTCCGACTATGTTCACGGTCACGATTTCCGCTCCGCAGTTTAGCGCCAACAGTCGTAGCACGCGCCGCACGTGGCCGCCTTCATGAATTCGAGTAGCCCTATCGCCCTAGCTGCCACCCCTCATCCAATATGAGCATGCCCGCCGATGACCGAAAGGATGTCTCGTGCAAGCATGAGAGTCTTGTATTCTGCAAGGTGCGTCCCCTCTCGGGTGCAACGAGAAAGATGGCTGCAACATGCCGCTGACCGCACTCAGGTTCCCATTCGGCCAGAATGTCGACCAACGGCGGTTCGGTCGCCTGACCCGTCTTCTGGAGGTCATTCAGATGGACATCGAGAAGGAAATCGCGGCACTGCGCCCTTGCGTGGAAAGGGTCACGGACTGTGCTGCGTTCGCCCTGGAAGCGATGGAAAATGGCGAGAGTCCCGAACGCATGTCCGCGCAGATCGGTACTCTCGAGCAGAACCTGGCGATCATCCGCGGACGGCAGGCCTTGCTGGAACAGCAGACGTCATTTGTCGACGCCGCGAGAGCAGCGCTGCCGCGCGTTCTACCGCCCCACGGGTCCTAAGTTTCGCATACGCCAATTGGCGGCATTTACCTTCCGGATCACGGGAGTAATCTTCCGCAGCAGTCTGGGATCGCGGGGCCTCGGCTTTCAATGCAAAGACCGGCCGCATGCAACGGCCGCCTGCATGGAGCGGGCTGCTCTGGGTGTCTGCGTATGCCTGCAGGAGAAGCTGAATGAATCGCATGTTCACCAATCAATGGCCCTCGATGACGGACCAGCAGGCTTCCGCCGGCCAAGAGTTCATTGGGCTCTCCGACATTACCGAATTTCTGCGCCGCTACGCTGGAACTATCATTGCCTGCCTTGCCATGGCTCTCTTGTTGGCGGGGTTTTACAATTCGAGCACCGACCCAACTTTCATCGCCAGCGCGCAGATTCTGATCGAGCCGAAATTGCCGCAACACCTGCAGGAGGGCGGCGAAGTGGATCTGTCACTGGATACTGCCCAGGTGGAAAGCCAGATCGCTGTAATGCAGTCGGAAAAAATCGCAGCGATGGTGCTCGACCAGTTGAAACTCGTCGACGATGCGCAGTTCAATCGTTCCCAGTCTCCGACTTTGCGGGACAGATTGACGAAGACCGGAGCTGTCCTGCTTGACGCCTTGGGGCTGCGGAAAAGCGCCTGGCTGCAGCATTTCGCTCTTAGCGAGCCTGCCGCACCCCCCATGCTGACCGATTTTCAGAAGTTCCGTCGGAGCATGTTGGTTTTCCGCAACGGCCTCGACGTCCGCCGAGTCGGCGTTTCCTACGCGATTGACATATCCTTCACCTCTCCTGATCCCGAGGGCGCAGCCAGGATTGCGAACGCCACGGCCGATGCCTTCGTACGTGAGCAGATCGAAACCAAGACTGACGCAGCCAAGGAAGGAGGCGCGTGGCTGGAAATGCGGCTTCAGCAGCTGCGAACTCAAATGAATGAGGCCATGGCAAAAGCGCAGCAGTTCCGGTCACGGCACGACTACAGCGTCGGCATTGAAGCCAAAGCAGACGGGACGAGTGCTGAGCCGACGCTCGAAGAACTTGAGGTGACGGCTGAAACCTACCAGAAGATGTACGAGAGCTTCTTGCAGGCCTACACCAACTCGGTAAGCCAACAGTCGTATCCGGTTGCCGATGCAAGGGTCATCACAGCTGCGACGGCGCCGCTCAATCCGAGCGCTCCAAGGCCGAAGTTGATGCTGGCCTTGGCGGTGGTTGCCGGTCTCATTTTCGGTATTGGACTTGCGTTTGTAAGGCACGCGTTTGACTGGACCATAAGGTCGCCACGACAGATCCGCGACAATCTGGGCGTCGAATGCCTCGGAGAACTGCCGCCGATCGGCAGAAGATCGGGCCTTGTCGACCAAGTGGCAAGATCTCCGCAATCCCGATACAGCCATAGCCTGAGAAAAGTGCGAACCGAGATAAGCCTTGCGGAAACCAGCCGCCCGATCAGGTTTCTTGGGTTGACTGCCGTATCCAACGACGGTTCGAAGAGTTCGGTGGCCAGCAATCTCGCTACGCTCTACTCGATGTCGGGCCTGAAGACGCTGGTGATTGACGCCGACATCCGGCGCCCGACCATGACCCCCTCGCGGCTTCTGAGCCAGTCGGGAGCCCTCGACCTACCGTGCCAGGACCCTGTCCGTCTCAACATCGTTCGTGCTGCGGGGCGGCCGTTCGACATCCTTTCCAGTTCGACCGTGGACGCCAGACACCTCCTGGCGCCTAGCAAGATGGAGGCGTTCCTCTCGGAGCTAGCCGCTAGTGACCTTGCCGCCAACGGACTTCCTGCCTACGACATTGTCATACTCGACCTGCCGACGCTTGCCTCGGGTGCCGACGAACTGATTGTCGGATCTGTCCTGGACGGCGTGGTGATCGTTGCCGAGTGGGGCAAGACACAGGTCCAGACGCTGCAGGAACTTGTCAAGACGTTGCAGGCCTGCAGGACCCCGATACTAGGCGTACTCTTGGCCAGGGTCCGCGCGCCCAAGCGCCGCAAAGCATGAAACCGTAGCGAGACATTCTCCTTCGGAAGTTGCAAAAAGTCTAGGAGGATCATTCCTTGGGATTAGGGGGATAGCCCCTGAGCGTCACGCTACCTCCTTTGCCCTTCTTGTCGACAACCTCCGACCTTGGAAGAGTGCAACAACAAGTCGAAACAGCGATTGTTCCATGACAACGAACGCCTTCGAGTCACATCAGGCAGCCCCGATCTGGGTTCAGCCATCTCTGCCTATCCCGTCCGACAGCCGAACGGCAGTCCTGCACGTCCTTCCCGCATCCGACAACAACGGTGCCGGGGCAGTGTTGACGGACCTTTCGCCCGCGCTCAGGTTGGGAACGACGAACCCTCCTGTGGGCGGTCTCCTGAAGCGCATCATGGATCTGGTAGTAGCATTCACGGCGCTTATGGTTGCCGCGCCGGTAATGATTGTCGTTGCTCTGCTGATCAGGATGACGGCAGGAGGCCCGGCAGTGTTCTCGCATAGCCGCATCGGCTTTGGCGGAAAGCCATTCGATTGCTACAAGTTCCGCTCGATGGTCACCAATTCGGACGAAGTTCTGAAGTCATTTCTCGACAGCAACCCTCAAGTCAGGTTGGAATGGGAGGAGACCCGCAAGATCAGGAACGACCCCCGCGTCACGGTGCTTGGGTGGATGCTGCGTAAGTCGAGCCTCGACGAACTCCCGCAATTGTTCAACATCATCCGCGGCGACATGAGTTGTGTGGGTCCAAGGCCCATCGTCAAGGACGAACTAAAATGCTACGGCGACCACTTAGGGGAATACCTTCGGGCAAAGCCCGGGCTCACCGGTCTGTGGCAGGTGAACGGAAGAAGCAGCATGGACTACGCCAACCGCGTGAAGCTGGACTGCCAGTATGTGCGGAACTGGTCGGTTTGGCTCGATATCGTGATCCTGTTCAGGACGGTTTTCGCAGTCATACGTTTCGACCGGGCTTCCTGAAGTCCCGCCGTGTCACCTTTCCTTGCGCTTCCGGTGGACGGACAGGGACAGACCGATGATATAGGCGCCAGCCAAGACGAATGACAGTATCAGGAACTTAGTGACGGTCACGTAGCCCGGCAACCCGAGCCCATTCCAGGCAAAGCTTCCGACCACAAGCAGCGCAGTCGCCGCGATCAGCGCAGGAGCCTTGAAGCGCAGTCCCATCAGAACGCCTGCCGCCGATATAGCGATTACACTCATGAGCACCGACATCTCCAGTGATACCCGCAGGAACTGATCGCCTCACTGCGGCAGGGAAGGCATCGTCAGCGTGCCCACTGATATGCGGCCTCAAAGTGCAAGGCAAGTGCCGCCGGAAATTGCTAGCATGGTCGGCCAGATCATTGAACTTGA
The DNA here is from genome assembly GCF_001672455.2 of Mesorhizobium sp. WSM1497. Classification (NCBI taxonomy): domain Bacteria; kingdom Pseudomonadati; phylum Pseudomonadota; class Alphaproteobacteria; order Hyphomicrobiales; family Phyllobacteriaceae; genus Mesorhizobium; species Mesorhizobium sp. WSM1497. The sequence goes on along the minus strand of NZ_CP021071.1, from coordinate 515,413 downwards.
AGCGAACCAGTTCAAAGAAAGGTGCGCGGCGGTTTTCCGTGTGGAACAGCAGAAAAACAAGCACCTGCAGCGAGCTGGCAGCTCCGCCCACTCTGAACCGCTCTGGCCATGACGCCGGCGCGTTCTTTACCCGTCCAGGCGGCCACCAACGGTCTCGGGTTCGGAGGTCATGTCGAAGGCGTTGCGAGCCGGCACCCGCGCCAATCATGAAGCCTGTCAATTGGTACCTTGAACAGAAACCGTCCCTGCCTGGACGTCGTCCTCTACAGGTAGAGCAGCCAAGCCGGACGGCGGGGCGGGGATATCGATCTTCACGGTATCGCCTGGCTCGATCGGCGTCGTTTCCTCAGCCGTGAGTTCTTGCGAGCCGCTGTCCGTCGTCCTCACGATCTTGAAGATCGGCTTGGCCCTTTCGGCGCGCTCTCTAAGGGCGAGCAGAGCAGGGGCCGTGACCTCGGTATCGTGCAACAACTGCACCGCGGTGTTGGCCTTGCTGGTCACTTCATTGAGCTGCAGTTGCGTCTCGCGCAAGGCAGCAGCGACTTCGCTGGCTTGGCTATTGCCGAGGTTGAGGATCTCGATGTCGGTCTTGCTTATCTCCTGCCTGACTCGCAAGAGCGAGGTCTCGGAAACCAACCTGTCGCTCTGCATCTGTGCGACCGTTCCCTGTAGAGAGAGTTCCCGCGGTGCAACCGCCAGCCCCTTCTGGACAAGGGCCGAAACACCCGCGAGTTCCTTCTGGATAAGTTCGATCTGTTGGTCGTGGAAGGCCATCTGCTGGCCGAGCGAGGTCAGTTCCTTTTCGAGGAAATCCTTGAGTTCGCGCAGGGCACGGAGTTGCGTCGCCATGGCGTCCTTGCGGACGGCGAAGATCTTGCGCTCCTGCTCCATCGCCACCGCGACCGTCTCGTTCGAAGCTCTGTCCTTCAGTTGCGCAGGGAAGGCGATGTCGTCGCTGCCAGCTAGTTCTGATTCCAGCCGTGCTTTGCGGGCGAGCAGACTGACGTTGCTCAGCGCCAACAAACCCACATCGCCCTGACCCACGATGACTTCACGCTCGAGCCTCGACATGTCTTCCTCGCGTGTTCGCAGGCCGCCGGCGATTCCCAGCGCCTGCAGCACTGTCAGCCCGGGCCTGTAGGGGAACTCGCCTGGCTGCGTGACGTAGCCGACAATGTAGAACGGCCTGTACTGGACAATCTCGACAGCGACATCCGGCTGGCGGCCGAGGCCCATGTGCTGCATCAGGCGGTCGCCGATCGCGCGGGCGAGGTCGCCGGGGGCGGTGCCCTGCGCGCGTATCTGGCCGACAAATGGAAGGAAGAGCGTGCCGTCGGCACCGACGACGAAACTGTCGTTGAGAGCCGTCCATTCGAAGATCACGTCGCGTGATGCGCGCCATTCGTAGACCTTGAGCCTGACCTTGTCCTGAGGTCCGAAGAGGTACTCGGCAGCCACCGTCGGCAAGGGGCAGGCAGCCGCCGCCAATGAAGCCGCCGCCACTGTCACAAGCCATTTCCGCATTGTCTTCCCACCTTCAGATTTTCAGGATGTATTCGGGTTCGATTCGTCCCATGGCGATGTGCCGGATCGCCAGCATGTTACCCCTGAGCCTGCCCCTGCGATCGATATACGGCTCAGGCCGCAGGCTCTTTGCGAGATTCGCGGCGATATTCCTGAACATCAGCGGAAGAGCGAAAGAGGCCGGAACGGAGCCCTTCCTGATCAGATAGATCGCATTCGCAACCTGGGAGTAGCCGAACCGCTCGCCGCTGACCCGCCCTGTCTTGATACCGAGATGGACGCCCGTGATCGCGGTCACGCAGACCACGCGGCCTTTGGATCTCATTTGGCTGGTGAAGTCGATGTCTTCCTGCCAGCCGTACAAGACGAGGCGCTCGTCGAAGCGCAAGTCGCCCACAAGCGAGGAACGCAAGGACATGTTGCATCCGTATGCTCCGACATGGTCGACCACCGGCGGTCCATCATGTTTTTTGCCCTCGTTTTCCCGCAAGGCGGCTTCGGCATTTTCCCAGGTGAGGCCAGCATTCGTGGCACCGTCCCTGACGACCGTGCCCATCACCACCGCCCATCCATCATTTTCCACGAAAGCTTTCTCGACCTGCTGCAGATATTCGGCGGACGGAACGAAATCATCGTCGAAGAATGTGATGATGTCGAAGCGCCCCAGGGAAGGTACGAGAGCCCTGTTCCGCTGGGCAGCCAGTCCTTTCGGTCCGAAAACGAGTGACACCTGGAAAGGACAGCTTTCCGGCAGGTCGACATGCGAGGCGTCGGGCGCCGACACTATGACCTCATCAGGAAGCCTCGTCTGGCCGCCCAAATATCCAAGCAAACGCCCGACCTGTCCGCTGCGGCCAAGCGTCGGGATGATCACTATGAGTCTCATGCTCGATCCAGCTTCGGTTCCGCCGAAACCTAGACCGACGAGTGGACCGACACAGCCTGCATAAAAGGAGACGGGAGGAGCCTGGCCTACCGCCGGACACAGGCTTTCGGAGTATCCCGGTGACGGACCACATCCGCAAGTATTAGATGGCCATGCGCCCGTAGCGGTGTGTAGCCGATCGGACAGCTTGCCGGAGCAACGACATGGAATGGAGACTGCCAGCCTTATGAGGCTAGGGGGAACCATGCTCCACGAACGCTCTTCCGATTTGGCCGTCGCTGCCAAGATCGATGTATCCATCGAAGAATTGCCGGCCGCGCCGGGGCCCGGCTTCGACAGCAATGCCAGGATAGCGATCGTTCATGACTGGTGCCCGAATTTCCGGGGAGGGGAAAGGGTTCTTGCGCAAATCTGCAAGCAGTTCCCCAACGCCGAGGTCTTCACGCTTTTCGATTTCCTGCCACAAGAGGTGAAGGAGCAATATTTCCACGACGTGGAATTCCATACGTCTGCGGCCAACCGGATACCGATGGTCCATAAATTCTATCGATCCCTCTTCTTTTTCTGTCCCTTTCTGATCGAGCAATTCGACGTGACGGGCTACGACGCGGTGATCTCGTCGTCGGCCGCCTTCTCGCGCGGCGTCATCACCAGGCCGGACCAGCCGCATCTGTGTTATGTGCACAGTCCCGTCCGCTACGCCTGGGATGAACAATTTTCCTATCTTCAGCAGGGACGGCTTGGTTTCGGCCCCAAGGGAATGCTCTATCGCTACATGCTCCATCGCCTGAGGACATGGGATACGAGAACCGCGCACGGTCCGGACCTGATGCTGGCGAACTCGAATTATGTCCGCTCCCGTATCCAGCACATTTACGGGCGCCAGGCGCGCGTCGTTTTCCCCCCGGTCACACTGGGCGAATTGCCTTGTGTGGAGGATAAGGACGATTACTACGTTTCAGCGTCCTTCCTCGCCCCCTACAAGCGCACCGACCTTGTCATCCGGGCCTTCAACGAAATGCCGTCGCGGCGACTGGTCATCGTTGGCGAAGGGCAGCAATCAGCCTGCTTGCGGGCGCTTGCCGGTCCCAACGTCACCTTCTCGGGCTACCTGCCCCGGAAAGACTATGTGGACACCCTGGCGCGGGCGAAGGCGATGGTGTTTGCGGGCTGCGAGGATTTCGGCATAGCGCTGGCCGAGGCACAGGCCTGCGGGACGCCGCTGGTCGCCTTCGGTCGCGGCGGCGCCGTCGACATCGTACAGCGGCTAGGATCATCCTCCGAGCCGACAGGAGTGCTGTTCAAGGCTCAAACGGTCGATCACCTCAAGCAGGCAGTGGAACGGTTCGAAGAGAATAGCCGTGCCATTGCGCCGCGCGCTTGCGCCAGAAATGCAGGACGTTTTTCAGAAGAGAACTTCGACCGCGCGATCCTGGAATCGCTAGACGCCGTCCAGGCACTTCACGAGATCATGTGAATTCGGGAGCCCTGACGATCTTCGTTTCCGTATCGACGCCGTCTGCGGCCGCCATCGCCTGGAGATAACGCAGGCCCGTCGCCCTCCAGCTGTATTCCGCGGCTCTCGCCTTTCCCTTGCCCATCATCTGAGCGCGCAGGGCCTGAGAAGTGCGAAGCTGCACGAAACTGTCGAACCATGCGTCCTGGTCGTCTGGGGATGCAAACAGCGCTGCATTGCCGCAGACTTCAGGCAGGCTGGCGCGGTCTGAAACCACGACAGGACAGCCGACGGCCATCGCCTCGAGGGCTGGGAGACCGAAGCCCTCCGTGAGCGAGGGGAAAGCCAGGCATAGCGAGTCCCCGAGGAGGGCCGCCAACTCGCCATCCGAAATGCGGCCGAGCCAGTGGATGTTTCGCGCTTCGGTCCTGGCGGATCCTGACCTAAAGACGCGCGAATCCGACATGCCGACAATCGCGATTCTGAGTCCGGCTTCGCCAAGACGATCAGCCATGTTCAGGAGGAGATCCAGATTCTTGTGAGGTGCGGCACTGCCGATCAGGACAACGGTTTCCCGCGAGGCCGCCAGCCGCGTCTGTGCTGAGTGTTCAGGCTCCCACCGCAAGGCATGCTCATGGCCGTTCGGCGCCACGAAAGCCCGCTCTGCCGGGATGACGTCGCGGCGAACCAGTTCATCCAAGGAGTAGTTGGAAACGGTCGAAATACCGCACGCCGTCTTGCCGAGGGCGGGCAACAGATTCCTGTAAAGAAGTCTAAAGGCAAATGAATAGCTCTGCGGGGCATTCCAGACGTTTGCATCATGGACGCAGAGGATATGCTTGCGGGAAAGCAGCGGCCCTGTGTTGCAGAGGCTGAGCAGTCCGCTGCCATCCAGGGATGAGGGGAGCTGCACCTGTTCCCAGGCATGCCCGTTCATGCCGCCGATCTCTCGACGCTCGATGCAAGCCAGGGGGAAGTCTCCGGACCCTGGAGGGTGGAGCAGTGCAAGCTCGAGGCCGCGGGTCAGCGGGTTCTGCTCGGCCAACAAGGTGTCGAGAGCGCGCACGACCTCGCGCGCGTAACGCTGAACGCCTGTTGTCGGCTGCGAAAGAAACCGCCCATTGATCGTCCAACGTCGCGCCATGTCGTCCACCCCTTGGAACTTTCAGTGTGGAACCGTCAAGACGCCAGGTCACCATGGCCATCGGGTCATTCGGCTAAGTGGCAATCATCCGGATTGGCGACGTCGGACAGCGTACCTACCTCGAACGTTTAAGGGCCTTGGTGTTCCTGGGAATGCTAGTCTGCCTAGGGTGCCGGAAGGTCGGGGAAGCTGGACATGGCCAAGCTCGGGTTCGATACGAGGGAGTCGCCGCAACCAAGATCGGCCTGGCCGGCGAACAGACACCGTGCCGACACGCCCTTGGCCAGATCCGCTGTCGCCGGCGCCGACTTCCTGATCGGCCATCCCGCTGCGGTGTGCGCGGACCGGGAAGCGCCGAGACGGCGCTGGACGATAAATGGAGACTTCACGACGCTTCGGCCAACCGGTGTGGCCCGTTACGCCCGCGAGGTCACCTTGGCTCTCGACGCCCTCATTTCAGAAGGGCATCCGCTCGGTCGCGACCTGGAGATTGATCTCGTGGTGCCGCGTCCGCTTTCGGAACCTTTGCGCCTCGATGCCATCCCCGTCCGGGTCGTTCCTGAATTCAGCAGGCCGCGACTGCCGCAATTTTGGGTGCAGGCGCAGTTGCCCTGGCATGTGCCTGGAGGATTGCTGAGCTTCTGCAATCTCGCTCCCGTCGCGCTGAGGCGCCAGATCGCGTGTATCCATGACATGCACACAAGGCTCATGCCGTCGAGCTACGCGCGAGGATTCCGCTGGGCGCACCGCTTGATCCTGCCGGCACTTGGCAGGCAGGCCGCCCGCATCACGACCGTCTCGCAACTCTCACGCAGCCATCTGATCAAGTTCGGAATCGCGCCAGAAGAAAACATCGTCGTCACCTACAACGGCAGCGACCATGCGAACCGGTGGGATGCGGCGAGATCAACTCTGGCCGTCGACCGGAGCAGGCCGTATGTCCTCTGCTTGGGGAGGCGGGACCAGGAATATAAGAACATGGGGCTTCTCGCCAGGCTGGCCCCACACCTCGACGCGATGGGTCTTGACCTGTGGATGCCAGGCGATGTCGACGAGGCCACGCTCCTGAGGTACATCCCGCAAATGCCCGGAAACATCGTCCTTCCTGGCCGCATAGGGGACGACGACTTCAAGAAGGCGCTCGAAGGCGCCCTGTGCTTCCTGTTCCCGTCACGGATCGAGGGCTTCGGGCTGCCGGCGGTCGAGGCGATGGCTTCGGGCTGCCCGGTCGTGGCCTCGACCTCGCCATGTCTTCCCGAAATCTGCGGGGATTCGGCCCTTTATGCCGATCCCGACGACGTCCAGTCATGGGCCGAAGCCATCCGCCTGTTGATGCTAGCCCCAGACTTGCGGCAGCGTTTGGTTACCAAGGGGAACGCCAGGGCGAGCAGTTATTCCTGGCGGTGGATAGCGTGGAAATACCTCGAACTCATGATTCAGGTCGACGCCGATTTCGGGGAGTTCGGCGATTGACCGGCGGCCAGTCTTCGGATTGACCTCCAGGAGAGCACGATGGACGAGAACGACTTGCGAGCATTGGTGGCAGCCGCTCATCGCGCGCGCCGGCCTCGCCGTGTAACCACCGATCCTGGCCGCAGACCGAAACCCATGCCGACCATTTCGATCTGCATCCCGACTTACAACCGCTCGTCCATGCTGGCGGAATTGTTAGACAGCATCATCGCCCAAGCTTTGGAGGACGAGATCGAGGTCGTGGTCAGCGATGATGCTTCACCGGACAATACGGTCGCCGTGGCCGAAGGCTATAAGGGTCGCATCAAGCACTACACCTTGCTTTCCCAGCCGAAGAACTTGGGAGTGGACGGCAATTTCCTGGCGGTCGTGGAGGCGGCGAAGGGCGATTACATCTGGCTGATGGGCGACGACGACCATCTGGAACCGGGCGGGCTAGCACGGGTGCTGGAAGCGATCCGGCGTTGGCCCGGCGTAACCGGTCTAACGCTAGGCGTGATCGACTATGACGTGACGATGACGCGCCGGACCGGCATCCGTCGGATCCCGCCTACACAACTGATCGCCGATGCCGGTACGCTGTTCGCGACGATGGGTGATCTGCTGGGCTTCATGTCCGCCCTGGTGATAGACCGTGCCAAATGGAATGAGATCGCATCCGAGCCTAATGTCTCGGAATTCAAGAATTACTACGTCCAAGTTTATATCATCGGCCGTGTTGTCGAACGGTTTGGAAAATGGGGCGTGGTCCAAGAACCTTGTGTCGGCTATCGGTCGGGCAACGACCAGTTCAATATCAAGTTCGGGTGGCTGGATCGCCTGAAGATCGACGTTGCCGCCTATGATCAGATTGCTTTCGCGTTGTTCGCGGACACACCCGCTGTGTGCGAAGCGTTTCGCCGCCGGATATTTGATACGCACGTGATGGCGCGGTTGAACAACGCTAAAACTGCGGGGGGACGGACCATCGCGGTGAGCGCAGCGATCAGGTACCTGTACGGCCGTTACCATGGAATGCCGCACTATTGGACCCGCGCAGTGCCGACGCTCCTTGCGCCGCAATGGATCCTGCGGAACGCACGGTCCGCATACAAGCGGCTGTCGCCCAACTCGGGCGCGTTCCGAGCGCGTGAAATGTCCAACTGATAGATAGCGGCAGCGGGGGGTGCTACCAGATTGAGGATCGCGTCAATGGGCGCAAAGGATGAAGATCGTGCAGAAGAACGGACAGGCCACCGCGAGGCCGACCTCGTAACAGAACGGTTGAGGGCTGATCGCCGATGCATTGGACCATATGACTCAAGGGGATGCTGGGGTCCCTGGGGTGGGGCGATCTTCTCAACAATAGGCACGGTCAGCTTCGGACTGATAACCCGGGTGAACGCGGAATACCATCCGGCCGCCCGGACTGCTGGGGCAAGGAGGTTCTGGCACAATCCTCAGCTTTTGAGGCTCATATCCGCCTACGCCATCGGCTACATCCACATGTCCGGAGTGGTGAGCGCCGCCCATATTGAGCCGGGTGTCTTGGACATTTTCCGTTTCGGGACGGATCTGTTCATGGTTCTGGCCGGTTTTCTTACCGCGCATGTGCTTGGGAACAATGGCAGGTCGGCCGGCGCCTATTTGCGAACGAGGCTCATTCGAATCGTGCCCTTGTATTGGGGCGTCACGATTCTCGCATTTCTTGTCGAGAACTACGCGATGAAAAGCCATCAGAGGACCTTGTCCGAGCTTTTCATGTCGCTCGCCTTCGTCCCCTTCGGACCCTACCCCATCTTGTATCCGACGTGGACCTTGCTGGTAATCGTCGAATTCAGCCTGATCATCGCAGCTTTCCAACTCGTCAACGTGAAATATGGGATCCTCTATTCCGCCGCCTTCGCGGTTCTTCTTGCGGTCGCGGGCGAGACATCAAGCATTGAGAACCCCATTTTCGTATTTTACACCAATCCGATCCTGATCGATTTCGCTTTCGGCATCGTCATCTTCAAGCTTTCCAACTCCGGGCTGTTCCCTTTCAAACTGCCGTGGAGCGGGGCCGTTACCCTCGCGGCGGCGGCAGTCGCCTTCGGAGCCTTAGCAGCAGTCTTGCGTCCTTTCTGTTGGCCGGCGCTGCCCCGTCTCCTCGCGCTCGGCATGCCGATGTCGGTCCTGTTGCTGGGGGTTGTCGCTCTGGAGCAGCTCGGTGTCTTCAGCGACTCCAAGCTCTTGAACTTTCTCGCCAAATGCACTTATGCGATCTACTTGACCCACTGGTTCGTGGCTATCGTATCCGAGAAGCTCGTTGCCGAAAGCGGAGATTCGGCGCGGCTCGCCTCGGTGCTGTTGTTCGTGACGCCCATGGCCGTCACCTGCGTTTCGGTGCTGGTTTATCTTTTTGCTGAAGTGCCGCTGACCCGATATCTCTCCGGCCGCTTCACAGGCAGCTGAATGAGACGGAGAGGCTGGCGATGAGGTTGCACCTCCCCCTACGCCTTTGGTCGATTGTCATCCCCTAGCCTTTTAGACGGCATGACCTTCCAGCCGATTTGTTGGAGGATGGGCCCGGAAACCAAGTCTTTGTCCTCGATCGTGGCGTGGTGCCTGTGCTGGCCCACATCAGGTCGCTCCGATAACCGAGGCGACCAATCAGGTAAGGGGAGCCTGTGCTGATGCCCAGCATCAATGTAGTCATACCCTGCTACAACGCTGATCGGTTCCTCGCGCAATGTATACGCAGTGTGCTTTCGCAAGGCATCGACGATCTCCGGATTGTTGTTATCGATAACGCGTCAACAGACGACAGCGTGGAAGTGGCACGCCGACTTGCCGCCCAAGACAGCCGGGTTGAAGTCGTGTGCCACGCCAGGAATGTAGGGCCAATTGCGTCCTTCAACGAAGGCGTCGAGCTTGCGCGAGGAGACTACTTCATCCTTTTGTGCGCCGACGATCTCCTGACAGACGGCTCGCTCCAACGCGCCGTTGATGTCCTCGAAAGCAATCCTGGGGCTGCTTTCGCCATAGGGTCTGATCTCAGCATGATCGAGGGGAAGGATTTTGCCGAACCAAGTCAACCAGATGGATGGCGCGTAACGGCGGGTGCCCGGTTCATTGAAGACTGTTGTCGTCATCTGGGCCATCTGGGAGTGTCCCTGGCCTTGGGAGCGGTGCTGGTCAGGATGACTGCGCAAAAGGCGGTGGGTCACTACCGTGCGTCACTCGCGCACGCGCCCGATTTGGAGATGGTGCTTCGCCTCGCGCGGTTGGGTTCAATCGTGGAATTCGAGGGCGCGCTCGGTATCCGACGCGTGCATGCAGCACAAATAACGGTGGTCCACTTTTCGGACAAATTAACGCAATTGAAAGAACGAGAGGCGGTATTCGCCAGCTTCTTCTCGTGCGAAGGCGCTGCCATGCCGGCGGCATCGGGGCTTCGTCGCATGGCAATGCGCCGGGTTGCCGATGCCGCTTATTGGTCGGCAGTCTCTCATATTGTCCGAGGAAGGACCGCTTGTGGCGTCGAATTGCTTAGATATAGCTTTTCGCTGTCTCCGATATTGAGGCTGTTTCCGCCGCTGGGCCATCTTTATCGAACGAAGGGCGCCGTCAGACGGGCCTTGGCAGTGGTTTCCGGTCGGTCGGGCTCGTCCACCCGCCAAGTGGAGCATGCGGATACAGCATAGTGCTGATCAAATCCTGTCGAGTGCCACTTTAGAGAGGCGCCCGCCTCCCTACACCATTTGTGATGACAAGCTGCTATCAGCCACCTGGCCTGCCTTGCGGAGCCAAGACAGGAACGGGCCATAGCACACATCGCAGGAAAAGAGGCTGGCGAATACATGCGCGGTACCCTCGGATTTCTGACGCCGAAGTTCCGCATTGCTCAACAGCGCGATGACCGCCTGTGCAAAGTCTGCACCACCATTGGCCACGATCGCTCCCTCATCAAGTTGGTGGGGGTCACCTGCGTCCACACCTATCGAGGTCGTCACGAGGGGGCGGCCGTAAGACATGGCCTCGGCCACCTTTATCTTGACGCCGGCGCTGCCGGAAACGAGCGGGGCCACGACAAGCTGGGCGCGCCTATATTCGGGAGCGAGGTCCGGGAGCGCTCCCACACACTCCAGGCCGGCCGCCGGCGTAACCTCACATGTGAAGGCGGCGGTTCCGACGATGCGAACCCTTGCCGTGGGGCATGAGGTTCGAACAGTTGGCCAGACCTCCTTCAGGAACCACGACAGTGCGGCACGATTTGGCTCTGTGGCATTCCCGACGAAGAGAACGATGGGCTCATTGCTGTCGGGTTGCTTTTCGTGATTGTCGAAGCCCATGCCAAGAGAGATCACGCGTGTCACCCCGAGATGGTTGCGGGCGTAGGAGGCGTCATCCTTGCTGTTGAAACCGACACACTCTGCCGCCTTCAGCGAGTTTGACAATCTCTTTTCCTCGGTCCAATTCTTGTCCGGGCCGGGGGTTGCGCCGGCCTCCCAGCGCGCTGCCCCGTTGCGGTGCTGAAGATGGCCAACAAGTGAGAAAACCCTGTTACCGTTGCGGGAGAGGCCAGGGGCGAAATGCACGGCATCGTGGAACAGTATGACGGCGTCCGGCCGTCCAGCTTCGATACGGTCAAGCACCCACTGAGTCTCTCCCTCGGAAAAGTTCTGGTCCGTCGTTGGGGAAACAGGTGCGGTCTTCCGTCCAAGGAACGATCCGGCCAGATGCCCGGACCGAAGCAACTCCGTGGATAGAAATGTTCTCTGGCCCAATCTGATACTTCGACGAACCTGCCACGAAGAAAACTGCTCTATTTCATATACGCTCCTACAGACTGGACTCCTTCGGCCGCGCGCTATGTTGGATACATACCCGTGTACCTCGTGGCCGGACTTCAGGAGATATCGCCCGAACGCCTGGATATAGGCGCCGTCTCCGCCGAAGAACGCGTCGTACGGATAGCTATGGACGATTGCTATACTGGCCATTTGCCCTCCAAAAAGCTTCTCTCTCGGGCCTTCGCCGGTCGAAGTCGCGGGCTGCGTCAAGCGCCGGCCCGCGCCTCGCCTCGAAAGCCCAGCAGCACATCCTGAAACAGCTTGAGCTGCCCCAAGACGAACAGCAAGACGAATGCATAGATACTGATCAGAACCAGCCCGCCAGCCGCGAGCCGCAGAAGCGAAGGAACCTCCGGGCCGAGATAGCGCTGCACTGCCAGCGCACCCACCGAGGCCACGATGCCGGCCATCCATGGCCTCATGATCGTCCGCAACAGATCCCCGACTGAAACCGGCGTTCCGTGCAGGCTCCACACCAGGTGTGGATAGAGCCAGAGCACCAGCGCCGTCGAGTAGCTCAGTGCAACGCCCTCGGGGCCGAAGGAGATTCCTGCGCAGTAGGAAGTGATGACGAGAGGGGCGATGGCGAAAGCCAGATACAGGCTGCGCTTCTGCTTGCCGGTCGAGATGAGCAGCCAATATGTAGGGTTGATGATCCCGAACACCAAGATGGTAGGCGTGAGCAGCCGGAAGATGGTCGCCGCCCCCGTCCATTGCGAGCCCAGCACCACGGTGATGATCTCATGTGCGAACAGGAACGAGAACATTGTGATGGGAACCGTCACCGCGATGACGATCGAATATCCCTTGAGGTAGAAGTTCCGCAACCGCGCGGGATCATGCTGCATTCGTGACAACGCCGAGAACAGTACCGCACCGACGGCGCTGTTGATGGTCGCCGTAGGGATGCCAATCAGCTGGAAGGCCCGGGTATACAATCCGAGCGACGCAGCGCCCCAGAGCCGCCCGAGAAGGACTTTCTCCACATTGTAGCCAATATAGACAACGAGGTTGTTCAGCGTGACGATTCCACCGAAATGCAAGAGCGAGCGAATATTGGCGCCGCGTCGAGGCCATCCAGGAATCCACCCGGTGGCGATCCAGCAGCCCAGGCTGTTGATTGCCGGCGAGATAAGTGTCGGGGCGATCAGTGCCCAGTAGCCGTAGCCACGCAACGCGAGCAGCACACCGGACAGGATGCCCACGCACAGGGCACCCGTTTCGATCGCGCTGAGTGTGACATAACGCAAGTCGCGCTCGATCAGAGCGGCATGTTGCACGCCGGCCGCGTTAAGCAGGAAAGCTGGAGCGACCGCGATGGCGATCCTGAGTAGACGCGGCTCATGGTAGAAGGCTGATATCGTGTAGGCACTCGCGGCGCAGAGCAGCGCGAGAAAGACCCCTACCAGTATGTTGATCCAGAACAGTGCCGAAACCTGGTCAAACGAAATCTCATGCTTTTGGATGGTAGCGGAGGAAAGCCCGGCGGTGGTGAAGACGTCGAAAATGCCTGTGAGTGCCACCACCATCGCGACCAGGCCGAAATCGTCAGGGCTGAGCAGGCGTGCCAGGATGGCAATATAGCCCACCCTGAGAATCAGGTTCACCCCCTGGCTCACCATCCTGGCGACGCCACTTTGAATGGCTTCCCTTTTAAGGTTGCGGGGTTCGCCTTTGGCACTGAGGGCCTTGTGGGTCATGTATCACTGGCTGCATACGCGCTTGTTTCCGTTTGAGCTGCCGTAGCATGCCCCATGTGAGCGATTGCCTCGCCAGGCACCCGTTCCAGCCAAATTTCTCGCCACCAGGGATAGACGGCTCTTGGGCACTGCATCCGGCAATCGCTATATCTCGAATTGCACCAGACTTTTTCCAGGATGACCGCCGGTCCCCTGAGCCGGTTGAGAAGTCCGGTCTTTTCATTGACAAACGCTGTTACTCGCGACCGGACCCTGAAAGTATGGTCGCAATAGGGGACCATCTCGGCGTCGAAATACAGGCCACGGTTCTTATTATCCGTGTCTAGGGTCTTGAGGATTTCTTCATAGGACTTAACCCTGATCAGCTCCCCCGGTTGGAGATCAAGCTTGATGGTTGGAACCGGCTGGCCGGCAGGTATCGATCCCCGATATCGTGGGAATGAAACGCCACCGTAAATGTGCTGCACCTTGTCATACAGCCAGCTGACAATCACGGAGAGCCTCCCGAGATGCAGACGGCCCATGTAGTGATAGATACTGAATACTGCTGCATAGATGAATCCGACCAGGAGACGCTTTTTGCTGGCATTTCCCGATGCATAGTCTTCCACATACTGCCGGGCATCCCACCAAGAAAGTGGGGTGGTCGCATCCAGAAGTTCTGTGGCTTGGCATGAGTATCTCGGACCACCTGAAAGTGGCTGGCTCTTGGCGCGCGTACCAGCCAGCACGTCGCTTTCCGTGCAACCTTTTCCATTCGCCGCGTTGGTTCGCGGCGCGATTGCCTCGTCCGAGGACGCCACAGGCCTGAGCCATGCCTCTTTCCAGAAGACCAGGCACGCTGCCTGACAACCTCCAAACGCGTTGCCGTCGCACCTCAGATTTTCAAGATGGATGCCTCCGGATAACTTGCGTCCGCCAGCAAAATTGATCGTGTCACATGTCTTGTGCGCGCGCTTGTAAACACGAAAGCGGTGACCACAATATTGAAACATCTGTGGCATGAAAGGAAGCTCCTCAAGTCGACCATTTCTGTCGAGCGTAAGAAGGATTTCTTCCTTGGACCGAATCTCTACCCAGTCGCCGACCCTCAGTGACATGCAGCACTCCCGTCCACAGCGCGCTCCGCAACCAATGTCATTTGCCTAGTGCCGTACCATAGCATCCCTGGAATCCGACAGCCGTCCCCGAATTAGCGGTAGCTACCTTCCACTTTTGACGGAGTGGAGCCATGGCTGTCACATCACTACGATCCTTCTCTCGGACCCGAACGGTCTCCGAGGCATTTGGGCGGGCTGGTAAGGGTTAGGTGCGGTCGGGTGGAGGCCAGTCCAAATAGGCTGTGCCATGACCACCGTCTAAAGGGGTAACGAGAGCCCGCGCTCAACCGTATGGGCAAATTGCGCGAAATGTGTGCAGTCCCCACTATCCCGGATCTCGAAATCGGGCAGGGAGGCTTGTTGCCGTGTCGTTTCGTCTCGCAATCGTTGCAGCCTGCCTGCTGGCAACAGCCGCGCCTGCATCAGCCGATTTCCTCTGGGGCATCAATGGCCATCCAATAGTCTCCTATCCGGGCATTCCGGTGGAAAGGCAACTCGACTTCATCAAGGATCTCGGCCTGAAATCGTACCGCGTCAACGTTTCAGGCGTGGACAACGCGGATATGCTCTCCAACCTCGTCGACGCCGGGAAGGCGAGAGGGATCGAGATCCTGCCCGTCATCACGCCTGCGGTCGCCGATCTGGACAAGGATAGTCCGGAAGAGCTCTACGCGAGCACCCGGAAACTGGCGGTCACCCTTGCTACCAGGTTCAAGAACGACATCCGTGTTTGGGAACTCGGCAACGAGATGGAAAACTATGCCATCATCAAGCCCTGTGAGAAACGCGACGATGGTTCGCAATATCCATGTGCATGGGGACCTGCGGGCGGAACAGGACCGCTCGATTACTACGGCCCGCGATGGGTAAAGGTGAGCGCTGTCTTGAAGGGCCTGTCCGACGGCATGACAGAGGTCGATCCGAGCATAAGGAAGGCGATGGGCACCGCCGGTTGGGGCCACACCGGAGCGTTCGTGCGGATGAAGCAGGACGGGATCGCCTGGGATATTTCTGTGTGGCACATGTACGGCGATGACCCGGAATGGGCGTTCCGTGAAATCTCGAGATACGGCAAGCCGATCTGGGTCACCGAATTCAACAATCCTTATGGAAGTCAGCGCAGCGAGCGCCAGCAGGCTGACGGCATCAAGCAGACGATGACGCGGCTTAGCGAACTCAAGGACAAATATAAGGTGGAGGCCGCGCACATCTACGAACTGCTCGATGAGGCCTACTGGGCCCCCGGCTTCGAAGCCAATATGGGATTGGTGAGGCTCGTGGCTCTCTCAGATGGCAAATGGCGGACCGGCGAGCCTAAGCCTGCCTACAAAACGGTACGGGACTTCACCCGCGGCCCCCTGCCGATACCCAAGCCCCATCGGGACTGCGACCCCGAGGCCGCGGCTGCGGACCAGTCCCTACCGGCGCGGCAGGCAAGTTTCGTCTACTGCCTCATTCTTGGCCGCAAGGGCGACACGGCCAGCGTCAATCAGTGGTCGGCGGCACTTGAAGACGGAGCGACCAAACTCCCCGACATGATCATGGAAATGATGCGCTCGCACGAATTCGAAACCAGATATGCCACGATCGGCCTGACAGACCGCGCCTATGTCGGGTTTCTATATCTGTTGCTTCTGAACCGGTCCGCGGACGGCAACGGGCTTGAAACCTATACCTATCAACTGCGTCAAGGCTCAATGACGCGTGAGGCCGTGGCCTTCGGAATCGCCACGTCGGCGGAGTTCAACACCGGACACGCCGCGATGCGCGAAACATCCGCGGTCGCGGGGCCTGGGTGAAATCGAACCAACAAGCGCTAATTGAGTCTCGGATCGGGAATGCTGATACCGAGGCCGATGGAAGCATCAGCGACGGTGATCAGAAGAAAATCCTCCGAAAGGATTAGGCTCGGACCACCCGAAAGGTTCACTGGCGGCAAAGGCTTCGTCCAACAGGGCATCCTGATCGCCTATTGGCGTTCTCCCTCACTGTTTTCAGCCCAAGTAGCCTTGTGGCGATCACTATCGGCTTGAGAGGTGCGCGATGAAAGTCATGGTAACCGGCCATCAAGGCTATATCGGCTCGGTGATGGTGCCGATGCTGCTGCGTGCAGGGCACTCAGTGACGGGCTATGACAGCGATCTCTACCGGCGCTGCACCTTTACAGCAGGGGGCCAGCGGGCTTCAATTGCTTCAATCCAAAAAGACGTCAGGGACGTAGATGCGCGCGACCTCGAAGGGGTCGATGCCGTCATCCACCTGGCGGCTCTTTCCAATGACCCGCTGTCCGACCTTGATCCGGACATCACTTACGAAATCAACCACAAGGGCAGCGTCCGCTTCGCGAAGGCGGCCAAGGACGCCGGCGTGTCGCGCTTCCTGTTCGCCTCATCATGCAGCAATTACGGACAGGCCGGCGACGGGATGGTGGACGAAACGGGCGAACTGAAGCCGGTCACGCCCTACGGCTGGTCCAAGGTGCTTTCGGAACGGGACATTTCTGAACTGGCCGACAGCAGCTTCTCTCCCACCTATTTCCGTCCCGCCACGGCCTATGGCCTCTCTCCCCGGCTCCGCTTCGACATCGTGCTGAACAATCTCGTGGCCTGGGCGGTCACCAAGGGCGTCATCCTGCTGAAATCCGATGGAACGCCGTGGCGGCCGATCGTCCATATCGAGGACATTTCCAGGGCGTTCATTGCCGGGCTGGAAGCGCCCCGCGAGACCATTCACAACGAGGCCTTCAATGTGGGGCAGACGGACCACAACTACAGGATCCGCGACATCGCCGAGATTGTCGCCGAGGTCGTGCCGGGCTGCCGGCTTGAGTTCGCGTCCGATGCCGGACCCGACAAGCGCTCCTATCGCGTTAACTTCGACAAGATCGCGCTTGCCCTTCCTGCCTTCAAGCCGCAATGGGATGCGCGCAAAGGGGCCGAGCAGCTCTATCATGCCTACCGAAAGTCGAATGTCACTCTCGACGAATTCGAGGGGCCGCGCTTCCAGCGTATCGGCCACATCCGGTATCTTTTGGCCAACGGACTTCTGGACGGTCGGATGCGGGTCGCCGAAGCCTCGAAAAGACTGGAGGTAGCGGCGGGATAAGCGGTGTGGAACAGGTGAATCCCGGCGGACTCGGCTCGCCGCCAGCGTCCGTCAGCCTCGGCCAGGAAATCTATGCCTTGGCCGAACGTCTGTTTCCGATCTGCAGGAGCATCACCGGAGATGGTGTGCGACAAACGCTGGACGTCTTGTCGGGGCACATCGATTTGGAACGGCATGAAGTGCCGACCGGGACGCAGGTTTTCGATTGGACCATTCCCAAGGAATGGAACATCCGCTCGGCAAGCATCACAGGCCCGGACGGACAAACGGTCGTGGATTTCGCTGACTCCAACCTGCACATCGTCAACTACAGCGTACCCTTCAAGGGGATACTGCCGCTCGAAGAATTGAGGCCGCATATCCATACGCTGCCGGAACAACCGAAGGTGATTCCCTACCGCACTTCCTATTACACCCCGACATGGGGCTTCTGCGCAGCCCATGACCGTGTGGCCAACATGCCCGACGGTCTCTATCGGGTGGAGATCGATGCCGAATTCAAAGACGGCAGCCTCGCCTACGGAGAATACCTGCACCGCGGGCAAACAGAACGGGAATTCCTGCTTTCGGCGCACATTTGCCATCCCTCACTCGCCAACGACAACTGTTCGGGCCTGGCCCTGCTGGCAGCGCTCGCAAGAAGCCTGAAGGCAAGGGAAACACGATACAGCTATCGCTTCCTGTTCGCCCCGGGCACCATCGGCGCGCTCGCGTGGCTGTCGCGCAACGAGGACCGGACATGTCTCATCGACCATGGTCTGGTGCTGTCATGCGTTGGTGACGCAGGAAGCCCGGCATACAAGCGCAGCCGCCGCGGTGACGCGCTCGTCGATCGCGCCATGGCACACGTGCTCGGGCGTCTAGCTGGGGCAAAGATGCTGGATTTCTCCCCTTACGGTTATGACGAGAGGCAATATTGCTCGCCGGGCTTCGATCTTCCGGTCGGCATGTTCCAGCGGAGCGTCCACGGCACATTCCCCGAATACCACACGTCGGCCGACAATCTTGACTTCATCAGGCCGGAGCATCTCGAGGATTCCTTCCGCATCCTGACGGACGTAATCGACATCATCGAAGAGGACTGGACGCCGTTGAACCTCTTGCCTAAAGGCGAACCGCAACTCGGCAAGCGCGGCCTCTATGCAGCCCTGGGAGGGCAGAAGTCGTCGGGCGCAACGTCGATGTCGCTGCTTTGGGTGCTAAACCTTGCCGACGGGCAGCATTCGCTTCTGAGCATGGCGGAGCGTTCGAACCTGCCGTTCAAGGAACTCGCCGCCGCCGCCAGACTGTTATCGGGACATGGTCTTTTGGCAGCAGCCTCATGAGGCCGAGGCGCCGGTTCGCCGTCTGACAAGGGGCCAGGACTTGTCCCTTTCCGACATTGCTGTCGGCATCAATGGCCAGCGGATCGAAAAGGCCGGGTCATTGTAGAGGACGCCCGTCGACGCGTGGGGCGCATAGAACTGCGATATGAGATAAGAGACCTCGGTGCCGTCCGTAAGGGTCTGCAGGCCGTGCGCGAATCCGGCGGGGATATAGACCTGCTTCATGTTCTCGGATGTCAGCTCGAAGCCAAGCCACTTGTAGCGTGTCGGTGAATTCGGGCGCAGGTCCACGACGACATCAAAAATAGCGCCGCGGACACAGGAGACCAGCTTGACCTCGGCGTAAGGCTCCTCTTGGTAGTGTAGTCCCCTGAGAGTTCCCTTTTGGACCGAACAGGACCGGCTGTGCTGGACAAATCGGGTCGCCAGACCGCAATCCGCCATCTCCTTTTCGCAGAAAAGACGGGTGAAAAAACCACGGTCGTCAACCATCAGTGTAGGCTCGATCAGCCAGACACCTTGAAGCTCCGTTTCGGTAAACAGCATGCACTTGGATCCCCCGTGCCGAGCAAGACCGGCGCGGCAATTGTCAGCGTCGCCAGCCGACGCTGGAAGGGCTACCTAAGCCTTAGGTGGCCTCTTCGATAGCGGTATATCCGGATGACGGCTTTACCCGTTCGGCGGGCCTCGCGCCGGCATTGCCGCCGCCCGCTCGCTATTAGGATTAAGGCACCCGACGGATTGGCAAATCGAACCAGGGGGGGCTGTATCCTAACCTGTGGCCATCTGCCTGCGGAGGCGCGGCAGGCATCGGTTCTGCGTAGCGCACCGCGTCTCCGTTTTCTAACCAGCAGACAGGAGCAGGGGGAATGAACATTCAGGCACTCGAAATCGTCCGCGATCATAGTGCGGCAAGCCGGAATGTCGGCTGCAGGCTCTGCGGGTCGCGCCTGCGCCACACCCTGGTCGATCTTGGCATGTCGCCGCCGTGCGAGAGGTTCCTGCAGCCCGACCAGCTCGACCAGATGGAACCTTACTACCCGCTCAACGTGCTTGTCTGCGACACGTGCTATCTGGTGCAGCTCAAGGAGTATATGAGCCCAGAGACCATCTTCAGCGAATACGCCTACTTCTCTTCGTTCTCGACCAGCTGGGTGGCTCATTCGAAACTTTATTGCGAGACGATCACACGACGCCTTGGGCTTGGCCCTGACAGCCTTGCGGTGGAACTCGCAAGTAATGACGGTTACTTGCTGCAGCATTTTCTGCCACTCGGCGTTCCTGTGTTGGGCGTCGAGCCGGCAGCCAATGTCGCGCGCGCCGCGATCGAGAAGGGGGTGGCCACCTGGGTCGACTTCTTCGGCGTCCGGCTGGCAAATCAAATGGTGGGCGAAGGACTTCGCGCGGACCTCATCATTGGCAACAACGTCCTGGCGCAGGTGCCAGACCTCAACGACTTCGTCGCCGGGGTGGCGATCCTGCTCAAACCGGAGGGCATGGTCACTCTCGAATTCCCACACATCGAGCGGCTGATGGCGGAGAACCAGTTCGACACCATCTACCACGAGCATTTTTCGTATTTCTCACTGTTGACGGTCGACCTGATGGCGGCCCGTCACGGGCTGCGGCTGATCGATGTCGAGGAACTTCCCACCCACGGTGGGTCGCTGCGGGTCTATCTCTGCCACGAAGGCAGTGCCTGGCCGAGGAAGGACAGCATCGCCCAATTGCTCGAGCGCGAAACCAGGCATGGGCTTGGAGAGATGTCGACCTACGCCTCTTTCGGCTACAAGGCGCAGCGCGCGAAGCGTGATCTCTTGGCATTCCTGATTTCGGCCAAGGAAGAGGGCAAGACGATTTGCGGTTACGGCGCGCCTGGCAAGGGAAACACGCTGCTGAACTACTGCGCCATCGGCACCGACTTCCTGGATTTCACAGTGGACCGCAACCCGTACAAGCACGGGCGTTATACACCTGGAATGCACATCCCGATCAAGCCCGTCGACGAAATCGACGAGGCTAAGCCAGACTACATCCTCATCCTTCCGTGGAATCTGAAGGACGAGATCATTCAGCAGATGCGCCATGTCGCCGCTTGGAACGCGAAATTCGTAGTGCCGATTCCTTTCGTGACCGTAATCGATCCGTCGGAGTACGAGAAATGAAAGTCATTCTTTTCTGTGGCGGTCGCGGGACCCGCATTCGCGACTATTCCGAAAGCATCCCAAAGCCGATGATACCGCTCGGCCACCAGCCGATCCTGCGCCATGTCATGCAATGGTACAGTGACTATGGGCATGACGAGTTCGTGTTGTGTCTGGGCTACAAGGCCAACGTGATCAAAGACTTTTTCTTGAACACCCGGCCGCAAACGTTTTCCGATTGCGTGGTTACGCGAGGAGGCCAGGACGTCAAGCTCCTCGGCGACACAATCAAGGACTGGAGCATCACTCTGCTCGATACCGGTATTTGGCGCAGCATTGGAGAGCGCCTGTGGGCTGCGCAGGATCACGTCAGGAACGAGAAGATGTTCCTGGCCAACTATTCCGACGGCCTGACCGATGTCGACTTGGACGACATGATCAGAAAATTCGAGGCCAGCGGCAAGATCGGCTGCTTTCTGGCAGTGCACGCGCCGCTGACTTACCATTTGGCCGACATCGCGGAAGATGGCCGCGTGCGCGAGTTTCGTGCGGCCGAGACATCGGAGATCTGGATCAATGGCGGCTACTTTATATTCCGTCCGGAAATTTTCAACTACATGCGCGACGGCGAGGAACTCGTTGTCGAGCCGTTCAAGCGTCTGATCGATGACAACATGCTGATGGCGTACAAGCACGAGGGTTTCTGGCGTTCAATGGACACGCTGCGCGATTGGCAATCACTCGAAGACATGGTCGAAAAGGGCGACATGCCCTGGAGTATGATAGCCACCGCCGAGAAGAATAGGCGTAGTATGGGGTTGGCCGCATCATGAAGGGGCTTGGTCTCGCGCGTGGCGGCGAGGAACTCTCGATTCTGTGCGTCGGGGCCCATTCCGACGACATTGAGATCGGCGCGGGAGGCACAATCCTCAGTCTGATCGCGTCGGAGGTCAAACTTCACGTCTACTGGTGCGTCTTAAGCGCCGGCGGCCAGCGGTCGGCCGAAGCCAGGGCTTCGGCCGAAGCCTTCCTCGAAGGATCCCATTCGTCCACGATCGACGTTGCGGATTTTGAAGACGGCTATTTCCCAGTTCACAGCCGATCGATAAAGCATTGGCTGATGGACGTAAGATCAAGGGTTCATCCCGACGTGATATTAACCCATGCCAGGTTCGACGCCCATCAGGACCATAGGGAGGTCAACCAACTGACCTGGAACGTTTTCCGCGATCACCTTGTGCTCGAATACGAGATTCCGAAATGGGACGGCGATCTTTGCCAACCCAATGCGTATGTGCCGATTGCAGCCCACGTGCTGGAACGCAAGATCCAACTCCTTCACGAGCACTTCGGGACACAGCGCTCAAAGGACTGGTTCGATCGGGAGACATTCGCCGGGCTTGCGCGGTTGCGTGGAATGGAATGCCGGGCACCCGAGCACTTTGCGGAGGCCTTCACGCTTAGGAAGGTCAAAATATTGTAGCGATAGCCCTCCGGGGTCGCTGTCGCAAGGATTGGTCCCCCAGGACGGCACGACCAGTTCCACGAGAGAGCAGCAACCTGGTCCTCGCCATTGACGAAGTGTCACTTCCGGCTGGTTGCTGGACAGTGAGGCAGGAGTGCTTTGGACGCCTCGCAATGGTTAGTCTTTAGGAACAGGACATATGGGAGCTGGCTATATGCGGGGCGTCCACCACGGGTGTCCAGCGGGACGGAGGTCCCTCAATTGTGCAGCAATCATCCCCCAGATCAGACGCTACGCGAGAGCAAAACGGCCCGCACGATTTAACCAAAGTTAGCGTCTCATTTGCTTCGTCACTCCACAGCCAGAGATCCTTCGGCGAAGAGATCGTTGACCTTGTAAGCGACTTCCGTCCGGTTGGTCGCCTTAAGCTTTTTCATGATGTTGCGGATGTGCACCTTCACGGTGCTTTCTCTCAGGTTCAGCTCATAGGCGATGATCTTGTTCGCCTTGCCGCGTCGGAGCGCCTGGGCGACCTCAGCCTGTCTGAGCGTGAACATGCCTGTCAAAGGTGTTTCAAGGCTGCCTGAATCTATCAGGTGCCGCATGGACAGGACACTACTTGCAGGAACGAAAATGCCTCCTGCCACCGCAAGATTGATCGCCTCGACACAGACGTCGATCCCGACAGAGGTCGGAATGTAGCCACGTGCGCCACATTCGAGAGCCGCCAGTATCTGTGCAAGGTCTTCTGTGTCGGCCAAGATCACCACAGGCACCGACCTGAACTCGGACGAAATGCGCCTGATCTGATCCGCTATGCCATGGTCGGTGACTTTCCGGCCGCCCAGGTTGAAAAGAATGGCTGCAAGGATCATCCCCTCTTTCACGCGCCATTCGTCTATCGAACCCTTGGCCTCGACGGCCATGCCGAGTTCGTGGTCTTCCAAGGCCGATGCCAGACATTCGCGATCTAGCGCCCTTCCGTCCAAGATGAGGAGGCATTCTCTGCCTACTTGTTCATGGACCGTTGCTTTTCCGCCGGACGGAATTCCTGCCGGCTCTACCGAAGTGTATTTATGCAGTTCTACTGTGGAACTCATACTCTAACCCACCCTTTTCCCAACAAAATTCGCCCTGAGGCGGCAATTAGCCCCTCACTCGCCAGTTTCTTCAGAAAGTATAGTAATGCCCACCCGTTCTGAGAGCCTGGCCGGAATTGTCCAACCTGGTGCACCCGCTGTTCCTCATTCCCAGCCAGAACAGCGTGAGTAGCTTATGGGCTATTCACAAGCGGGCGCTAACATAAGTTAATTTTCGGTAAATTTTTGAGCCACGAAATCCCGACGCCTACCGGGAAACGCGAAGCCAGGGCGGCCGCGCCGCGCTTGTGCCGACACAGATACGCGTTGCGAAGGCTCGGGCTGAGGTGGCCACCTGAGGACCATCCTCCGTCAGCAAACACATATCCAGAACGGATCCGGCATTCTGGATCTCGGCTTCCAGCGCGTCGATCAGTCTTTCGACAGCTTTGCTGGCAATATGGCTGTCAGGGTACTTGGCTTTCACAGTGGCGCACTCGTAGATTTCCTTGAATTGCCTGACCCTGCTTGGGTCCGAACATGCGATATACATCGTGGGTGTCATATCGCCTCTCCTCCTTATGGTGGATTCTAGACAACCCGCCCGTTGCCAGCCTTCGGTCCGTCACGCGCATTTCTTAGTGCCGACATAGATGCGGCCATTCAGCCCAGGATCGCATTTTGCGCCGGCCACTGCCTTCACCATCAAGGGCAAGGGCGATGGAGACGAGCGCGTCCGCTACCTCCCTTCGCGGGTGAAGGCTACCCCCTTTGACTCTCTTGCGGGGGATACTCACCTGCCGAAAGATTGGCCATCGGACAGCTTGCTGTATCCGCTCACCGGGAACTCGATCGGCATGCAGGTGTCTTTGCCGGGACTGCTAGTATGCGCGGCTATTTTGCTTGTTGCGTACTATTCAAGGGGAATGCTGATCATTGGCTTGATCGCTTCCCAGGCTTTCGGTGCGACGGCCGTGATGACCCTGAGCTTTCTGGGTGGCTCATCCCCCTTGATCTACACCTTATTCGCGGGCCTGCTCGTCACGGCCGTCGCCGCGAGACGGCGTATCTGGTTTGATCTTGGATTCGTGTTCGGAAGCATCGGGTCGATCTGGGTCCTTACAAGCCTTATGCTTTACGCAATCATCGGATCATGGCTGTTTCCGAGGTTCTTTGCGGGACAGACGACCGTATTCGTGCAGTCCAAGAACCGTGGAACAGTCGTAGAAGATTCATTGGCGCCCGTTTCAGCCAACATTTCGCAGACGGGCTACTTTATTCTTGGTGGCCTCGCCGCGATAGCACTTTGCGCCCTGCTGCTGCACTCCAACCGGATCGATCAAATCAGGCGCGGCTTCTTTTTGTGGTGCGGCCTGCACGCGGGAATGGGGCTGATCGATTTCATTGGCAAGACCGCGGGGGCGGGAGACTTTCTGGCCCCGATCAGAACCGCCAACTACGCGATTATATCGAACGCGGTCGAGGCAGGCTTTGTGCGGATCACCGGGCCTTTTTCGGAGGCCTCTTCGTTCGCCAGCGTTTCTCTCGCCTGCCTGGCATTCTGCTACAGCTACTGGAGAAAGACCAAATCACCGCTTGCGAAATGGCTGGCCGGAATCCTGCTCTTCTTGTCCATTCTGTCGACTTCATCGACGGCTTACGTCGGGCTGACACTGCTATGCATCCCCGTTGCGTTGTCCATGCTACAGTCGGTCATCAGGGGAAAAGTTGCGCGCGAAGAGATACTGATAATAGCTCTCATGGTGGTGGGCGGGACCGCCGTACTGGGCATTAGTCTTTACAAAGCCGAGGCGTTGGACCCGTTCGTCAGACTGATCAACAGCACCATCATTAACAAAGCGGATTCCGGGTCAGGCCATGAGCGCACTTATTGGAATGTAAAGAGCCTGCAGTCGTTTCTCGATACGAGCGGACTGGGCGTTGGTTTCGGCAGTTCAAGGGCATCGAGTTGGCCGATCGCTGTCCTGTCGCAGTTGGGTCTGTTTGGATCGCTGATGATAGTGGCCCTGCTCTATGTCGTGACCAGAGGCCTGGGCGCGGTTCGGGAACGGGTGGATGCAGAGACAGATGCAATCGTGACGAGCGTCAGGAATGCTGCCCTTGCAAGCATAATTGCAATGTCGGTGTCGGGTGGCAGCGCTGATCCAGGCATCCTCTTCTTCATCGCACTTGCAGTTGTTTGCGCCACGAGAGCCCGTGCTCGGCGCGGCGTAGCCGCCTTGGAACGAAGCGTTCCGGCGCCGGGCCACGCCACCGTCAACGTCCTGTAATCCAGTTCCGCCGAATTGGCTTCGCGGTGGCAAAGGTTCCTGGCGATGTGCCAGGCCCCCGTCCTGTGCAATATCGGCAGCGAAGTCGAATAAGGGACGGTCGTCGCGATCGAGCGTGCGACAGTACCGCGGCGGTCGCTTGCGAACGAGTAGAAGGGCTGCCGGCAATGTGCATTCGAAGCTTGCGTGGCTGTATCGAGGAGGTGCAGCAGCATCGTGCGGCCTTCTCCGCTTACGTGGTCTCGGGGTATAAAAGTGATCAGAAGCCGCTGCCGTAAGTCAAGTGCGGCCAGGACAGCTGCACAAAGCTTGCTGCATCCCGACGGAGCCAACTAGGTCCAGGGCTATCGGGAATTTGTCAAAAGACTTTTATGCTGCAATCGATATTTGCTTCCATAACGGGCCGACGACTTTCGTCAGAAACAGTCACCGAAAGGTTGCTTTGTAACCCGCCCTGAACTTCGTCCTGTGCCATGGCGACCAGCATTTTAACCGCGTCTACCCGGGCCTCGAGCGCACCAACGTAGTGGGTGCCCTCTGTATCGGGAGAATGGGATTTGCCGTCCCGGATATCGAAAAAAAACAGCGGCATTTTTGCGCCCGTGCTTAAAGCTGTGCGTTCGTCAGAGCAGAAGACTTGCTTCTTGCTCACGGCTGCTTAAGGCATTCCCCTGGGGGATTCTAGCAACCGCAGATGGTCAATGGGACGCGACTGTGGAGAACTCGAATGGCGGCGATCACAAAATATTACAAGGTTTATTAACGCCAGGAAACGCTCCTTATGGGTGGTCCTGGGAGTCGCAATCCAGCCTACGTTGGAACGCGGCACGGTCGTCGATCAGATCGCGGCATCACGACATTCAGCGGTATTATCGGATCTTTGCGGGCATCAGGGCTTGCAGGGCACCGCGGAAATAGCCCGACAACGATGCTCGCCGGCTTTCCATGTCGTGAAAGGGATCAACCAAACTGATAGATAGGCCGGAAGAACGGTTCCGGTAAGCTACCGCCTCGACAACCGCATTTGTGTCGTTCGGAGTGTCCTGTCTTGTCGCTGAATTTCGTTGACGAAGCCCGGCCCAACACGTTCGAGTTTGAAACCTCGGCGCTGATAAAGGCGTCCGGGTTTAGGGAATATGATGCGCGCTGGTGGTTTGGCCAGGTCGCGCCCGAACTTAACCTGATCGGCGTCCAGGCGCTCGGAATGGGGCTTGGCACGCTGATCCGCCGTGTCGGTGCCGGTCCCGATATCGTCACCGGGCATGATTTCCGCTCCTATTCGCTTGGCATCAAGCTGGCGCTGGTGTCCGGTTTGATGGCTGCAGGCGCTCGGGTGAGGGACATCGGACTGGCGTTGTCGCCGATGGCCTATTTCGCCCAGTTCGCACTGGACGTGCCTTCGGTCGCTATGGTCACCGCCTCGCATAACGAGAATGGCTGGACCGGGGTCAAGATGGGCGCGGCGCGGCCGCTGACTTTCGGGCCGGAAGAGATGAGCGCGCTGAAGCAGATTGTAATGGCCGGCGATTTCGACCTTGTCGGCGGCGGGTCTTATGATTTCGTTCCCAATTTTCGCGAAACGTATCTCGACGATCTGACCCGGGGCAAGCGCATCTCGAAAAAGCTCAAGGTCGTAGCCGCTTGCGGCAATGGCACCGCCGGCGCCTTTGCGCCTGAAGCGCTGGAACGGATCGGCTGTGAAGTGATCCCGCTCGATGTCGAACTCGACCACACCTTTCCGCGCTACAATCCCAATCCCGAGGATATGCAGATGCTGCATGCCATCAGGGACAAGGTGCTTGAGACTGGAGCCGATGTCGGCCTTGGCTTCGACGGTGACGGCGATCGCTGCGGCGTCGTCGACAATGAGGGGAATGAGATTTTTGCCGACAAGGTCGGTGTGATGCTGGCGCGCGATATCTCCAACCAGCATCCGGGCTCGACCTTCGTCGTCGACGTCAAGTCGACCGGCCTGTTCAACACGGACAGCGTGCTGCGCGCCAACAGCGCCGTCACCGACTACTGGAAGACCGGCCACTCCTACATCAAGCGCCGCGTCGCCGAGCTTGGCGCCGTCGCCGGTTTCGAAAAGTCGGGCCATTTCTTCTTCAATCCGCCGATCGGGCGCGGATATGACGATGGGCTGGTCACCGCCATCGCCATCTGCCAGATGCTGGATCGCAGCTCCGGCAGCTCGATGGCCGATCTCTACCGCGCGCTGCCGCTGACCTTTGGCACGCCGACCATGTCGCCGCACTGCGCGGACGATGTGAAGTATGGCGTTGTCGAGCGGGTGGTTGCCGACTTTCAGGCCATGAAGCGGGATGGAACGGTTTTTGCGGGCCAGAAGATCGCCGACCTCATCACCGTCAACGGCGTGCGCGTTGTCGCCGAGGACGGCACCTGGGGACTGGTGCGCGCCTCGTCGAACAAGCCGGAACTGGTCGTGGTCGTCGAAAGCCCGGTGTCGTCGCAGCGTCGACGGGAGATGTTCGAGGCTGTCGACACCGTGCTGCGCCGCAGCCCCGAGGTGGGCGCCTACAACCAGACATTCTGAGTATCCTTAGGCCGCCGGCTGACAGCCGCACGTCTGCCTGATCGATCACACCCCAACGCGCGCGCTGTTGGAGCTCGCGGCGTCAAAAGTACCGTTGTGGGTCACCTGCGCTTCGCCCAGTAATTGCAGGACCCATCCCGGCGTCCGAGTGAACCTTGGTGGCCGCTGGGATACGCATCATGATCGGAGACGCGCCGCTCGGCTGCAACAGGTGCAAACTTCCCCTGTCGGTGATGAGACCCAAGGATCAGTCGCTTGACCTGTCCTGGTTGTGGCGCGCTCTTCTCGTCAACAGGCGGATGCCATCTTCATCCATGATGAGCTGAGTGCGATACCCGTCGAATTTGATCTCGTGAATCCAGTCGCCCCGCTCGGGCGGGTGTCGACAAGCTCCGGCTCAATAGGTGGGATGAACTTCAAACGCATGAACTGCCTCGCAAGACTGCGATTCAATATAGCGTGCGCTAAAATGGTTCCGGACCATTTTAGACGAATTGAATGTTTGATAGCCATGGCGAATCCGACCTTGGACCACCAATCCCCGGCAAGCTGCACGGTGGCGAGCCAGCCCACGAGACGACAATTTCCATACCTGCCCGATTTGCGGTCAGCAGGTCGACATGCGCGACCTGCGCCGTCATTTGGCACGAACGGCCGAGGCACAGACCGCTGCTGCTGTTGGTTGATCAGGCGAGAATGCCGCTCGAACGGGGCGGCGTTTCGTTGCCCCGGACCCCTCCGACTGCCTCTTCTCAAAAGCTGTTCCATTGCGCGGAGCAAAGTCACGATTCAGAAGGGAGTCTCGCGTGGCATCGGTCGTGCGGCAACGCGAAATCCATCGACCTTCATTCAAATGTTCTGTTGACAAAAAACACGACCCGCCAGCACTAAACCAGGACGGGCCGTCTTGTTGATGCGATCACTCTTGGCCCAGAGGTCCTTCCGCGAAGAGATCGTTCACCTTGTAGGCGACCTCCGTGCGGTTGGTCGCCTTCAATTTCTTCATGATGTTTCGGATGTGAACCTTCACAGTGCTTTCGCGAAGGTTCAGTTCGTGGGCGATGATCTTGTTCGCCTTGCCGCGTCGCAGTGCCTGGGCGACCTCTGCCTGCCTGAGCGTGAACATGCCCGTCAAGGGCCGGGCGTCGCAGTTGCCTGATTTTATCAGGTGCCGCATGGAAAGGACACTACTGGCCGGAACGAAGATGCCTCCGGCTGCAGCCAAGTTGATCGCCTCGACACACACATCGATCCCGACCGAAGTCGGAATGTAGCCGCGTGCGCCGCATTCGAGAGCCGTCAGCACCTGTGCAAGATCTTCGGTGTCGGCCAGGATGACCACCGGAACGGTCTTGAACTCGGACGAAATATGCCTGATTTCTTCTGCAATGCCCTGATCGGTGACCTTCCGGCCGCCGAGGTTGAAGAGTATGGTTGAAAGGGGAGAAGCCGAACCCTTCCTTATGCGCCATTCCTCGATCGAACCCATGGCGACGACCACCATGCCCAATTCATGATCCTCAAGCGCCGAAGCGAGACACTCGCGGTCCAAGGCCCTCCCGTCCAGCATGAGAAGGTATTGCTTACCTGCTTCTTGGTGGAGATTTTCTGTGCCGCTGGACGGAACTCTTGATCGATTTGACGAACCGTAACTGTGCAGTCCTGCTGTAGAAACCATACCGATACTCACCCTTCCCCAACGAAGGTACCTGTGGCGCCCGATAAGTGCCCTTTCTTAGAATTGGAAGTTTTTGGTACCCGACCCATTTTCCACGCTCAAGGCTGATAGCGAGCCTCAAGCAACGTGGCTGCTGACATGTAGAGCAGCCTCGGGAGTGTAGGAGCTATTTATTAGCATTCTCTAACATAAGTTAATTTTTTCGGTAAATTTTTACGTTGAGAAGACGGGACTCCAAACCGGTTTGACCCGCGCGAGCGGCCCGAACTAAGGCGCATGCCCGTGCCGCACCAGGCTATAGATATCCTCGGTTACCGCGCACTGTGTTGGTTGCACGCGCTCTTGCGATTAATTCGGCGGGTCTCATGCGATAGGCGGTGGTTGGGTTTGCTCGCACCTCCTGACAACGCTGCATCATACCTCCAAAAGCTTCGTTGACGATGTATACACCACGCTGAACACTGGATTGCCGGCGTCTGCTCGAGCTTACGCTGCCTGTCTGCGAACAAATGCGGAGACAGGATAGGGGAGCCACCGCCGCCCAACACCCCATGGCTCCCCTATCGCTCCGCATGGCGACCCACTTCCGAAATTTGATTTTTGAACGGCAAGCACGATCCGCCTGCAGGGCATGGCTGACGTCGGCAGATGAAGCGGTTCATCGTGAGCCTTCGCCAGACAACGTCCGGGTCTCAGGCGGTCCCCAGGGGGTTTGCTTCGCATAGCTGCTGAAAATCCAGAACCGTCCCGTCAGTCTGGATCTCGGCTTCGAATGCCTCGATCAGCCGTTTGGCGGCTTTGCTGGCAATGTGCGAATCGGGGTAAGTTGCCTCCACAACGCGCGCGCGCTCGTAGACTTCCCTGAATTGCCTGACCTGCTTGGGACCGAATACGCGATGTACAACCTGAGTGGTCATACCGCTTCTCCTCCTGGTGGCGGAACTTGAATTAACCTGCCCGTTGTCAAGCGCGCGCATGATTTCATCATCGGCACAGGATTACAACTGAAAGCCCAACAAGCCTGCGCCGGTATTGTAAGATACCAATTTCCTTGGTCGAGGCGTTCTTTAGTAGCGTTCGCTCGATTGCGAGTTAGCCGTTTGCAGGAGGCAAGGTCGCATGGTGAAGATTGCCAGAACCGCTGACCAGCCTTCGTGACGCCTTGCTCGAAACAAAAAAGCCAGGAGGCTTTTGCCTACTCATCCCGATGCCGCCCAGGGACTACGCGAAGCTGGCGTCGTCATTGGCCATTCGGTGCTGATCGTGGTTGACATCGACCGGGAAGGAGATCTCAGCGGTTACGGCATCGCTCGCCCCCTGTCGCAAGCAATCCTCATAATGATGGGTGGTTGCTGGGCTACAGAGGGGGCCCGTATCCTTCAGAAAAGAGGGGCGAGCAACGATTTCGGGTCGGGGGCGCCGGTCACCCGTAGCACGAGGCCCATGGTTGCTACTCGATGCTCAGGCCTGCCACACGATTCATTTATGATCTTTCAAGGGGAACCAAGAGTGCTTGGGCAGAGCGATATCCAATCGGCTGGGGGCTCAACGAAGACCGGACGAAGCGACTGGCACTGTAGGTCGCGGATTTACGATTTTGGTAATCGATGGAGGCCATCAGAGGGAAGGGGAGGCGGTGTTGGTCATCGAACGACACTACATCGCACCGGGCAAGTCGATGTGTTGAAAGCTTCGGCCCGCCTGCGTCGGCGCAACAACGGAGGCTCGGTCGAAATGGGAAATAACCCATCCGCGCATCCCGTTGATACGCAATGCAATCATACCGTCAAAAGGGCTAACTCCGAAATGCGGTGGGGAGAACCCGCCACCTTAATCATAATGGAGGAGCCGACACTATCGACATGGCTGTGGTATTTTGTCTGCCGGGTCACGTAAAGGAGCGGTGAGTGGAACAGGTCACGACTTGCTGGGCCAGTCAGCTGGCGGAAGGACGCCTCAATGGTTTCGTGCCAATCCAACAACAGCGCTCAACGATGGCTGGACTTGAATCCGAGCGCGCCGAGAGGCATGCCAAGGCTTGTGGGTTGAGACGGCTTCGGTCCTACGCCCAGTGGCTCGTGCCAGATGATCTGGCCGTGTTCATTGAAGAGATCGATTGTTCCGCAGTCTTCGGGCGTGACGGCAAGTTGCTGGGGAAGAGGCATCCATGGTCTCGGACGGACTAAGGGCTAACGCCGCACAAGCGGCCGAATTTCTGGAGGTGCTGGGCAATGCGCGGCGGCTGCACATTTTGAGCTTGCTGCTCGACTATGAATTGCCGGATCGCAAAATTCGCGAACGGCTTAATATTAGCCGGACAGCCTCGTGGCACCACCTAGCCAAGCTCCGGGAAGTTGGGCTCGTAAAAATCCGCCGGGACGGCCGGAATGTATATTTTTCCTCTGAAAATCGAGCGGTACGCGATCTGCTTTGCAATTGGAATGTCGTGGTTGCTGTCCAGCAGTCTGGGCAAGCGGTTCCGCCCGGTGGCGGTGCCTTGGCGGTGACATGCCAGGATCTTGTGCACTCGGCCCCCGGTCTGGAAAACCGAGTTTGTCAAAGCGCCAGCGAGTCCCGGAGCGACGAGTGATTATCCCCAGGAATCTCGGTTAGACACCGTTGGATCGAGAAGATCACCCGCGCGATTGTTGCCACCCGCGGGTTTTCTCTGCGGCGTCAGCCCCCGGATCGCGAAACGGCTGACGCATACCCTGTGGATTGGCGAATGCCGCCGACTATGGTCGCGCTATCGACGCGCCCGATTGAACCTCGGTACTCCGACTTGCGCTATAAACACTCGGTATCCTGCTACTGCCTCAAGCCGGCATTGAATCAATCCTGTGGTCAGTCAGTTGCCAGCGGGTAGGTCAGGTGCGGTGCCACCGCTTTAAAATATAGACAGGTTTCTTCGCGTGGAGCCCCATCCATGATCTGTGGGCCGTTGCACGTTGTAAAGTTCCTCAATAGAGACAAAGCCAATCAAATGGGAAACTCGAAATATGCAGAATGACGCTGAAGCACCGCAGGTCCAGTTGTTGCAGCTCACCGCCGACATAGTGGCGGCATATGTCCAGAAGAACGCCATTCCGGCGGCCGGTCTTCCCGAATTGATCGCCAGCGTCAATTCTGCCTTGTCGGGATTGGGTCAGCCGGTGGAAGCGACGCCGCCCGCGCTTGTTCCGGCAGTCAATCCAAAAAAGTCCGTGTTTCCCGATTACATCATCAGCCTGGAGGACGGACGCAAGTTCAAGTCTATGAAGCGCCACCTTGGGTTGCTGGGAATGACACCCGACGAGTACAGAGCCAGGTGGGGGCTCGCCAAGGACTATCCCATGGTTGCACCGAGCTACGCGGCCCAGCGGTCAGCCCTCGCGAAATCCAGCGGACTCGGCCGCAAGCCAACTGCAAAAACGCCGTTGAGGAAAACACCAGCGAATCGGAAAGCTAAGGCCTAACAACAGGTGTCTATCAAAGGCGGCGGGGCAACCTGGATCACAAGGCAAGCATCACAATATCGCTCGGCTCCAAATATCGGCCTGGATAACAAATACCGTCCTCTGTTGAAAGCGACCGTGAGCCATCATCAGCTCTGACGAATGGCTGCAACCGATAAATGGTGAGACCCCGGACACTCATTGGGAGACCCCAGGGCGCAGCGTCCAATCTCATATGGTGCGGGGATGGCGGTAGGCTGCGGCGGCTGATCGGCCTCGCAGCTGTTCAGAGACAGGAAACTGCTCCATCCTTTTACCAGTTGCTCCGTTACGGCCGCAGCAATCTAGTGCGTGGTGCCTCCGCGCTCGGCATGTAGACAAGTTCTTCACCTGGAGACGCATTCATGATCGGCGGGCGTGTTGCCGTCTCTCTTGGTACTTTCGATTTGTGCAAACAATCCATAATTACGATAAGACGTTTCACTATCTCCGTTTCGAGGTCCAATGTCTGAAGTGGACTGGCTGAGCCATCTCCTGCAAATCATCACCGTGACCGGCCAGCTCGAGGTCCGCTGCGCCTATGGTGCACCGTGGCGCGTTGCCTGGAACAAGGCTGCCGCGAACGAAATTCCCTACCACGTCATAGTCAAGGGCCGGGCCATTCTCGAGGATCCGAAGACGAGAGCGGCGCGGGAGCTGCTGAGCGGAGATATTGTGCTGCTGCCTCACGGCGCGGCGCATGTACTGCACGACGGTAGCGGGCAAACACCAATTCCTACCCAGCAACGCCGGGGGTCAGCCGGATGGATGCTGAGCGAGAATGATGGCGAGGGCGAGCAACTGGATCTGCTGTGTGGGCGATTTTTTATCGCGCCACCCCATGATCGACTGATCCGCAACTACCTGCCCGCCAACCTGGTGACACGCGCTGTGGACAGCCATGGAGAAGACGGCATGGGGTCCGCATCCAACCAACTTGCCGGTCTTGTCGGGCTGATGCGGATGGAGTCCTCCGGTGACAGGGCGGGAGGGCGCGCCATTCTCAACGCGCTTTCCTCGGCGCTTTTCACACTGGTACTGCGCGCGGCGAGCCAATCCGGGAAAGCCCCCGAAGGCTTGTTGGCCCTGGCTGGCCATCCGCGGCTGGCACCAGCAATTGCGGCAATGTTCGCCGATGCGGCACGGCCTTGGAAACTGCCCGATCTGGCCGATTTGTGCGGGATGTCGCGCGCTACGTTCATGCGCCAGTTTCAGGACAAGCTGGGTCGCTCCGCCCTCGATTTTTTGACTGATCTGCGCATGAGCCTGGCCGCCAACGAGTTGAAGAAGCCAGCCATCAGCGCCGAGGCCGTGGCCGAGACCGTCGGGTATCAATCCGTTTCGGCATTCCGGCATGTCTTCGCCGAAAGGATGGGGATGACGCCGGGGGAGTGGCGGCGACTGGCGCACAAGGGCGAGTAACGCACACGGTCTGGGATCGCGAAGGCGCAGTTTGATCCTTTCGCGCATCATACTGAGCTGAATCAGTCTCGAAATAATCACTCGTCCTCGTAAATTGGGCTCCGCAATCACTTGATAAGGGAGCCATCCAATGAACTGCATCGCCACCACCGGACCCGCAACCCGCGTAGCCGCCGAGATCTTCGGGGAGAGCGGGAAGAGCGAAAACGCTTTCGCCACGAACGCCGTCATCGAAACGATCCTGAGCCGCAGTGCCGCAAAGTACTACGACCCTGCTGCCACCTTGAGCGACGACCAGATCCGCGACCTGGTGCGTATCGGCACGTCCGCGCCAACCTCCTTCCACCTGCAGAACTGGCGTTTCATCGCCGTACGCTCGCCGGAAGCCAAGGCCCGGCTGCGTCCGATCGCCTGGAATCAGCCCGCGATCACCGACGCGGCCGTGACCTTCATCATCATCGGCCAGCTGGCCGATGCCAGCACCGTTCCAGCCCGCCTGGCACCCGTAGTGAAAGCCGGCATCATGCCGGCGCACCTGGTGCCGGAGTGGGAAATCCCCGCTCGCGGTCTGTATGATGATCAGCCGCAGCGCCAGCGCGACGAAGCAGTGCGCTCCGCGACCTTTGGCGCCGCGGCGATCATCTACATGGCCCGGTCGCTGGGCCTGGGTTCGACGCCGATGATTGGTTTCGACGCTGAAGCCGTGCACCGCGAGTTCGGCCTGGCCGAAGACGAAGTGCCGGTCATGCTGTTGACCGTCGGACCGGAGCGAGCTGGCAACTGGCCGCAGAAGCCGCGCATGCCGGTGGCCGATGTGCTGGACTTCGCATAACGAAAATCCTGGAATCGCGGGCGCGCGAGAGCTCCGAGGAACCCAGGCAGGGACCTCAAGGTCGTCGTGGAGGACGCGAAGCCGACGCGTGAAAGCTCGAAAGAGCTGCCACGCCCGCTAATTACCCCAACACAAATGTCTGAGGAGACAATTCCCATGAAAGCGATCGTAGTGACGGACCAGGCTGCAGGAGAGGCCGGGATGAAGCTGGTACAGCGGCCCGAGCCGCGGGCGGCAATAAACGATGTTGTTGTGGAGGTTCATGCGGCGGGATTCGTCAACACCGAACTGGAGTGGCCTTCGACCTGGGCCGATCGAGCCTTCCGTGACCGGACGCCATCGATCCTCGGCCATGAGCTCGCAGGTGTGGTCACTGCGCTCGGCTACGGCACCACGGGACTGTCAATCGGTCAGCGCGTATTCGGCCTCGCCGACTGGCATCGCGACGGGACCCTCGCTGAGTATGTCGCCATGGAGGCACGCAATCTCGCGCCGCTGCCCGGCGACGTTGACTTCACGGTGGGTGCGAGCCTGCCGATCTCCGGCCTGACCGCGTGGCAGGGGCTGTTCCAGCATGGCCGCCTTCAGGCGGGGCAAAGCGTGCTCGCGCACGGCGCGGCCGGTGCCGTCGGTTCGATGGTGACGCAGCTTGCAAGGGAGGCCGGGGCCTATGTCATCGGCAGCGGACGCGCCGCCGACCGCCAGAAGGCGCTCGACTTCGGCGCGAATGAGTTCGTCGATCTCGACAACGACAAACTGGAGGAGGTTGGCGGCGTCGACCTGGTGTTCGACGTCATCGGCGGCGATATCCAGAAGCGGTCCGCGGCCCTGATCCGGGCCGGAGGAACGCTTGTGACAGTCGTTGGACCGACGGATATTCGACCTGCAGATGGCCTGGCGATTGACTTCGTCGTCGAGGCTGATCGCGGCCAGCTTTGGGAGATCGTTCAGCGGATCCGGGACGGACGACTGCGGACGAATATCGGCAAGGTCTCCAGCCTTGAAGATGCCGTCGCCACCTTCAATTCGACCGAGCGGCGTGCGGGAAAGACGGTCATCCGCGTTCGGCCGTGAGGACTCGGGGGAGAGAGGGCAGTTCCTCTCCTTGAAAGCCTAAGGTCCGCGGCAAATGCCGCAGCGTCAGATGTGATTGCATCTTGGGAGTTCGAGTTCGCTAGCCTCTGCCTGCAGCAATCCCGGTAGCTGGCGAGATTTTGATCCAATACTGCGTTGTTTGTTGAATCTGAAGCCTGGAGGCAAAGACCCAGGCTTAGCGGCGAGAGACGATTAAACATTGATCGATAGCTTTAGACCTTGCTTTGCCGTCGCGTGGTATATGCGCGTAGGCTAATGTCCGTCGGGAGTAGAAACATGCTGAGAATTGTTGGGCGGTTCGCGCGTTCCCATGACGGTTCGATGGCCCCGTTGTTTGTTTTCATGCTGGCGCCCATCATCACCGCCATCGGGTTCTCGGTCGACTATACCAGGGCGGTCCAGACCCGGTCCAACGAGCAGCAGGCGCTGGATGCCGCGGTCCTATCGATCACCGGTATGGACACAACCTCAACGTTGGCGCAGCGCCAGACTATGCTGCAGGATACCTTCATCGCCAACCATGGCCTGGGTACCCCGACACTGAACAGCTTTGTGGTTTCCGCCAATGGCACCGCCACCGCGCAGGCCATGGCAAGTTACTCCATGCCCACCGTGTTCATGCAGATCGCCAGGATCAACACGGTGCCGGTCGCCGTTGGGTCGGCGGCGAGCAAGACGCCGGCCCTGGTGCAGACTACCTTCAAGGTTTCCAAGGTGTCGGGCTGGTGGAACAAGACGATGACGCTCTACGGCACGACATTTGGAGCGACGGTGGCCAAGCCGCTGATGTCGATCGAGTATACCTATAACGGCTTCGGTGATCCGAAAGGCTACGGCACAACGAATGTGTACACAATCACCAACAACGGCGGGGCCGACATCAAGACGCTTGTCCAGTCGCAAGTTTGCACCACCGCCAGCGTGAGCACCTTCACGGGTCTGACTGCAGACGCGATACTCCAGACCAGCGGCACCAAGAAATATTCAACCACTTGCCTCAACACCATGTACCCAGCCAACAGCGCCGGCGCGTCGATCGACGTCAGCCAGATGGCTGGCCTCTCCCTGCAGATGTACGTGCCATCGGGCAACCCGAAGTACCTAAAGTCGGATGATCCGACCACCTCCAACCGACTCTACAGCGGCGTGGACGCGAACAACCTGACCGAGACCCCGACTGGGCAGAAGGTCGACATCTTCACCATCGTGCCTTGTGGTGTAACCAGCTATCAAGCCTGGGAGGACGGCGGCACAACCGTGCCGACGCCGTCTTCAAATGCCGACTTCTTCTACAGCGTCACCGGCAAGTGCGACTTCAACAAGCGCCCCTCGATAACGGCCCTGACACAGTAGGAGGTGCATCTCTTGCCTTTGGAAAGCGGCACGTGCTGCGCGTGTGACAAGACTTGATACCGGGATCACGCTCATCGGGCAAAGTCTGCCGCGTCCGATCATCCTGGCCCGATAGCATATCAGCGGCTGGTGCATCCGGAAGGCGAGGTGGCGGCGGCGCGCGGCGCCGGAGTGGCGGAAGCGGTGTTCACGACGGCAGCGATCGAGGATGGCGTGGCGGTGAGCCAGTCTCCAGTCTGGTTCCTGCTCTCGGCAAAGCAATCGCGGTTTTAATGGCACGGCACTTGGCCAAGCGATCTGTGTAGCGGTCGACATGCCGAAGCCAGGCGATCGCCGTAGGCAGTTCCGGGCAGGATTCAAAATTCCCGACGGCCTCGCAACGCCATACTTCAAGGACCGGAACACCGGCGTGCTCAAAGTTGGCACTGCGCAGCGTCGGCCATGCCGACCTGGGCGGATATTGCCTGGCTGCGTTCGCTGACAACCCTGCCGCTTATCCTGAAGAGCATCCTCGATCCTGAGGATGCTGAGCAGGCGATCGGAACGGGTGTCGATGCCATCGCGGTCTCGAACCACGGTGCAGTGGCCGGACGGATTCCCATCATCCATGCTGGCAGCGTGAGCCGTCGCGCCGACGTTGAAGACGCTTGCCCTGGTGCAACCGCAGTCATGATTGGCCGCCCCTATGTCTACGACCTGGCAACCGATGGTGCCGAGGGCGCAACCCATTGTATCAACCTGCTTCGCCGAGACTTGGAGATGGCAATGGCGCTGACAAGGCCGGGCGGCATCGGCGAGATCGACCGGTCGGTAATCTGGTGAAGCCCGAAACTATTTTTCAGCAAGTTCAGCATTGCACTTTTCGCTTCACCTCCGTCGCGCCCTTTGTCCGGCCGAGCGCCGACTACCTGGATGTCCGATTAGATTTACAGCTGACGGTCTGCTGTCGGCCACAATCGTGCCTTCGCATTTTGACTACTGGCGTCGAACTTGCCGTGAGGATGAC
Source organism: Mesorhizobium sp. WSM1497 (assembly GCF_001672455.2). Lineage (NCBI taxonomy): Bacteria > Pseudomonadati > Pseudomonadota > Alphaproteobacteria > Hyphomicrobiales > Phyllobacteriaceae > Mesorhizobium > Mesorhizobium sp. WSM1497. The sequence goes on along the minus strand of NZ_CP021071.1, from coordinate 476,491 downwards.
TCGGACGGAGGACAGGAGCGCGATGCAACTGACTGCCTTTACCGGCTTCGTAGCCGTTTACCGGCCGTTATAGCACAATCGATGCCGGACTGAAGTGCACGGACAATGGCACCGTCGTGTACAATGTCGCACAATGGTATAGAAAGGCGGTGGTTCGCGAGCCGAACGAAACTGCGAACCATGGTGTTGCCGGTCGCTACTTCTGGTGCTGAGTTGCGCCAACTTCCCGCCCAAGGCGGGTTTTTTGTTTCTGCCCTTCGTTACGATCAAGGCTCCGATCAGGCAGGCTTCGAGACGATGATGGCCAGCGATGCCAATCTGCCTTCGTTCAGGCTACGGATGTAGTTCTTGCGTCGCTGCACGAATTCGGTGCCGAGCACGATTTCATTGACCTGACGTTGCACAGGCGAAGGAATGATGCCGGAACTGGCCCTTTGCATCGCCAGTTCGACATGTTCGCCGGTCTCGTCGATGACTTCGTCAATATGGAAGCCCGCGTCGGCGAACAGGGTCTTCAGGGTATCCCGGTCAACAAGGTGGCTGGTTTCCGGCGCAACCGCCCAGGGCAAGGGATAATTCGGCTCGCCGGCAGCCAGCACGGCTTCGGTCCAGATCAGTTTGCCGCCCGGCTTCAGAACGCGAAAAGCCTGCCCGATGACGGCGGCCTTGTCGGCGATGTTCATCCCGACATAGAAGCAGATTGCCGAACGGATAGAGCTGCGCGGCATTGATTTTATCGGGCTTCGCATCGGAAATCGCGGCCAATATACGCTCGACGATGCCGTCGCTGCCGTAATGCGTGGTGACGTTGCTCATTGCTGTCCTCCTCGAACAGCCAGCTTCCCATCAATAGGTTGTCTCCGCAACGCGCGCTGATTCAGGAGTGTGATTCATGACCCGCTACGCCACCGTCATCACCGATGCTGACGGCCGGGAAATCGTCAGCGCCATCGGCGAATTCGCAGGCACTGCGCCGCACCCACACCTGGGGCGTGGCGAGCAGGTCGCATCCGGCGTAGAAATCGGCATGGTGCAGGATGGGGCCGGGCCGATAGCAAGTTGCGCGGCTACAATCTCGTCGAGCTCAAAATCGGTAACCTGGTTTTAGGGCTGGAACCCCAGAAGGTCGGCACTCTGTCAGGCGGCGCCGGACTCCTGGCCGCGCTCAGAGCGGGCAAAGTCGCGGGCTGCGGCAGTGCCTGCGGGAAAGCCGCTGCGATCGCTGTAGTCGCGTGGCTTGGTCCCCCTGCGAGAGTGGCGCGCGGTGACGCCTTTCGCACCGATGATGTCGAGCAAAGCGATGCCGGCGACCACGGCAAGCGCAATGCCCACGTTGTCGCGCTTTGGATTGTCATGCCGATAAGCTGACAGCAACGTCGCGATGTCCAGGCCGTCGCCAGCCACCCGGCTCCAAAGCCCAGCCTGCTTGTCCACGGAAAGCGAGAGTATGCCGCTGCTTATCTCCCGCGCCCCATAGGCTCGGATGAGATCTTGCTTGCCGCTCATGCCGAGCGCACCGGCAATCCGCTCGGCACCAACCAGCTCGACGACACCCAGCGCGATGCTGAACCAGCCGAGCTTGCGAGCAAGGCCGTCGAAGGCACCGACCACACTCGGCCCGGCCTGCAGCACTTTGGGATCGCCAGGCGATCGGGTGATGTTGGTGAGTTTAGCGACCACGTTCATGACGATTCCCTACGGTTTCAAAACAACCTTGATGCAGCTGTCCTGCTTGTCGCGGAACACCTTGTACATCTCGGGTCCCTGCTCGAGCCCGACGGTATGGGTGATGACGAAGGAAGGGTCGATCTGGCCGTCCACGATGCGGCGCAGCAGATCCTCGGTCCAACGGGTGACATGGGTCTGCCCCATGCGGAAGGTGAGGCCCTTGTTCATCGCCTGTCCCATCGGAATCTTGTCGACCAGCCCGCTGTAGACGCCGGGGATCGAGATCACGCCGGCCGGCCGGCAGACATAGATCATCTCGCGCAACACATGCGGTCGATCATTTTCCATCAGCATCAACTGCTTTGCGCGATCGTAGACGGTGTCGGGCTGGGCCAGCGAGACATGGCTTTCCATGCCGACGCAATCGATGCACTTCTCCGGGCCATTTGCGCCGGTGAGTTCCTGCAGCCGTTCGACGACACTTTCCTCGGCGAAATTAATGGTGATGGCACCGCCGGCCGCCCCCATGGAAAGCCGTTCCGGCAGGCAATCGATCGCCACCACCTGTTTGGCGCCGAGCAGCAGGGCGCTGCGTATTGCCATCTGCCCGACTGGGCCGCAGCCCCACACCGCAACCGTATCCGTAGGCTCTATGTCGCACTGTGCCGCGGCCTGCCATCCGGTGGGAAAAATATCGCCGAGGAAGAGAACCTGCTCGTCGGTAAGGTTGTCAGGCACCTTTACGTGCGTGGCGTCGGCGAACGGCACCCGCAGGTATTCCGCCTGTCCCCCGGGATAGCCGCCCGTCAAATGGGTGTAGCCAAACAGACCAGCGGTGGTGTGCCCGAACACCTTGTCGCCGAGGTTCTTCTTGCGGTTCGTACGTTCGCAAACCGAAAAGTTCTGTCTCTTGCACTGGTCGCACTCACCGCAGATTATGGTGAACGGTACGACAATGCGGTCTCCCTTCTTCAGAGCGCCGTTGACGCCCCTGCCGACCTCCACGACCTCTCCCATCATCTCGTGGCCCATAATGTCGCCTGGCAGCATGGCTGGCACGTAGTTGTGGTAAAGGTGAAGGTCGGAGCCGCAGATGGCACAACTCGTCACCTTGATAATCGCGTCCCGTTCATCCTCAATTTCTGGATCGGAGACCTGATCGCAGCGTATGTCTTCCTTACCGTGCCAGACCAACGCACGCATAGCCCGCTCCTCTGTTGGCAAGGTCGATCGGGACCCGCGCTTGGCAAGCGGGCATGCTATTCATCGACCGTTCCCGCCGCCTGTCGAACCGCAATGGCCGACCTATGTTCCGGGAGCTTGAGAGAATATTTTGGGCCATTCCAAACGGCGCCTTCGCCTGACCGCGACTCGCTTGCCGCTCCGTCTGAAGTCGGCTCCTCAGTCTTGATGCAGCTACGGCATGTCTTCGTTGTTTGTGCCATGCACGTTGGAGCCGTGCAGGAGGGACTGGATTTCGTCTAGATCGATGTTGCCGTCACCATTCTCGTCGATGCTATTGAACATCCTGCCGACCGCGCTTTGAACCTCGGCCTCGGACAGTGACCTGTCGCCATCCGTGTCCAACAGGCCGAACATAAGTCGCATGCCGGCACCGCGCATCTTTTGGTGACCACGGTGTCGAGCCATTCTGTGTCCTCTGCCCCAGTCGCCACGATTTCGCCAATGGTCGCCATGCCGGCTAGCTTCATCGGGGCGGTCAGCATGCCCGTTGCGGTCGCCCTGGTCGTTGCGGCTATCTTCGTCACGGAAAGCTTCTTCAGAACCGCGATCCTGGTGCATCCTCTCCCGGACAGCTTGCTCAACCATCTGGCGGATTATTTCGCGTGTCTGTTCACCCCCCTGTCCGTTTGCGTTCGACCCGGCGCCGGGTTGTTCGGTCGCCGTCGTGGGTGCAGGCGTCGTGGGTGCCGGTGTTCCGCTTGACTGGGCGAGCGCCGGGGACGTGAGGGCTATGAAAGTGGCGGCGGCGGCCGTCGTGCTGTGTGGAAATCTCATGGCATGCCTCCATCGAACCATCGGCCGTGTTTGTTTGGGTCAAACTGGGGCTCGGTCTGATTGTTCCCTCAAGGGGATGAGTCACGGCGAAGTTACAGGCCATGTGCCCGTGGGCGCAGGGCGACCACAACCAGAATGGTGGAGATGGTGATGGCATTCATGTCGTCGTAGCCGCCTTCTGGAATGGCGGAACGTGCCAAGGTGTTGCAGCGCTGTGGTGGAGCTTGCTTCGCTGCCGCGGCATGCAGGGCGAGAGATCGCGCATCTCGATCTGCATCCACACGACTGGAAGCCAGAACAGGCCGGTAATGAGGTAAAGCAGGATCGAAAAGCGCAATCCACCCCTCGGTCGGCGAATAGGCGGAATGCCAGGCGAGGGCATGAGCCACCACCGCGGTTGCAGTGAACACGAATTCAGCGATCACGCGATGCGTGCGACCGCTACGATAGTCGCGGAATTTGCGGTCTGATGGGCGAGCAGCATGAACAAGGCGATGCCGGCCGGACGGCGAGTTGTTCGCAGACCGCCTCGGACGGTTCAGTGCAAGGATCAAATCCCCCTGCGCCGCTCATGGACGCAGCGCCAGCTCAGGAACCTGATCGGCGGGATCCGCGATGTTCATGGACCCGATTCCCGGCGGAAGTGCGGCATGTGGGCTGGATCGTTTGACAAGCGATCAGAATGTCAGGAAACCAGAGCGAGGCGGCGCGGCACAACCGGCGGCCAGCGCCTTGGCGAAGGTCACGCATGTCGACCTGCTGACCGCACGTCGGCCAGATGTAGGAATATCCTTCTTGGGCTCGCCGCTGTAGAGCTTGCCGGGAATTGATCCACCAAGATCGGATTGCTCGTCATATCCATCGACTTGTCTCAAATGTTAGCGAACTGTTCTGCGCTTATTCCCGTCCGCTCGGTCAAAGTCTAACGATCAGGGAAGCACATTGGAAAGCACATGCGGTAACGGTTGATTCAACCATTGCTGGTATGTTGGTGTGGGTGGCGACTCCGACAGTTGGGCGGGCGCTTCAGTGCCGGAGCCGCCTGCGCAGTCCGGTTGGGGTTTGACCGCGCCGTCCTATAATGGGACAGCGCGGTCAACGATTCGTTAAAATGCTCCGGAGCTAATTAAACGTGTGCTAAATTGAATCGCAGTGTTGCGAGTCAGCTCATGCGTTTGAAGGTCATCAGGCTATCGCGCAGGAAGGACGAGGCGGTGTTAGCCGTCAGTCATTCTATCTCACGCGCTGACGACCTCTGGCGCCTTCCAAGTCATCGATTGTAATCATCGATCACTGCTTGATGTATGGCTAGCGACAGTGACTCACCAAAGACATGAACTCAGAAAAGAAACCAACGAAAGCTGGACCGTGTTTAACGTGTTGACTGGGCAGCCAGCAGAGGGTGACGTGGCAAGGCTTGAGCGCCCAACCTATGCCTGCAGCATCAAGAATATGATCCTGCCAAGAGCGCCTAAGAGCAGGGCAAGCTGCATGTGCGTCATCCTGACAACCAATCGCCAGGATTTTGCGGCTTGAGCCGCGAGCTCTTGTCTCCCCTATGGCAACAGGGTCTTTGCCGAAGGACGCTTCGAGCCGCTTATGCTAAGCTGCTTTCACTGCGATATCTGAAATGCAGGCAGGACGTCCGCAACCCCGGAAAGCCAAGGGGTGGATTGGGATCGAGAACGCGACGATCGCGATCACCGTCGAAGGCATTGATCGCGCCGATTCCAATGTGCGCCGTGTCGGACTTCCGGCTTTTAGACCATGCGACAGCTCCCTGACTCGAGAGGCGAACCCACTACGGCGCACTAGACGCGGAAAGGGAGAATGCTGGTTCAGTGGGGGCCTTTGGGCCCAACGGACCGCACCGGCCACTACGGAAGAGATTTGGACAGTCCGCGGTGCTCAAGCCATAGTTCGATGTGTTCATGGCGCGAGGGGGCGCCTGCTATCTTGACATGGTGCGCGGTCACAGCGTGGACCTCCTGAATGGCGAAGACCCGAAACATGGATGGCCAGGCAATTCGCTCGTGTAGCAACGCGTCCGGGGCAACCGAGTCTTCACGGTTTATGGTCGCGTCCCGCCGCAGGCCACTCCTTCCGCAGGCGTATACACCGACACGGTTGTCGTCACTGTGACCTATTGAGCGATGAAGGCCTTTCCGACAAGACCTTGGTCCGAATTGACATTTACCTGACCCGCTCGAATGATCCGGCCAATGCAGGGGCAGGGATCATGCTGGTAACAAGCATCGCGAACGGCACCTTCGAGCCGGAGGAACTGTCTCTTCTCCAGGGGCTGTTCGATATGCTTTGTGAGCTGCGCGGCATTAACCGCGAAAGCCCCGAAGCTACGACGGCTGCCGAAAGCCTGATTGCACGTTACAAAGCCGGCCTTCGCGGCGATGAACTTTTTTCTATCGGTCGCGCCGGAGTAGCTGCTGCTCCAACTCTCTTCAGGCAATCCATCGGGAACCATTAAGGTCACAAAGGGGTTGGGCTCGGTCAAACCGTGCGGGCCAACCATGCAAGAGCTTTCTCCCGAGCAACAGCAGGCTACATCGCGTCTCATTCGGTCGTGGATTACTTCAGAGACGCTGCGCCATCAAATCCGCCAACTGCTGGGAGGTCCAGCAGATTGGGATGTGACCGAGCAGCATCGGTCCATGCTTGACGAGCTGGATCGGAAGCTGAACGAATGACCCATGGCACAGCAGCGGTACGACTTAAGGCAAGAGCCAGGTGGAAGCTGGACGGTGTTCGACGTGTTCACCGGCCTGGCGGCTGATGCGTGGGGCGCGCCGGCTGAAGGTCTGGACATGGGACATGCCGACGATCTGGTTGGCCTGCGAACGACATTGACCTGAAGCGTAGGGTCGCCCGAGGTGACTTCTAACCGTTGCTTCAATCTTCCCGCCGACCGCATCGACAGATGGTGATTTGGCAGGCTCGCCTATCGTGCTCTCTACCCGCTGCAGGATCGTATCGAGGGGCTCCGCGACCAGGATCTCGGCGAGCGGTCGATAGACGAATCCCAGGGACTCGGCGCGAGCAGACAGCTGAAGGCCCTTGCGATCCTCGGATTTGACTTCGCCGCGTCGGGAGTAACCCGTCCTTTCAGCGTGCGCAGCCCAATGGTAACTCCTGGGCGTCTTGCTCCCAGCGCTACAGCTCGAACCGCAGTTGACGTTGATCCGGCGGCAACACATCGCCTAGCGACGAAGCGTGACGCCATTCGGATGAGTTTCATGCCGCCCGTTCGCCAGGCGCTTCAATTGCCAAAGGGGGTGCGGTTCTATGTCAAAAGGGTAGGTCGGCACGATCAGATTACCAAGCAAGGGTGACGGTGACCGTGCCGACCGGCACTGGTCATAAGGAGGGACCCAAACAACCAGATCTACAAACTACGCGCAAAACGGTAATCCCGCAACTAAGCCCCATGGCCTAGGCTGCCCGTCAGGGCCATTGCGCGATAGCACCATAGGCACCAGAGTTGGGTATATATTAGCTTGTGCTTGCGGCGGCCCACCCCCGCCCGCCCGGCCGGCGCCTAACGTCCCAACAAACCCGCCACAGGCGCCGGCCACCCCTCCAATCGCTTACCGAGATGTGGATTGTGGGGGATGCGCACCATGTGTCGGCGATGACCAGTCGATGCCCGTCCGCGTGAACGTCTGCGCCCCCCTCCAGCATCATCGGTTCGCCGGCTCAAGGATCAGGTAAGTTCCGGCGCCACCTCAGTGATCATCCCACTGACGCGGAGGGAAGCCCGCTTTGAACTGCACATTTTACGTCGCGGACCCCATGTCGGTCTGGTCGCCATGTTAGCCGACGCTAAATCAGAGCGATGCGACACTTCTTGCTGGGCCTTACAGTCTGTCTCTATTGCACCACATTGCTTCGGGCCGAAGCATGGCAGCCCTTTGGCGTCCGGCAGCTTGGCTTTACATTCGATATTCCTCCAGGTTTCGTCCTCACCCAGCACTCGGATCAAGGCGCGGCTTTTCTGGGGCCGAGAGAAGCGTCCCTAGTCGTTTGGGGCGGACGATTGGGCAAAGCCAGTTTTCGCGCCGAGATCGAGCACCGCATGATAGAGGACAAAAAGTCCGGTTGGCGACTGACCTATCGGCGCATAACATCCAGATGGGCAAGCTACTCGGGTGTCAAGAATGGCGAGATCCGCTATGTCCGCGCAATCACGGTCTGCGGCGACCGCGCCGCGCTTTTCATAATTAATTACAGGAAATCGGAAAAGAAACCATATGACCCTGTTGTCGTGCGGATGGTCCGGTCCCTGAAGGCACAGGGCTGCTAAGTGGGGGGTGGGCAACGCGGACTGCTGCGCCCTGAGCTGCGGCCGCGTGATCCGCACGCTCAGGCAGTCGGCCTTGCGGCTGTTTCCAAATGGTGCATCCCAGACGTTGGAAGACGACGCGGAGAGCATCTCCCGACCGCTTCCTGCAACGGAGGGGCGATCATTTCCATTACTATCGCCGTGTGCTCAGAGGGGTCAGAGACGAGAGCTGCGTGTTCGTGCGCCGCGCCCTCGACACCACTGCCGTATAAAATCCGCACGCCAGAGATTTTCGCGAGGCTGCTGACGATGCCTTGTAGGCATCGTTGATGCTGGGCGAAATCCACAAGCAGCGCGTGTCCGATACCGCCCATGCCGTGTCTCTGGATTTGTCTATCAGCCTCTCGCTGAGATATTGGTCGCCGGGCTCCTCGGCACGATCCTGCGGACTAGCCGAGAGCACGATAGGCGAGCCTGCCAAATCATCATCTGTTGACGCGGTCGGCGGCCGTCGAGAACAATACACACTGTCTATTCACCGCGCCACTCGTTCGAAGACCGCATGAAGAACGGTAGGCTCGGCGAGGAGCTTCGGCGCATGTTGATGGGCTACCCTATCTACCGGCCGAAATATGGCGAGGACGGCGACATGAAGATGTGGCAACAGGAACTATGAAGATCGTGTGGCCGCTCGATCCTGGGATCGTATGACCCGCTGACGCACTGCGGCAAGACGTTCTTCCTTCGCCCAGTGGTCCTGCAAGGCGCGTTCCAAGTGGTCGTATAACGGGAGCCATGCCTCACCATGGTCACCTCGTGCCACAATGATTTCGGCGACGCGGTCGAGTACTCGCTCAATCCGCTGTGCCGTGACTGGTCGAGGCGTGGGCGAGTCTCGCCTCACGGCTTCGCCCGTCCGCAAGGCCATGAATGCACCATGCCTTATGTGTAGCGGACTTTTTTGGTGCAGTGAAGGCCTGCATTCGGCTTGAGCTGCAATCGGCGGCTGCGGCTTGCAGATGTGAAAGGCTCTTTGCTCATCGGGGTTGGCAGCGGGAGGGCGATCGTCCGCAGCCCCCGAATACGATAGCGCGAGTTGCCGGCGCAGCCCGTCCGTCATCTGGTCAACCGAGCCTCTCCTCCTCGTGAGCGCGTGGCAGATTGTTTGCTGCGGCGGCGTGATTGCCGCCGCAGAGAGTTTTAACGGTTAGTTCGTGTGCACTGCCAGTCTTCGGCCCTGTCATCCAAGACGGCGCCAACGGAACGTCTTCGATCACACCCACCCTGCGTGCCCAGGTCGCAAACGCCTTGTGCGCGGCCTCGACCGACTTGCGACCATCATACGCCGAGTAGCATGTATCACAGGCCGCTCCGTGGAGAAGGCCGCGCCTTTCGACCGGCCATTCTTCCAGAAATTCTATGGCATCCATGACGCAACCGATCTTTTTGAGGACGAAACTGTCATCTCGCACGAAAATCGGCTGTTTGAACGTAGCGCTCTCCATCGTGACCTCCCTTCAAGCCCTAAAGCGGCGCTTGTGTCTCTTCGGGTGACGCAGGATGATTCCTCGGCAAAACATGCCGGTCTGCGTGACGCCTTCGGCACAGAGAGGATATTGGAAATGGCTCTTTTCAGTTCAAGAGAGAATTGGCCGGCCGAGCCCAGCAGCCTCTTGGCAATTGGCACCTCATCCCGCTGCCAGCGCGTCTGTCCGCGAGGCCCTCGGCCCACCAACCTGCACGTCGGCGATCTTGCCGTCGCGTAGCAAGGCCTCTAACCGGCGTAGCAGTGTAGATAGACTGGAAGAGCATCAGCGCAGCGAAGGCAGCGTTGTGTTTTCCTTTACTCATGTCCATTGCGGCCACTCCACACAGCGCGGGATATAGGTCGTCAAACCGGAGCGCATCAATTCTGGCACGTCAACGCCTTCATCGCCGCCGGCATCGTCTCGCGAAAAAAAGAGCGGGCCCGGAAGAGTCGGACCCGCCAGCGGCTATGATCAGGCTGCAGAGAGCGGTCGGTCATTCGCGAGCCAAAGGCTGGCTGCTGCCAGGGCAGCAACCACAGCGCCAGCGATGGCGTGCGACCACATTGCTGCCGCCAGGCCGGCAAAGCCAAGCACCCAAGGTGCGGCCACAATCCACAGGCCGACGACAAGGTTCGCCCATTCCTCATATTTGTGGAACGCCACCAACGCGCGCGCTGCGATCAGAACGGTGATTACGCCCGCGATGAGGGCGTGCCAGACGGCAACAGCATCGGCAGCATAGCCAAGGAGCCAAGGCGAGAGCGCCAGCGCGATGCCGGCAAGGATGTTTACGACATCGAGCGCCGGCCTGCTGCTGTCGGAAGCGAGATTCTTCAACATCGTCATTCTCCTTTCCTGCGTTTCAGTACGTCAATGTACCGCCCTTGAGTCGAGGGCGGGTGCGGCAGCGGGCCTGTTCGGCCCGATGCCGCAAAGCTTCTTGGGTCCGGATTTGAAACGGACGCAGTCCTTCGGCGAGATCGGCTCAGTCAGGAGGAAGGGTTCGATCTCCCGAGGTTCGAACGCATTGCCGGCGATCTCACTCAATGCGAGATGCGGCCGGCTCTTCGGGCTGGCCGCCAACCGGGGCGCTGCGCCGCGCGCCAGTGCGCGCGCCCGCCCTGCTGCCGAGACCGCAAGTGCGAAGGGGTTCGGGATGGTCCGTTGGGCGTCGAAGACGATCAGTGGGTCCATCCTTGCCTCCAATCATGCGGCTATCCGGGATCGTACCGGGCTGAGCCGAGTCTGGAATCTCTGGGTACTGCCTTCCAAGGCCAGCAGAGCGAGCTCAACCTCGTCCAATCGCGTGGGACGTGCATTTTCCGGCATGCCTTTAGCGGTGGCCAGGTCGATCAGGTACTCGTTCCAGGCCCAGTTCTTGAGCACGGCACATTTCTCGTCGGGTGCGAGTACCGGGTCATCCACCACCTCCATCGGAGAGGCATAGAATGTCTCGGGCTCGGAAAGCGCCGTCTGTATGTGCGCTGCCTGTGCACCAGCGCCATAGTTGTGGCTTGCCTGGAGCCATGCCAATTGTAGCCGTTGCCAAACCACGTCGGAAAAGGCGTGCCTCTCCTCCGATGCTTGCCTGTTGCTGACCTTGGCCTGAGAGCCAGAAGATGGAGCCTGCACCACGTAGCTGAGGCCTTGGCGCTCCGCATAACGGATCGCCGCCCCCAGCGTCGGAAAATCCAGTTGAACCTGGGTCAGGGTGTCCCGGCCGCCCGTATAGCCCATCAGCGGCTCGATGAACGGGGCTGTGCGAGGTTCGAAGATCAATCGCCAGTCCTTGCGGGGCTTTGCCGAGGTCGTGGCCGAGCGGCATGGCTGGTAGATCCGTGCCGTCACGCCGTCCGGAAACACTGACCGCCCCATTGACAAAGCCGGTTCGTCGACACGAGGCCGATTGTCATTGTCCGGCCGGCCGGAAGTCCTTGTTGGGTTTCTGATGTCGCTGCTTTGAACTGTCTCCATTGTCTGTCCCTCCCATCATGAAGGGTGGTACGAGCAGCGGCCGTGACGGCCGCTGCTCATACTGCCGTGCGTCAGTTCTTGCCGTTGATTGCGATCCGCTTGGCCTTCGCCTGCGCCCGCTCGGTCTTGGGCAAGGTCACGGTCAGCACCCCGTTCTTGAAGGCGGCGTTGACCTTGTCTTCCTCGACCTCGTAGCCGAGCGGAATGAGGCGCTCGAAGCGACCGTAGAAGCGCTCGGAGAACTGCCGGTCTTTGTCCTCGGTCTCGGAACGCTTCTCGCCTTTAAGCTTGAGCGCCCCGTTGTCCAGCAGGACTTCTATGTCGCTCTCGTCCAGGCCGGGTATTTCCGCCGTGACGCGGACTTCCTTGTCCGTGTCGGAAATTTCGACGCTGGGCCAAGTGGCGGCAAAAGAGGGACTGAAGGCCGGCAGTCTGGCGCCGAAGCTGCGGAAGGCGTCATCGAACAGCCGGTTTACCTCCCGGTGGAGGGAGACGAAGGGGTCTCGATCTCCATCAGGGAAGAGACTGGGCGCCGAGTTTCCGTTGCCCCGGCCCCATGGGATCAAGGCACGTACGCTCATTGTCTTTCTCCTTTCGTAGGTCTGTGAGCCGGGCCGGACGCCCGGCTCAAGCGATGCCTTCATCGTGGATTGCTCAGGCCGCCAGCTTCTCGGTCTCGACCTTGGGGGCTTCGATCTTCGGCATGGGAGCCCCGCTGGAGATCTCGACCTTGCGCGGTTTCATCTCCTCGGGAACCTCGCGCTTGAGATCGATGCTCAGCAGCCCGTTCTCAAGGCTGGCGCCAGCAACTTTGACATGATCGGCCAGTTCGAACCGACGCTCGAAAGCGCGCCCGTTGATGCCGCGGTAGAGATACTGGCCGTTCTCATCGCCGGATTGCGACCCGCTCACGACCAGCATGTTGGGCTGGTGAGTGATGGTCAGCTGGTCCTGCGAGAAACCGGCGACCGCCATCGTGATGCGATAGTCATCATCATCAACCTTGGCGATATCGTAGGGCGGCCAGTTGTCGAACGAGGCCACACGGCTCGCATTTTCAAGCATGTCGACCATGCGGTCGAAGCCGATGCTGGACCGGTACAGGGGGGTAAAATCGAGGTTCATAACCACATCCTCCTTTGAGCAACATGGATCATAGGAGGCGCCAAGAGCCTTGCCGCCTCCTGGTCTTGCCGGCCCCATCAGGCGACCGACGACCATCAATTTAGAATCGCGACTTGCACCTTCAAGAGGTATTAGGAAAATTTTCGGCGGCAATCCGGGCGAAACGCACCCATGCCACCCCCGCCGGCGGGGTCACTCGCCGACGGGATGGTTCACGAACAATCAGGTCGCGCTTAAATCCGATCGATGAATGGCACGAACCCGGCCACCACCGCGCTGTCACTGCCATCAGGACCGGCAAGCTCGTTCGATTGATCCAATTGTTGCAATGCATCCATGATCGCATCGAAGCTGACTGGTTCACCCGCCCCCGGCAGCATGCGAAGCGCTGGCACGGATTCTACCGCGCAGGCATCCGACGCCCATGACGAAAGGATGGCGCGCTTCTCCTGACCGTCCAGGGCAACGTCGGCCAAAACGTCGTGGGGATGTTTGAAATGCCGTGCCGGATGCAGCAAGCGGTCCAGAAAACCATCGGGGGCCACGGGTTCAATCGAGGCAAAATGGGTCGAAATGGCTGCTTCCATTGATGGTCCTCCGCTTCAGACAATCTCCTGCGTGTTTGAGTTTGGCGGCTCTCGCGATTCCCGCCAGACGAAATTTTGGGACGTCTCAAGCAAGTTTCAATGGCTTGGCACGGGTCACATTTCCCGTGGTCAACGCCTTAGAACCATTTTATCCAGCCGGTGAAACAATCGGCGAGAATCTCAGTTCTGACGTCGGGCGAAAATCAAGGACCCGAATCCGGCAGGAGAACCAGTCATGTCTTACCTCTCTAGGAACTTGTGCATTGGCTTGATCACAGGAGCCCTGATGCTCTCGACTGGCGGCCTTGCTCCGGCCACCGCACAGGAAATTCCGAACGACTTCAGCGCAATCGTGCGTCAGAAGCTGCCCGCGGTTGTCGCCATCACGACCAGGCAGATCATCCAGGATCAAACGACGCTCAACGACTTTCCCAATCCCTTCGACGGAGGAGGGCGTATCCAGCCCCAGGTGCGGGAAGCACTCGGCTCCGGCTTTGTGATCAGTCCCGAAGGCTATATCGTCACCAATAACCATGTCGTCGCCGACGCAACTGAGATTCACGTCGTGTTCTCCGACAAGGAGACGGCGCCCGCCCGGGTGGTGGGCCGCGATCCGGCAACCGACATCGCGGTATTGAAAGTCGAGCCTCCGCCCAACATGACGGCGACGGCCTGGGGGGATTCGGACGCGATGCAACCAGGGGCCTGGACCATCGCCATCGGCAGTCCCTTCGGCCTCGGGGGCACGGTCACTGTTGGCGTCCTTTCTGCCCGCTCTCGCGATATCCAGGCCGGTCCTTACGACGATTTCCTGCAAACTGACGCCTCGATCAACAGAGGTAACTCGGGAGGTCCTTTGTTCAACGCGCGCGGCGAAGTCATCGGAGTCAACACGGCAATCGTGTCGCCGTCAGGCGGTAGCATAGGCATTGGGTTCGCGGTGCCCTCGCGCACAGCTCGGACTATCGTCGACCAACTGATCAGCACTGGCCGCATCGAGCGCGGCTTCATCGGCGTGCGTCTTCAGGAGATCACGCCCTCCATCGCCGAGGCGCTCGGAATGCCGGGCGCCAAGGGAGCGCTGGTTGCCTCGGTCGAGGCTGGCAGCCCGGCGCAGAAAGCGGGAATCCAGGCCGGCGACGTGATAACCCGGTTCAACGACAAGGACATCCAAGGCGTCCATGACCTGACGCTGGCGGCAGCAAGCCAGAAGCCGGGATCGAAAGTCACCGTAACAACGAACCGGGGCGGCACAAACCAGGAATTGTCGCTGACTGTCGATCGACGCAGGGATCAGGAGGAACAGACCGGTGCCATTCCAAGCCTGGGGACTGAGGACCAGCGCCTTGGTATGTCGCTGAGCGCCATTCCGGACGAAGCGCGCCAGCAACTCGGCCTGCAGGCCGACACCACGGGCGTGTTCGTCCAGGATGTCGCTCCCAACAGTCTTGCGGCCGAAAGCGGCATCCGGCCCGGCGACGTCATCGTGTCGGCCAACAACCGAAACATGACCCAGCCGTCTGACGTCCGCGAGGAATGGGCGAAATCCCGTCAGCAGAAAAAGCCAGTGTTGTTCCGTATCGACCGGCAGGGACAATCGCTTTTCGTTGCTGTGGCAAACTCCTGACTGACAGGCCAGACGGCGTCGCGATCTGTGCTGCTGGGCTGGCCCCCTACCGGAGCGCACCAGAGTTGTGAAGCTGATGAGCGGTATGTTTGAAGTGGCGGTCCGGCTCAACATGCGGCTGCGGGAACTGCTCTGCGGCTTTGCGCGCACGGTCGGCGACTCCGGTCGGCGAGGCGAAAGTCCTTACGTTTCGGCCCATCCGGCGACCACACAGGTGGACAACAAAAGCCTGCGATCCGCTTCTGAGCGCGTGTGCTTTTATCGATGTAAGGAACTTCGCGCCACAGGTTTAGACTAGCGATCTCTGGCGTGTGAACGCAAGAGAAGTGGGCGATCTCCAAATCGGCTGTGTGATCAATGCTGTAGCGTTATCCAGTGGCCGACTGAGCCGCACGAGGCCTGTGATGGCTGCTACTCGGCTACGATGGTCGGGAGTCTGGAGCCCACGCGCAAGACCTATGACTGAACTGAAACGGGCACAAAGGTCGGTTTCACCGAGAAAGTGTCTGCAACGCTGCCGTGGATGACAAGACCGAATTGCACATTCGATGGGTTTGCTGATTTACTCCAGACGGGTGCCCGGTTCAGCCGGGTCGTCCTCGTCGGGCTTAAGCAGGTCAATAAGCGCGGCCGCTCGTGTTCCCGGAAGCGGGCGCCCCTGTCCCATTAACGCCTCGTCAGCAAAAGCCCATGCCCATGCCTCTCTCAATTCCTCGATCGACGCACCCGTTGCGATGATCTCCGCAACCGTAATATCGTCGGCTGATCCAATGACGGAGAGAACTTCTTGCCGTGTCATCGTTTGACCGCGTTCTGACTACAACTGAACTAGATGGAGATTTCATGGAGCACTTGCAACCGATCTAATGAGGGCTGTCGCAGGATTCCCTTGCGCAAGATCAGGGGCTGCGCAATGGGCGCCCTTCACCTAGCCAAACGCGCGCCACATAGGGCGCAGGGCGCAGAAATCGACGGAGCCCATGCGCTCGGCATTTGCGAAGACCCGGCAAGTCATCCAGATGATCGCCATCACTGAGGCCACTTGGTGGAACTCCTCCTGGATCATCCACGCAGCCGGAATCGGCCATGGGTGTTCTCAACAACCCGGAAACTCGGCCACGCACGGCCTATGCCCCAAGGCTGCCCGGCCGAATATGTTTGCGCGCGGATAACTCCGGTCTGTGAAGCAGCACCCTGTTGCGGCCCGTCTGCTTGGCAAGGTAAAGTGCGGCATCCGCCCGTTGCTGTAACTGCTCCGGCGAGATCGCCTCAGCGGTCTGAACGGCAACTCCAATGCTCAGGGTCACCCAGCGCGACACACGGGATCCAGGGTTGGGCAAAGCGGCAGCCTCGACGCTCTTACGCATTCGTTCAGCCACAGCGGCGGCCTCTTCCTCGTTCACCCCGGGCAGGAGCACGAGGAATTCTTCGCCGCCATAACGGGCAACGTGATCGCGATCACGCCTCACGTTTTCCTTCAAGATAGTTGCGACCTTTACCAAACACCGATCTCCCTCCGCATGGCCGAGGTGGTCGTTTAGCTTCTTGAAGTTGTCAATGTCGCACATCAGCATCGCGGCACCGGCAAGGCAACGTTTGTCGCTTCCCCATAGGCGCTCGAGTGTTTCCGTCATCCAGCGACGGTTGGAGATGCCGGTGAGTGGATCGGTCCTCGCCAGGAGTACCAGTCGATCATTCGCTTTCGCCAGTTGGGCGACCCTGCGTCGGTCGCGAAGCTCAAACAGGAAAGTCTTTTGAGCGAGAATTGTCATGATGCGCCGCGCGGCCACCGTTGCAAAGATACCGCTGGCGAAGAACAGCGTTCCAGCTACTGCACTCCCATGCGCGATGGCCGGGTTCTGCAGTTGAAGCATGAGATAAAGTCCGAGCGCCAGCGCAGCGATCGTCATCGTCCAGGCCAAGGGGATCCCGAAGATGATGATGGCTGTGATGGCCACGAACAACATGACGTTCAATTGCCGTTCGTAGAACTCGCCACCAGCGCTTGCTCCGACCAATGCGACTGACAACAAGATAAGGAACATGCCTGCGATCAGCGAGGCTCCTTGGAGCCAAGGCGCCTGCGGTTTGCGCCAAACAAGGACCACGGCCAACGCGACGGGCGGGATGATGGCGCCGGGCAGGAGCATGGACTGCGCTACGCCCCATGGAAGCAACGCCGCGTTCAATGCCAACGTCAGCACATCCAAAAATGCCACCCAGATCATCCACGCGCGGATGATTTTCGCCGTTTGCGACCAGACACGTGCTCGAAATAGGCGTTCGATCTCGCCACCCAGGCTGATTTCGCGCGTACGGCGCGCCAGAAGCCGGTCGACCTCAGCGGCTAGGGCAGGATCATCCTGCACATCGGGGGGCATCAGATCTGACAAGTCGATAGGCCCTACGCTGCTTTCTCCTGAATATCTATCCAAGCCATAGGCGGTCGGCGGTGGGCAAGCATGTCAACTTACCCTGAAGATTTGATTTATAGCTGCGATTTGCGAACAATCAGTCCCAAACCATCCGATGCTCGATGCGTAGCCGAATTAACCTTTGTAATTGCGGTGGCGCTGCACCGCTGTTATCCACGCCCCGCCGCTGGGCTCGGCGAAATGTTCCGAGAGCTTCTGAAGTTGAGCGCGTGAAGGAACGGGTGATGCCGATTCTTGTCATGTCGACCTTTCGAGTATTGCCTGCAGACCAACAGGATGGATTTGGCCATGAAAGGAAGCCGACCGGTTATTTCGTTGTTGGATTTCGACATCCTCTCCCGGGCTCTTACGTCAGCCATCAGGGAGAGCCCGGAATCCGATTCGATGGTCCAGGCCCGCGAGCTTGTGTGCCTATACACCGGGAAAAAGTCAGCCGACCAAAATTTGATCGCGGCCTTGCTTCACGCCAGTCGCGCCCAGCTGGACGTGGAAGCATCCAAGACCAATCGCCCGGCAAGAATTGACTGAGTGCCTGCATCTGCTCGACGTGACCTCTCACCGGGTTGTCTCCTCGACGGAGCTACGTCCGAGACGAAGCCCAAAGGCGCGACCGACTAGGACGAATATCCTGACCGCGACACGATAGCCAGCAGGTCACCGAATGGACCTTTGGAAGTCATGGCAGCGGGTTGGACTTCGATCGAGATAGCCGAGGCCATCGAGCGCCGTGGCCGACCGTCGTGGGCGCGAGGAAAGCGCCGCTCTAGATCCCTGCTGCTCGCACGAGCATTTTTACCCCAGGGCCGTAAATTTTGCACTGATCTGAGGAACACGCATCTGCAGTCGAAGGTCGGGATGTGCTTGGTGAGGACGACTCCCTCCTTGAAAGGACCAAGCTCTGGTGCGAGGGCCAGCCTCCGGTTCCGAGACCCGGTTGCGGGCGTATGCAATGCAAGCAAGCGTTAAGTTTTTCTGCAGGCCTGGAACCTCTTTCTGAAATCGAAATTAGGTCTGCAGCTTGGCTCCCGGGCCAGGTCTCAAAGCAGGGCCCGCCGCCGTTTGTGTCCTCAGTGGCGGGCCCACTTCGTTTCCGCTCAACGCTACATTGCGATTGACTAAAGCAACGAACATCCAATGAACGCAATCTCACATGGCATCGATCCATGGCCAGGTCGGCACGATCATTTTTTGGGTGACGGTGACCACGCCGACCAGTTGGTCACAAGGAGTGACCAAACGACGAGACCTGTAGCTACGGGCACAACGGCAATCCGGCCCTCCGCGATTTGTCGCGTCGGGTGGTCTTTCCTCCCGATTGCCGCAGCGTCGCAGTGCGACGAGCCGGTGAGATTGGCCGAAGGCCTGACGCCGGAAACGCGCGAGCGCGCTAAAACTACTGGGTGATGCGCGGTGATGGTGGGATGCTATCTTTAACTATGCCGATTTGCGGCTCTTGGCCTTTGGCCGGTCTTGGCCGATGCCTTCCTTGGCGAGGCTCTTTCGAAGAACCGAGGCCAGCTCGACCACGTTCTCCTGAGGCTTTGGCGCCGGTTTCGGAGGCTTTTTGCCCTTTCGCTTGGCGTCGATCATGGCAATCAACGCATCTTCATAGGTGTCCTCGAATTTCGAGGGATCAAACTTCGTCACCTTCTTGTCGATAAGGAGGCCCGCGATTTCGAGCAAATCCGAATCGTATTTTGGGCTTCTCACGTCATTAAAGACGGTGTCTTCCGATGTCATCTCATTGTGGGTGCGCAACTCGGTCAGCAGCATTCCTTTTTCAAACGGCTGTATCAATACTTCGCGGCCGCGCTGATAGAGTACGACGCAGGAACGTGCCGCGACGCGCTTCTTGGCCATCGCATCGCGCAGGACGGCAAAGGCCTCAAGGGAAGCGCCATCTGCCGGGATCAAGTAGTAGGGCTTTTCGAGATAGCGCGTGTCGATCTCGGCAACCGGAACAAAGGAATCGACATCAAGCGTATGCTGGGACGTCAGTTTCAGTTTCTTGATCTCGTCCGGCTCGACGTGGATGAAATCGCCCTTGTCCGCCTCATAGCCTTTGATCTGATCCTCGGCTTCGACAACATCGCCGGTGCCTTCGTCGACATAGGCACTCTTCACGGGTAAACCGTCGCTGCGGTTCAAAATCTTGAAGTGGATTTTCGATGCCTCGCTGGTGGCACCCACTATCTTGACCCCGCACGACACGGAACCGACCCTCAGAAAACCCTTCCAGACCGCGCGTGGCGCCACCATGCCGTTTCTCCTAGACGTCGACTTCCGCACAACGCCAGGCACACGGTTCTGTTCCGCGTCATGGGCAGCACCTTGTCGCAAGCTTATTCCTCACGGTAGTCCAGCAGCTTGGCGTGGCGGAGCCTTTCCTCGCCCTTCAGGAACCGCACGCGACCGACCAGACCAGGCTTAAGCCATTCGGCCTTTTCTTTCTTGAGACCGATAGGCACTGGTCCGCCGACCTTCCCTTGCACGCGATCCCAAAGTCGCTGGCGCTTGTCAGCTTTAAACGCAACGAAAGCGCCGCCGGCATAGCGGCCCTTGTCGGCCATGAGCACCATTGCGGGCTTTCCAGCCTCGCGCTGCACGCCAATAATGTCCATTTCCTTTTCGGCATAGCATTTGATCTTTCGCCAGTTCATCGTCGGCCCGCTGCGATAGACGCTGTCCTTGCGCTTCGAGACCATGCCCTCCAACCCCGCCCTGTCGACCAGGTGATAAACCGCGTCACCGGTGCCGGGCATGGCTTTGCTGACCTGAATGCGGCCGACGGCTGGAATCAGTTCCTGCAGGATCTGGCGGCGGTCTTCCACCGGCATGTTGCGCAAATCATGCCCGTTCAGGTGCAGGAGGTCGAATGCCACCAAATACAGATCGCGCGACGGCTTACGACGGGTGACGGCTGACTGCAGGGCCTGGAAGTCGGACAGGCCGGCCTCGTTGACCGTGATTGTCTCGCCGTCGATGATGAAACTTTCCGCCTCGATCGCCTCCGCCTCTCCGGCAAGTTCGATATAGCGGCCGGTCCAGTCGTAACCGTTCTTGGTGAACAGCCGGATCCCGTTTTCATCCTTGATGATTTGGGTCCGATACCCGTCGAACTTGATCTCATGGAGCCATTCGTCGCCCTGCGGTGGCGTCTCGACCAGCTCGGGCTCCATGGGCTTGATGAACTTCAGACGCATGCGCTGACTCGCATAGTGCGATTCAATTAGCGCTCGCTAAAATGGTTCCGGAACATTTTAGACGAATTGAATGTTTGATGGTTATGACGAAGCTATCCGACCTTGGACCGCCGATTCCCGGCACGCAGCACGGCGGCGAGCCTGCCGACGAGCGCGACAATTTCATGACCTGTCCGGTCTGCGGCCAGCCGTTCGACATGCGCGATTTCCGCCAGGTCGCTTGGCACAATCTGCCTCAGCATGAACCGCTGGAACCGGAGCTTGCCACGGTCCGGAACGCGAACTGGTTGCGGATCCGATCATTGAAATAGCGGCCCTTGGCAAAGGCAGATTTGAAATCGGCGACGATCTCCGGCGGTACATCCAGAAAGTCGTACTGCCTGCCACTCGCTACAAACCACACTGAGAGAACCCTGGTTTCCGGGTCGTATTCGAACTTGCGTATTGAGGTCGACGGCATGGTGCACCAGGTCATTGCCGGTGAGCGACCCGCGAGATGGCCCGCCCAGTGAGGAAGCAGAGAGCGGGCCGACCACGGCTGTACGTCCATGGCCATCATCGCCTCCACGGAAGGACGGTGACAGCATTCCAACTCCCATTGGAATTCGGCGTTCCACACATAAACAAAAAGGCCCGCCACCTCTCGGCAGCGGGCAGTGTAGGTCGCTAGGATCACCCAGCGGTACCTAAAGTACACCCCGCCTCGCCAAAAGGGAAATGTTAGGCATCCCTAATGGACGATTCGGACCCTGGGGCTGACCGTGGGGTATCAAATCCGAGAATATCCTGCGGGCCAGGTGATAGCGGAATACCGAGCTGGGGCCCCGACATCCTATTGCGCCGCCGCACAGGCAACGAAAATGCCCGTGACGCTAACCGATCCGGAAACTACTTTCTTGAGGTGACCGATGAGAGCAACGGGAGGGTGTTCGCCTACCAATACGCCGATTTGCTCTACTGAGTGGCTTTGAGCAGCGGCTGCTGCTTCACCTCCGGGCCAAAACCGGCCGCTCCCATTCATAGCCGCAACGGGCTGTCCTAGGGATAGTTGGACTGGACGGTGTGTTGATTCACCCCTGCTGGATGGCTGAGGTGCAAAACCATGCAAACCACAATGCGCGGATACGCGACAGAAAGCCGTTGCATCGTCGACTTTATTCAAGCCGGAATTCAACCGCATGCTTGTCGGCCTCACGAATGAGGCCACTGTCCATGGCGGCTTCGAACGCCTTGGTGAAATACTGATCATCGGAGGCCTCGTGATCCTGCTGCGCAAGATCGATCGGCAGCGCTCCGATCACGCGGCCCGTTGTCTTCTCGATAACCGTGACGGTCCTCTGCATCATGGTTTGTTGACCGTGTCGTCGACTGCGTTGGCCGTTGCCTTGACGTCCCGGCCGACGCCTCGGACGGTGTTGGCGCAGGCCGCAAGGGCAAAGGCACAGGCAAGAATGACAATCGGTGTGATGCGTAGCAGTTTCATGGACGGGTTCTCCTATTTGTGATTATCAAGTCCGCTTTGCCGTATCGCACCTGTAACCGCCATCACCTTGTTGTGGGCGGCCGCTTCATCGGCGGTGTCAAAGGGCGTTGCGATGTCATCCAGAGCCAGTATCACAGCCAGGAACGGAAGGCCGATCAGCGGTGGTGCGTAGACAACGTACGCTGGGCGGGCATTCTTCATCGCCCATGTAGCACCATTTGTCGGTCAGGACCTAATCCACCTCGCCGACTTCCTGCACCACCGTGGCAAGCGATTCTTTCTATAGGAAACAGCCATGATTTTTCCTGCCGGGTAGCGATTGGGGTATGGTCGTGGAGAAATCTGCTGACAGCAAGTCCGCGACCTGGCCCCAAGTCATATGCGTGCGAGGATGGCCATGGATCAGAAGCAGAGGCGGCCCAGATCCGCCATGCCGAAGCCTTATAGGCCCGCCCTCGGTTTCCAACATTTCAAGCACGAAGTTGTCGAATCTGCCATCCTCAAAAATGGGCGGTTGTCGGCTTGAAGAACTCCTTGAGCATGGATTGGTTCAGGACGTGCAATCGCGACTGCAGATCGTTTCGGCTCCCGGTTAGCTTTCGCTCAGGGCTCATTCTGGACGCGAATGGCTAGACGGATTTAACGGAGCAGGCCCTCGTCGTCGAACGCGTTCCAGCCCTTCAACTTGGGCCGGGGAGCGTCATCTCTGGGGTTATTCCCGGCACCGCGAACCTTCTCGCTACCCTTTCCCGCCCGCGTCAGGGCAGCCTTGCCGGCGCCACGTCGCCTGTTCTCTGTAACTTGCTGCGCGTCCTCTTCACGCCAAAGGCTTGGCAGATCACGATCAAGGATGTCCTCGATGTGCCTGGGATCGAACACGTGGAAGGTGACGGCCTTGGATCGACCGCGCATCTTCACGGTGCGGGTGCCAATGCTTTGCAGCCGTCCGTCTTTCAGCCACTTGTGACGCTCACGCGAAGAGATCGCAAGGATGTCTTCGGCCTCGCGCGGCAGGACCGGGAGTACTGCGATGGTTTCCAGTGTCTTGGCGATCTTGTTCGAGGCGGCCTCGAACTCTTCGGCATCGTCTTCGCGCATCCGCAATGTCATGCGACCAGTCTCGGCTTTGACGTACTTCCTCACCGCCCAAGGCAGGCGGGCACGTATTTCACGCTCGATACCTTTCGTGCGCACCGACGAGCCAAGCGTCGCTGATGGCGGAAGGGGCCACTCGGTAATCAGTGACAACGAGGTGCAGACGCTTTGGCGAGAGCCGCGATCTCGAGGGGCCACAATTGCCGCAGCCAAGCCGCCAAGAATCTTTCGTGTTTGCGCAAAACGCACCGGCATCTGAGCTAGTCGCTTCCTTGTCGCACGGTTTCTACCGCCAGCGACCGGCCGGCAAGGCCTTCAACAGCTCCACCTCGGGTTTCGTGAGGTGGATCCATGCCGCCCAATCATCCGGGCGCAGAACCACAATCTGGCGATTGTGGGTGGGCGCCACGTCCAGGCCGGGTTCCGTCGTCAGCATAGCGAATGTCGGGGGCTTGTTGCCTTCGCCATCGCGCCACAGGGCGGCGATCGCCATGAACGAGGCGCCGTTGAGCGTGAAGCGATGCTTAGCCTTTGGAGACTTCTTTCCCGTGAATTCGAAGAAAGCCGACGCCGGAATAAGGCAGCGCTTGCTGTTGGAGACGTTCCGTCCTTCCGAGCGGAAGTTGAAGATCGGCCCGCCTTTGGGCCCGGAGGGCGGAAAGGCAAAGGTCATGCGCGTGAGTTCGATCGTGTCGCCGGCGGCGCGCATGATCGGGGCGGGATCACTGATGCGGATGTCATCCGCCTGCGGCAGATCCAGTTCGGTTTGATAAGTGGGAATGTCGAGCGCCAGCAATTGCATCATCCTGCAATATTCGGCCCAGGCGATATGCTGCTCATAATCGTTGCACATGGCTGCCCACGCTTTCAGTCAGTTGATGACTTATAACAGATAACGCGGCTTGGCTGCGGCGCCACCATCCGGAGATTTTCCGCTATGCCCGAAATCTCGCAATCTGCTTGATGCATTTCGAAGCCGTGCACGGGCGACGTGGATAGACGTGTCGTCGGCAATCAAAGTCCCGTCAGCCTCCCGCCACAGAGGTGCTCGGGCGATGGCCGGGAACCTGTGCAACCATTGCCACCCGGTATGTAGTAACGGAACGAGGCAGTCTGCGGCTGGCGCCCATCGCCTTCCATTTGTTAGGCGCAACGATGTTGCAGACCGTGACGAGGGAGACGAAGTCCGGTGCTACAAGGCGAACCAATCGATCGAAGGTCGCGAAATCATCAGCCAGAAGATGGCGAGCACTGCCGCGAAGGCAGGAAAGCCAAAGGCGAACCAGAGCCGAAACAAGGTGTCATAGCGCTGTGGTGGAGGTTGCTTCTCTGCCGCGGCCTGCATAGCGAGATTGCGCATCTCGATCTGCATCCACACGACTGGAAGCCAGAACAGGCCGGTGATGAGGTAGAGCAGGATCGAAAGCACAATCCACCCCTCGGTCAGCGGATAGCCGGAATGCCAGGCGAGGAATGCACCGGTGACAGGTTGGGCGACGACGGCGGTTGCAGTGAAGATGAAATCGGCGATCACGACCATGCGTGCGACCGCCGCGATGGTCGCGGAATTTCCGGTCCGGTGAGCGAGCAGCATGAAGAAGGCGATGCCGGCGCCGGTGCCCAGCAGCACGGCCGCGCCGACGACATGCAGGAACTTGAGCATGAAGTAGGTCATCAGCGTTCCTCCAGGACCGCCAGCGCGACAACATGCAGAACCAGGATCGGCAGGATCTTCAGGAATGGGCCGAGCGGCTCGTTCCACAGTTCTGGTCGCAGCATGGTCCCCGCGATCGCATAGAAAAGAGCCACCGCGATCGCCCCGAACAGCCCCAGCCGACTGGTCGGTCGCCAGGCGATCAACGCGCCGACCGCCATGTCGGCCAGCGCTCCGGCGATGACCGCCGGTTCCGCCAGCGGACCGATGGCCGTGCCGACCAGCAAGTCGACCCCGCGGCGCCAGCCGGTGGTCAGGGAAATGATGCCGGTCATGATCCAGAAGAAGGGCAGGACAGTAAAGATCGCCGGCTTGACGAAATAGAGACGGGCGAACCATCGCTCCTGCACCGTCGCGGGATTGAGCTTTAGCGCCGCTTCGAGGCTGGATGGTTGGATCCCTGTCGCAGTGATCCACGCCTGCGGGTCGCCGACAGCGCCCCGCACGATTTCCTTGGCCGCATTGCTGCGCATCGGCGGGCGCCAGCCGAGCAGAGCCGCCGCATCGCCGACCCGGTACAGGCCGGCCGCGACGCTACCGGGCAGAGTGAACTCTCCAGCCGGTCTCGACCCAAGCCAGCGGCGGTAGAGGCCGACCACCTTGCTAATCGGCAGCGCTTCAGGTCCGGCAAGGTCAAGCGCAAGGTGCGATGCGCTATCGGGCCGGAGAAAATGCAGGACAGTGGCGATCACGTCATCCAACTGTACGACCTGAAGCCGACCCGTGCTGGGCATCACCGGCAACAGTGGCAATGCGGCCAGTCCGCGAAACAGCGCACTGGCGCCGAACGCCGGCCGGCCCAGCACGACCGACGGGCGCAGGATGACCCAGTCCAAATCGCGCGCCATCAACGCCTGGTCGCCAGCCAGCTTGGTGGCCGAGAAGGCGGACGGCTGCAGCCGATCGACCCCGATTGCCGAGAAGTGAATGACTTTTCTCACGCCCGCCTGCTCACAGGCGGCAAAGAGTGCCGATGCGCCACCCGCATGCACACCGCCAGTGCTTTCTTGCGCGCTGTCCTGCAGCACACCGGCGCAGTTGACGACCGCGTCGATGCCTATCAGATGCGGGCTCCAGTCCTGCGTCTGCAGCGCCTTTGCCATGTCGAGCAAGACAGGCGGCAAGCCTCTGAAGGGCGCGGCGCCGGCACGATGCAGTACGCGAACGATTTCATATCCATCGGCGGCCAGGCGCGCACAAAGAGAAGCTCCGATCAGACCCGACGCGCCGGTGACGAGGACCCTCACTTGGCACCTGAAAACTGCAGTGACAGTCGCGCCTCATCCTGTCTGCACGCGGAGCCGG
Source organism: Mesorhizobium sp. WSM1497 (assembly GCF_001672455.2). NCBI lineage: Bacteria > Pseudomonadati > Pseudomonadota > Alphaproteobacteria > Hyphomicrobiales > Phyllobacteriaceae > Mesorhizobium > Mesorhizobium sp. WSM1497. Next base: position 450,430 of record NZ_CP021071.1, on the reverse strand, counting down.
ACGAAACAGCGGTGTCGCTGCGATCGGGCCGCACGATCGAGCGATTCCGCGCGCCTCGCCGAGGGCAGATGGAAGCGAGCGTCGCGGCGCTGCTGGCGCGTCCGGCCAGAGCTCCGACAGTTTCGAGCAACGATATCGAGCGGAAGCTCGGGTTGATTGTTCCTTTGGTTTCTACCATGGGCGCTGATCCCAAGCTGCCACGGATGTTCCTGCCACCATTCATGGGCAAGGCGAGTTGTTCGCGCAGGAATGACCGCCTCGGACGGTTCAATGCAACAACCGTATCCACTATTTGCTCATGCACGCAGCGCCAGCCAACCTGATCGACGGTGTCGATGGACTCGATCTCCCTCCCGCCCAACGCGTTCAGCTAGATCTAGGCGGCATCTTGCAGCGCCCTTTCATTTACGCTGGTGCCTCCAAGCTGCGTCAACGCCTCGTCCGTTGCCTTCTCTTCGTCGAGCGTCTGCTGCAGCAGCGGAACCGCGTCATTCAAGCCGAGCAGCCTTGCCCAGGTTACCAATGTCCCATAACGGGCGATCTCATAATGCTCGACGGCCTGGGCAGCGGCAACAAGCCCGGCGTCGAGGGCCGGCGCCGCCTGGAACTCCTCCAGTATCTCCCCGCCCTCCTCAATGATGCCGTCGATCGCGGGACAGGTCTTGCCCTGCGCGCGCTTGCCGAAAATCTCGAACACCTGCTGCAGCCGCTCAACCTGACCCTCAGTCTCGTCGCGGTGCTTCTCGAACGCGGCGGTCAACTCTTGCGATTCGGCACCCCTGGCCATTTTCTTGAGGGCACTTAAGATCTTACGCTCCGCGTAGTATATGTCCTTCAAGGCTTCGTAAAATAGATCTTCCCAGGCCCTTTGTGCTGCTCTGGGCGCTTTTCTTCGTCGCCATCTCCATGTCCCACTTCGAGTTCAATGCTTCGCGGCATATGCAGCTCTAACAACCAAGGCCATCGGTTGTTCCTCGCCCTCAAAGACATGGTGGGAACACGAGCAAGGACCGTGATCTCGCTCCGTTCTGGTCGGCACAACCGGCGCCATGTCGCCTCTGCGCCTGGCTAGCCTCGCGGCCGCTTGTCAAGCCGCCTGCCGCGCCTTAACCGGCGTTCTCGCCTATCGAAGTCGATTGCTGGTCACTCTTTCGCCGATCAATGTTGATAAGACGGCGGTCGGGGGCCGCGGCGCCGGAACGACCTCTTCAGCGTTTTGTGGGCAAGCTGCTGTGAGACCAGATCGCGCGCTTTTCGGCACATATTGCAAGCCACAATGGTCGCTCGGCTGCCTCTGCCGGTCTAAACGGGACCCGGCCCGCGGCATGCCCGGATGGTTGAAGCGGATTGTTGAAAAGGTGTGTCGGGGTGAACTAGATCATCCGCCGCCATCGGTTGCGACGATCGAGCGACGATTGCTCCTACCGGCCGCCCGACCGCCGTTTCGCTTCTTCATCGATCCTGCGACCTGAGAATCTTGAGTGCCTCGTCCTTGGTGAGGCCGCACTTTCGGGCAAAGTAGTCGCTTCGATGGCCCTTTCGCGATCCGTCCGAGACGCGGTGTTCTGCTTGGCCTTCTTGCCCATCGATGCTATCGCCGCGATTATATCGCCTGCTGGTGATCAAGCGCCTACGCCGTGGGAGGGCTCACGCGGGGATCGGGTCACCAATCTTGCAGCTCCGCTGCCTGGCTCGAACTGTGGTTTGGCGCGATTGTTCCGAGATCGCAGAACTTCGCAAGAGATGCCTGGCGCCGGACTTTGCTGTGGCCATTCGGGATCTGTCATCCCATCGCTGTGACCTGCAGACGAATGCAGAGCCTCAGCAGTTTTTTCGCCGCTTTCATCGTGGGTTAGTCCCGACAACATGTTCGTTCCAGTACCCGGAGGAAAAAACGTGCGCGACCAGTCTTTTTCCCATCTGGAGGCGCTCATTGATGTGCGTCCCGACACGAATTTCACCCCTAGCGCGCCATGGCCTCGCGGATCGGCCACTGCGTCACTCGATGCAATATGGAACAATCCTCGCAGGCGGATGTTGGGCAACCCAACCCCCTGGAGGATTGCCAATGTTCATGCACAACAAGCGCCTGCAATACACCGTCCGCGTTTCGGAGCCTAATCCCCGCCTGGCCTGCATGATCATGGAACAATTCGGTGGCGCCGATGGTGAGCTTGCCGCGGCGATGCGCTATTTCACGCAAGGCCTCGGCGAGGATGATCTTGGCCGTCGCGACATGTTGCTCGACATAGCCACTGAAGAACTCAGCCACCTTGAGGTGGTGGGATCGATCGTCACCATGCTGAACAAGGGGCTCAAGGCACAACTTGCCGAAGGCCAGATGAAAGAAGCGGACCTTTATATGATGGTCGGCGCCAGCGGTACGACAGCCAAGGAATCCATCCTGTTTGGCGGTGCTCCCGCGCTGTGCGACTCAGCCGGCGTTCCCTGGACCGCGGCCTATGTCGACTCACGCGGTGAACCTACCGTGGATTTGCGGTCGAACATCGCCGCTGAAGCGCGCGCCAAGATCGTTTACGAACGCCTCATCAACATCACCGATGATCCGGGCATCAAGGACGCGCTCGGCTTCCTGATGACACGCGAGATCGCTCATCAAAAGTCGTTTGAGAAAGCACTCTACGCCATCGAAAACAATTTCCCGTCAGGCAAGCTCCCGGGCATCGAGAGGTACGCCAGCATGTACGTCAACACCTCTCAAGGTGACGGCGATACCAATGGTCCATGGAATTCCGGCGAAGAGTGGGATCGGATCGATGACCTTGAACAGGTGATGCCCGTCGACGGCGGAGACGGCTTGGCAACCGTCAAAATGGGCGCCAGAGACATGAAGGTGGTGGCCAAGATGGCCGACCGTACTCTTTCTGATCCGGCGTCCGATCCGATCACGGGCGCTGATCTAGGTGCCGGTCCTGGAGCTGGCCGAACCAAGAACGCGGATTTTGGCGGCGCGGCAAGCATTCAGGAGGCCCCGGCCGTGGCCGAGGCTGCTGTCAAACGCGCACGTAAGCGTTAGTTTGGACTGACGTCATTGCGGGCAACTATGTTCGGGGTCAGGAAGCTAACGACGAAAGCAGGGTATCCGACTGGCAGCAGCGGACTGGCCGGAGTGCTCGCTATTTGCTGAGTGGGTGAAGCACATATGGCCACCGCCGCACCACGATCAGAGTCGGAACATGCGGGGCAGTCGGAGAAGGTCCGTGCCTACGGTTGCGAGAACCGGTGCATTGTCGCAATCGGAGCCTCGGCGGGGGGCCTCGACGCGCTGAAGAGACTTGTCCGGGATATTTCGCCGGACATTCCGGCGGCCCTCCTCATCGTACAGCACGTCGGTCTCACGAGTTACCTCGGCGACATTCTCGGTCGCGCTGCCAACATGCCCGTAGCGAATGCCGCCAGCGGCACGAAGGTTAAAAACGGGCACATCTTCGTTGCACCGCCCGGAGCTCACCTGCTTTTACATGATGATCACATGCTGCTACGGCGCGGGCCGCGGGAGAATTTGGCGCGCCCTGCCATCGATCCCCTTTTTCGATCAGCGGCCTGCAGCTTTGGCGGCAGCGTGATTGGTGTCGTGCTCACGGGCAGCCTCTCCGACGGGACCGCCGGCTTGCGCGCTATCAAGATTTGCGGAGGGGTCAGCGTGGTTCAAGATCCCGACGACGCTGCAGTACCCGATATGCCGCTGAGCGCCTTGCAGAATGTGGAAGTCGACCATTGCGTCGCCCTGTCCGAAATGGCTGGCCTGTTGCGCAGGCTTGCGTCCGAACTCGCAGGGCCGACACCAGAAATCCCGCCTGTCATCCGCCTTGAGGCTGCGATTGCTGCTCAGGAGCACAGCACAATGGAACAGACAGAACGCCAGCTTGGCATCCCCTCGACATTTGTCTGCCCCGAATGTCACGGACCGCTTTGGGAGATCGAAGACGGGCCGATTACCCGTTACCGTTGTCACACTGGACATGCATTCGGAGCGGACGTTTTGATGCAGGCCCAGGCGGACGATGCGGAACAGGCCCTTTGGAGCCTTCTAAGAGCGCACCAGCAGCGGGCCGAGTTGGCGAAACGGACGGCGCAACGAGAAGCCGCTCGGGAAAGACATAGCTTGGCCAGCCAAATGGCTACGCGGGCCGCGGAACACGAAGCCGACGCGAAACTTATTGAAGAAATTATCCATCGTCGAAGGCCGTGACAAACACACGCCCCGACAACCATGACCTTATTTCGGTCCGGGGCTCACAGTACGGCGTTGGCGACTTGCCGGAAACCATGATCCCCCACAGAGACAGCGAGGGTGGTCAACACGAGTCATTCTTCAAACATCCTTCAATGCCGGCGGCAAACAACGATATTAGGTCACATTAGCGTCAGGCGGACGACGTCATTTCTACCTCGACGGCAGAAGGCGCCAATCGCATTTTCAGGCGTCTTGCAGTTCGAAAGCAATGATGGCAGCCTCAGCGACCGCATGCCGCTGGCGTTGGTGCGCAGCCATAATGAATAGCTAGGGCCGCGTCCTCATCCGTCGGGCGGCTCACGCACCAACTCGAACGTGACCTTCACGGAGAATAGGAGCTTGCTGGTGTGATCGCGGACATCGATGGCAACCTCTCTGAAAGTGCCGTCCGGCATCCGGTCTTTGGCTATTTCAAGCAACGCTCTTGCTGCCTCATCTTCAGCGGCTTCCCGGCTCGCAATTTCGGTTCCTTCAGGATCGGGAAAGACTTCGCCATCGTCGGTTAAATCAAAGAAGAAGCGGGCCATGCGACCCTAATTCCGAGCCCCCAAAAAGGTTTCCTTGTAGCGCTACTTGCTGGTGATCCAATCCACCAGGCCGGTTTCCATCTGCTCGCACCCGGTGAATTCATGTACCAGGCTCGTGGCCAGATCACGCCATTGATACTCAGGCACACCCGTTTGCCTGACCAACTCTCGGAATGCCGATCGGAGAATGTCGGCGTCAAAGGCGGAGACGGCGACGCTTGCCACGCCCGGATCTTCCCACCCTCGCGCCATGTCATCGTGGTGACGTTGGCGAAGGCGTTTGAGCAGTTCGCGCGATGTCTCGATTGCGCGCCTTGAACGATCCACGTCTTGGCGAAACTTGGCAGTTCCGATCATGGAATTATGCCGAACAAGATAGCCGGTTGCGATTACGCCTTGTGCAACTTCTAAATGCGTTCGAACCATCGCGGCCTCCCTTCCAGCGAAAGGAATTGTTTACCCTGTTGTCCAGCATAACCCCAACGGATTCGCTGTACGTTTTCAACCAATCGGCTATTCGGCGATTGTCGGCCAATTGCTGGGTTTTAGCTCCGTGAGCGGCACTTCACCTCAAAGTGCCGTGGCGGCCGGCGCAGAGGTGCGCGAACGTTGGCGCCGACCAACAGAATCTGAGCGGTCATGCCTCGCGCTGGTGGAGTATATCGGCCCTTCGGGAACCACAGTGACGCCAAACGCAACGACCCGGAGAAGTCGGTGCGCACAGTCATTCATTTACAATATTAGCGCAGGCTGAAACTCGGACATGCAGGGTAGCTCGTACATGCCCTTAGCCCCGGTGAAGACCCAGCGCCGGCGCTTTTCTGTTTCGCTGCTGGGTAGGCCTGTCCGCACTCCTGCTTGACTGCGCGACTGCGAGAACAACGCCTCGCGGGTTCCCAAGCCTTGCAAACAGTTAGATCCGGGAGCTAAAGTGCGGCATAGGCTGGTAGGGCAGGCGACCAAAGCGATCTTTCGAAGAACGAAGTCGTCCTCTCGCACGAATCGGCTGCTTGAACGTACACTTTCCATAGACCCTTCTGACCGCCGAGCAGGTTGCCGCTTCGCAAGTACTCTCAGAGAAAAATTGGAGGATCTTATCCCAGCTTGACGCATCAAGGAACTCAAAGGGGGTGGTGTCTAAGGCGACCCTACGCGACATTAGCGGCTGCTATTGCGTTCGCCAATTCTTCTTCAGTAAACGGCTTGCTGAGAATTTTGATGTCGCGAGTCCCCGGGAGTTCGGCGTAGCCCGTTGCTATAATGACGGGTACGTTCGGCCACTGGACTTTGATCGTATTCGATAGCTGCAGGCCCGTCATCTTCGGCATAGCATGATCCGTTATGACGAGGTCGAACGGCTGCTCCTCCAGCAACCTGAGGGCTGCCGCCGCAGAATGCGCCTCCGCGACAGTATGGCCGAGATCCTCGAGCATTGCCGCGGTATTCAAAAGGACCAGCGCATCGTCATCCACTGCCAGAATCCGCAGCGACGCCGTCTCAATGGCTTCCTCGGCAAGAACATCCGGCCCGCGCGCGACTTCCGAGCTCGCGGTGGCCACCGGCAGCCACAGTTCCGCCGTCGTTCCGGTTCCCCTGGAGCTCTTGAGCACCAGGCGCCCGCCCATTTGTTCTGTCATCCCATGGACCATAGACAGACCGAGACCCGTGCCTTTGCCTACGCCTTTTGTGGTGAAGAACGGTTCTGTCGCCCGAGCTAGTGTTTCTTCGTCCATTCCTTCGCCAGCGTCTGCTACCGAGAGGCAGACATAATGCCCCGGGGCCAAGCCAGCCTGTTTGCTTTCGCCGACCTGTTCCATCCGAGTGGAGATGACGATCGTCCCACCATCAGGCATCGCGTCCCTGGCATTGACGCACAGATTGAGCAATGCGAGTTCGATTTGACTTTCATCAACCATCACACGATCAAGCGAGAGCGGAAATTTCGTCTCTATGATCGCCCTTGAGCCCAGCGATCGTTCCAGCAATTCTCTCATTCCCTGGATTAGGCCAATTAGATCGACAGGCTTTGGATCGAGTTGCTGCCGCCGGGCAAAGGCCAGCATGCGCTGCGTCAAGGACGCTCCCCGTCGCGCGCCGAGCACCGCGTTGTCGAGAAGACGCAGCAATTGTGGATCGTCGGGAAGCCGTTTGCGGAGCAGCTCAAGACTTCCCAGAATCGCCATCAGCAAATTGTTGAAATCGTGGGCGACGCCGCCCGTTAGCTTGCCGACCGCATCCATTTTTTGTGAATGGAAAAGGGCCTCACGGGCCTGATCCAAGGACTCCTGCGCCTTCTTCCGCTCCGTAATGTCGCGTGTGATCTTCGCGAACCCCAGGAGTTCGCCATCCTCGTGCCGAATGGCGTCGATGACCACGTGGGACCAGAACGTAGTTCCGTCTTTGCGTATACGCCAGCCTTCGCGCTCAACTCGCCCTTCACGGGCGGCGATCTCCAGGGCACTTTGCGGACTGCCCCGCTCACGGTCCTCGGGCGTGTAGAATTGCGAAAAGTGCTTGCCGATTATTTCGTCGGCCGAGTAACCTTTGATGCGTTCTGCACCCGAGTTCCAGCTCGTGATTACGCCTTCAGGATCAAGCATGTAGATCGCGTAGTCCGTCACGCCCTGAACCAGACGCTGGAACTGCTCCTGATTTTTCCGGATTTCCTCCTCCGCTTTCTTGCGCTCGGTAAGATCACGGGTGACTTTGGCGAAGCCGGTTAGTCTGCCGCTTGGATCGAGTATAGGATCAACCACAACGTGAGCCCAGAAAGGAGTCCCGTCGCGACGAACCCTCCAGCCCTCGGTCTCAAATTTGCCATCGCGGGCTGCTGTCTCCAGAGTCCGCGATGGAAGACCAGCTTCGCGATCCTCCTCCGTGTAGAAGCACGAGAAATGCTGACCGATGATCTCGCTCGCGGAATAGCCTTTGAACCGCTCGGCCCCCGCGTTCCAACTCGTCACGGTTCCCGAACGGTCCAACATATAGATCGCATAATCAGTAACGGCTTCGACGAGAACGCGGTAGCGATCCTCATCGGCTTTATCGACGGTCCCTTGAATCATACCCCATCCGTTCATTTGTTAACTCTGTGAAACTGCTGGCGTCTTGGATGGTTCCACAGACGATGGGAAGGCGTGCGCGCTGTGGCACATGCCGTGACTGCCGTGGCCTGCAACGAGCTACTTGCCTGACGGGGGCGCGGCCGTTACAGAAATTGGAATTTCAGATACCGGGCCGGGCCGCCGATCGCTCCACCCAGTTCTACTTCGAACCTGTGATACTGGCGGCTTGCGATTCCTGTTTGGAGACGATGGCGGAATGACCGAGCGAAAGAAGCAGCCCGTTGTAAGTTCCGGCATTGCCGGCTTGGACGAAATTCTTCGCGGTGGATTGCCCGCTTCAAATTTCTACATCGTGCAAGGCGATCCAGGCGCAGGCAAGACGACCGCGGCGTTGCAATTCCTGCGCGCTGGTGTGGCAGCCGGTGAACGCTGCATCTATGTCAGCCTTTCGCAAACCGCCGCCGAACTGCAAGCGATTGCGTCCTCACACGGCTGGACGCTTGATGGCATCCGCGTTGAGGAATTGTCCGCTTCGGAGACCTTGAGCGGAGCGGCCGATCAGACGATTTTCCAGACTGCGGACCTTCGATTGGATGAGACGCGCAAGGCGATTGAACGCGCGATTGAAGAACACAAGCCACACAGGCTTGTTTATGACTCGCTGCTCGAGATCCGGCTGATTACCGGCGACACACCGAGGTTCCGGCGCGAGCTGATTGGTTTCAAGGCCTTCCTGGCCAAGCGGGGCATTGTGGCGGTGTTGCTCGACACCCAGACCAGCGGAGGCGATCACAATGGCGAGGAAATCGAGGGCATTGCCCACGGCGTGATCCGGCTTGATAAATCTCTCGAGGATTACGGCGGCGTGCGCCGGCGTGTTGAAGTCAGCAAAATGCGCGGCGTGCCGTTTGCAGACGGTTATCACGATATGGCCATTCGCGAGGGTGAAGGCGTTGTGGTGTTTCCGAGGATTGTGCCCGGGTCGCCTGCCGAAGTGACCAAGCCGCAACTGATCAAATCAGGGGTAGCCGCTCTCGACGAGATGTTCGGCGGCGGCCAGGAATCGGGAACCATAACGCTCGTGATTGGTCAGTCGGGGACAGGCAAGTCGACGATGTCGTCGCTTTACGCCACTGCCGCGCTTCAACGGAGCGAGAGCGTGGCCCTGTTCCTGTTTGAGGAGCGGCTGGAGACTTTCTTTCGCCGGTCCGAAGGCCTTGGGATGGATCTTCGGCAGTTCTACAAGGACGGCCAACTCGTCATCTACGATTTTAGTCCGAACGAAATCTCGCCCGGAGAGTTCGGCCAGATTGTGCAGCAAGTCGTCAGTCGCAACAATACCCGGGTAGTCGTGATTGACAGCTTCACCGGCTATCTGAATTCTCTTCCCCACCGGGAAAAGGCGGTGCTGGACATCCAGTCTCTCCTGAAACATCTCGCTCGCGCTGACGTGCTAACCATGCTCATTGTCGCCCAGCATGGTTTGCTCGGGCAGAATGTTGGGATCGACGTGGACGTCAGTTTTCTCGGCGACACCGTGCTTCTGCTGCGCATGTCCGAGCATGAAGGCCGCCTTAGGCGCAATATCACGGTTGTCAAGAAACGCCACGGTCCCCACGATCTCGATGTCCGGGAACTTTTCATCGCGAGTTCCGGCGTTTCCGTCGTTTCCTACAATCCTCTGCCCGAGACGTGAGCGACGTCGAGCGAAACGGGCTGGGAACACTGGATTGGGTGCTCATTTTGGCGCCTTACCGCAAGGATGCTGGTTACACCGCCTCCCTGCTGCAGGAACGTGGTTTACGGGCTCGAGCGGCGAGCCCCGAGGACTTAGAGGGATTGCTTGCACTGTCTCCTGGAGTGCTGGTTGTCACCCACGAAGCCTTGAATCCTCAGGCGATCGCAACAGTTGAAGGTTTCCTTCAGGCTCAGCCCAATTGGTCGGAAATTCCAATCGTTGTTTTGTTGGACCGTGGGGCACAGCAGTCACGCATCCAAGCGGCGCTGAGTGCTGCCTGGCCACGTTCGCGCCAGATATACTATCAGCGTCCAGTGGCTGCGCTCGAACTGATAAGCGGAATCCAGTCGGCACTCCTCACCAGAATTCGCCAGCGCGACGTGCGTGACTATCTTGAGCGGGAGACGGAACTCCGCCTTGAGCTAAATCATCGAGTGAAAAACATCCTGGCGACCGTCATATCCATCTTCGATATGACCAGGCGCGGCGCGATCTCGGCAGAAGGACTTGCAGAAGACTTCAAAGGGCGATTGAGAGCCTTGTCGGATGTTCATTCTGCAGTTTTTGCTGCCGGTGGCGAGACCGTGGCCTTAACGGATGTCGCAAAATCGGTCCTCGCGCCATACCTTTCGAAGGAACAAACTGCCATCACGATCGACGGACCCGAGGTGCTGCTTTCGCGCGAGGCCGGTACAACTCTCGCCCTCTCGCTTCATGAACTAGCAACAAACGCCATTAAATATGGCGGCTTGTCCCGCCCCGAAGGCAGGATACGATTGGAATGGAATATAACGGCGAGTTCGGAACCAGTGCTGACGCTGAGATGGATCGAATCAGGAGGACCGTCGGTAGTTCAACCCTCGCGAGTAGGGTATGGAACACGCTATATGCGCGCCGCATTGACCAGCCTATTTGGAGAGGGTCCAGATCTCGTTTTCGCGTCGGATGGCCTGCGTTTCTCTATTCGCGGCCTACTGTCCCGCCTTGCACCCGATGAACGGCTAGGCTGATCGCGGCAGCGCCTACAATTTGGGCAGCGGAAATTCTAAGGTCGGTTGAGACCGGTGACCACTCCCTTGGCATTCAACGACCGCGCAATCTGAAGCTCGGTCCGACCAGCCTTCACGTATTCATGGTAGATCCAGCGCACCGTCGCAATTTCATCAGGTGGTCCAGACACGAGGATGACCCGATCCGTCTGGAGGCTCTTGTACTCTTTGAGAGCGAGCATGGTCTTTGTGCGCCCAAGCTGGTCGATGAGCCGGCGCCTCAGGCCCAGGCCGGACGACCCTCCCTGCCGGTATCCCATTCGAACGAGCCTGCACTGGCCGGCAAACACCTTGACCGACAACACCCGGCTGTGCTCGGCACGCCCTCGTGCGCTTTATCGCCTTGAGCAGGTCTGATCCGATGCTGCCATCGTTTGCGAACTGTTCGCCAAAATATTCAATTCAACGCCGGCAACACGACACCGATACTCGTACGACGCACTCTCATCGGGGTTCGGGAATCGCGCCCAGCGGCTCACGTCGTTGACGATGACGATTCGAAATCCGCGTTCTTCGTTTCGACATCCGCCAACAGCCTTTGCAGGCCGGCGCGACCTTCAAGGTTCAAGCCGTTGCGACCGGCGTCCTCGTATGTGGCCACGATGTCGTAGTTCATCGCATCCGCGAATTCACGGATTGCATCCTTCTGATTGTCGATCGAATAGCTCTGGTGGTCGGTGGACATTCGCACGTATTGAACTGCGCGCACGCGCTGTGCGTTCTCAGCAGGTCGACGGACCGTGTGCGCCTGTTCCATCATTTCGCGCCTGGAGGGCAGATTGAACGTCCGCTTGAACCAGACGATCCTAGCGGTATGAGGCTTCAATCCCGTTACACATTGATCGACACTTTGTATCGAATGAGACTTGTCGCCATAAACGAGAAGCGCGGAAAATAGCAGGCAGGCTTCAATCAACACCCGAGAAACCATGTCTTTTATCGTGAGGGCTCGTGCCCCCGTTCCGCCGCATTGCGGCCGCACGGGACGAGCCATAGGGATTTCAGGCATTCAAGGGAGACGTCAGATGAATTTTCGCAAAGCCATAGCCGCCGTGCTGATGACCGCAGCACTGGCAGGGTGCGCGCAGACCGAAGGCCAGCAGCGGGCCGGAACTGGCGCTCTGATCGGCGGCGCCGGCGGCGCCCTCGTCGGTCAGGCCATCGGCGGCAACACCGAAAGCACGCTCATCGGCGCTGCCGGCGGCGCCCTGCTCGGCGCCGTCGTCGGCTCGGCCACTACGCCGCAGCGTCGCGGCGAACAGATGTGCCGCTACCAGGACCGCCGCGGCCGCATCTACACGGCGCCGTGCGACGACAGGTACTACAACGGCGATTATTAAGCAGGGTTAGTCTGCTCATCCGTTGTCTGAGTGGGAAATGGGAACGGAAGCTCCACTGTGGGGCGGTGGCCCTGCTGGTACATTGTTTCTGATCGCGCCGCCGGCGGCGGCGCTGCGTTGTCATCTTTTGCCCATAACATAGTGCTACCAGCAAGGACGGCGGGTTTCTGGAGGTCGTGATGACTGAGAGCCTTGCCGGCACCCTGAAGAGCCGTGGCAAACAGGCAGCCAAGCGGCTGCTTGGCTATGATTCCCGCAACTGGCTGCGTATCCGCCAGATCGAGGCTTTCAGCCTCTTTCTCGAAGCCAGCAACCGTAAATCCTCCGACATCATCGAGATCTCGCCCGGCTGGAACCGCTATTGGCGTACGATGTGCTCCAACTACCGCTCTGTCGATTTCCCCGCCTTCGACATCTGCAACGACCGCACCGATGAGCAGTATTCGATCGTCATCGCCGACCAGGTGCTGGAACACGTGCAGCGTCCGCAGGCGGCGGTGCGGAACATCCACGCCATGACCCGGCCCGGCGGTTGGGCGATGGTGGCAACGCCCTTCCTGTTTCGCGTGCACGCCAGACCGCACGACTACAACAGATGGACGCCCGCCGGCCTCAAACAGCTGATGGTGGACGGCGGCTTCCCCGAAGCCAACGTCAAGGTCCACGGCTGGGGCAACAAGGCCTGCGCCAGGGCCCATATCGGTGGCCCTGTTCGCGCCTACGGCCTGTGGCGGGATACTCAGTAACGACGAGGAATACCCGCTGATGGTCTGGGCGTTCGCTAAAAAGGGGTGAGTGGCGGAAGCCGCGCTCCATCCCGGTCATAGCCAGGGTGTCTGGCTGGACACTTGACCGGATCCGCCGCCAGTGACCTACTTCGAAATTCGAGGAGCCGTTCGCGAATGGACATTCGAGCCACATTGACGGAGCTTTGCGTGGCCTTCAATGCGCACGATCTGGATCGCATCATGGCGTTCTTTGCCGACGACTGCGTTCTGGAGATGCCAAGGGGGGCCGAGCCTTGGGGAACGCGCTGCGAGGGCAAGCGCAGCGTACGAGACGCGCTAGCGACACGCTTTGAGGGTTTGCCCGATGTGCATTACGGCGGTGGACAGCACTTTGCGGACGAGGCTGCCAACACCGGCATGTCGAAATGGACCCTCACCGGCACCACCCGCGAGGGCGTCAAAAAGGAAGTTCGAGGTTGCGATTTCTACACATTTCGTGACGGAAAGGTGATCCGCAAGGACTCATACTGGAAGATCGTGGAGTAGGGGGTTGGCATTCCTGTCGGATCTTTTCGTTGTCCCGCATTCCAAAACAGGTGGATTACGCGATGCGCGTTTGCATCGCTGCACTCGCCGACGAAATGCCAACCTCAGAATTCCGGAACGCATTCAAAGTAGCTGCCAAGGATGAAACCACGTCCAGCTATTCCATGTCCGGCACGTCGCCACCCGCAAACAGAGTCGTCGGCTCGCCATAAGCCACCGAAGGGTTACCCTCGCGCGACCACGCAATGAGGCCAGCATGCTTGCCGGTTTGCAGGTCGCCGGTCTCATTGTCGAAGGCCGTGGTTGCGATCAGCCTGGGTGCTTTGGGTTGGGAGAGCAATTATTTGACATGCAGGGTGTCTTTCACCAACAGCCGGTGAAAGTTGGGTGGCGCAGGGGGAAGAATCTCTGTCATCTCGAACAGAGGCACAGGGACTTCCGGCTCCGGTGCTTTCTGCTTGGCCTTCAGGTCCGTGATCTCCTCGTCGCGCCGCGCAATCCGGCTTTCCAGATTGGCAATTCGCTCCGCAAGGAAATAGCGCCCAACGGCAAAGCCGCCGCCGCCGAACAATACGGCAGACGTAGAAAAGGCCAGCGGGTTAGCCGCCACCAGCGCAGAGTTGCTTTGAATGAAAGCGATAAGGTCATGCATGGCCAAAAAGCTCTCCTGTCACGCCGGGAACGATTCAACCTGCCGAGGTCGCGCGAGGGGTCGCAATACCAAGTCTCCTCCGATCAGTTTATGGGCAACTTCGTTTTCCGGCCTAGCCTGCCGTGCGGAGCGCCGCGAGTGCGTCAGCACAAGCTGCCTCAGAGGTCGTTCCGTTCATCCGCGCTATCCTAGCCATAGGGCGGGACTTCGCAATGTCCACGCCGGTCATCCTACAACAGGGGGCGTATCGTCGTAGCCAATGGAACCTATCCCCGGATGCCTGGGCTATGGCGAGTATCTGAGTCTCTGGCTCGCGGTTGTAGGCCATCAGGGCCTTCACGGTCTCAAGCGGGCTTTCGTAGCGGGCGACAAGCTTCACGGCTTCAGAGTGCAACTCGGCTTTGACCTCGGCATCGAAGTACATCGTTCCCATCGCGGTTCCTCCTAGCGTGTCGCACGCGTGATGGAGGGAGCACATCAAGTCGCTCCTAAGTTGGCCGTTGAGCAGGTTCATCCCTTTGAGGGCCTTACGTGATGATCGGCATGAGCATGGCAGTTGGCCTTTCCGGCAGGCTCGGTGAGGGAACAGAACGGGAACATAAATGTCAAGCAAGAATTGACTCGGGCGAGGGATCAATTCCTATTTTTGGCCATGCCGGACGCGGCAGAACTCGGTCGGCTATGTCCTGGCATGCTGCAGCCACCCTCAAGGCGCGGCTTCACTCGGTCCTTAACCCCTAGGCTGGTTGAGCATTGAAGCCAACCTGCCCGCGTTCGACGTCCCAATGCCTTTTACCTCGGAGGCGGCCAGTGGATCGAGCCCAGCAGGGAGTCGTCGAGGATCAATAAACCGAAAGCAGCATTCTGCCAATTTCCCAACCGATGAATGCTCGCGGCGGGAACGGTCGCTGCAGCCCAGGCGCGCTTCACTCCTCCCGGAATGCTCGCTGGATCTGATCGGCCAGAGGCTTGACGAGATAGGACAGCATCGTGCGGCTGCTGGTCGTGAAGAATACCTCGACCGGCATGCCGGGCGCCAGGGTCAGTCTTTTGAGTCTGGCAAGTTCCGTGCGCGGCAAAACGATATGCACGGTGTAATAACCGGCGCCGGTGCGCTCGTCGGTGCTGAGATCGGCGGAGATCTTGCTGACGGTTCCGTTGAGTTCAGGCGTGGTCCGCTGATTGAAGGCCGAAAGCCGCAGCGTCGCCTCCTGCCCCTGTTTCAGCTGATCGATGTCCTGTGGAGCGACACGGGCTTCGACGGTCAGTCGGTCCGCGACCGGCACGATGAGCATGACCGGTTCGCCCGCAGTGATGACACCCCCAATCGTATGTACAGCAAGCTGAAGGACGACGCCGGCCTGCGGGCTTCGAATGTCTATGCGCTTGAGCTGGTCCTCGGCCGATACCTTGCGTTCGACTAGCTCCGAGAGTTTTGCCTGGACCTCACGCAGCTCCGTGGCGACTTCGCTGCGCAGATCCTGATCGATCTGGATGATCTGCAGGCGGATTTCCGACGTGTGACCTTTCGACTGCGCTATCGCCGCGATCAACTGCCCGTGTTCAGCCTCCAGCCGCACGGCCTCGCGCTCGAGCGCGGTGATGCGATCGATCGAGACCAGCTTGCGCTCCCATAATGTGCGCATGCCCGCGAGCTCGGTTCCGATCAGCTTGACTTCCTGGCTCTTGGCGTCTCGTTGCTCGGTCAGGCCGGAGACCTCTTCCGCGAGCTGCGAGATACGTTCCGCCAACTGCGCCTTCTGGCCGGCGCGTGCCTGTCGGCGGAACTCGAACAGCGATCGCTCGCCGGCCATTGTGCCGCCAACATCCGGATCGGCCCGCCGAGACGTCAGCGACGGCGGAAAACCGATTGCGTCCGCACCATCGCGCTCGGCCTTGAGACGTGCCAGGCGGGCATCGAGTTCATCCGCGCTCTTGGTGACTATAGCCAGATTGGCGCGGGTGACGGTTTCATCCAGATGAATCAGAACCTGTCCCGCTTGCACGGCGTCGCCTTCGCGCACGAAGATTTGGCCGACCACGCCGCCCGTCGGATGCTGCACCTTTTTGACGCTGGAATCGACAACCAGCTTTCCCGATCCAATGACCGCGCCAGAGAGGTCGATCACGGCGGCAAGGCTGCCCGCTCCACCGACCAGTAGGATGGAGGTCGCAATGCCGCCAAGCAGATAACGTCGAATGGCCCGGTCGATCACCGATGTCGCCCTCTCCGGCATCAGAGCGCCGCCTCTTCAGGACTTGGGACAACTTTCAACGGAACGCTGATGGGACGGGTCACCTTGGTCATGATCTCATTCTTCGGGCCAAAGGCCTGGATGCTGCCGTTCGTCATGACAAGGATCTGGTCAAGACTTTGCAATGCACTCGGGCGATGCGCCACCACGATGGCCATGCCGCCTCTGTCGCGCACGCCCTGGATCGCCGCCGTCAAGGCGGCTTCGCCATCGGCATCGAGATTGGAATTCGGCTCGTCGAGTATGACAAGAAACGGATCGCCATAGAGAGCACGCGCCAAGGCGACCCTCTGTCGCTGGCCCGCCGAAAGCGCCGACCCGGCCTCGCCGATACGCGTTTCATAACCTTCAGGCAGGTGAACCACCAGATCATGAACACCGGCGGCGCGCGCAGCGGTCAGTATTTTGTCCGAGGGGGGTTCGGGTTCGAAGCGAGCTATGTTCTCGGCAATGGTGCCGTCGAACAGCTCGACATCCTGCGGCAGATATCCGACATGCTTGCCGAGGTCGTCCGACGACCACTGGTCGAGCGTCGCACCGTCGAGCCTGACGGTACCGCGCACTGGCAGCCAGACGCCGGCGATGGCTCTGACGAGCGAGGATTTTCCCGAAGCGCTCGGACCGATGATGCCGAGGCCGGCGCCCTTCTCCAGCACGAACCCCGCATCCTGGACGACAAGGCGGCGCTCGCCCGGCGGCGCCACACTGATGCGCTCTACCGAGAGGCGAAACGACGGCGGAGGCAGCGAGACAGTTGTTGCAGCCTCGGGCAGCAGCCCCAGAAGGTGGGTGAGGCGGGCCCAGGCCTGGCGGGCGCTGACGAAGCTCTTCCAATGCACGATCGCGAGTTCAATCGGTGCCAGCGCCCGGCTCATCATGATCGAGCTGGCAATCATGATGCCTCCTGTTGCCTCCTGATGGATGACGAGCCAGGCGCCGATCGCCAGGATGCCGGATTGAAGCATCATGCGCACGACTTTCGAAATCGTTCCGAGCGTCCCCGCCAAATCGCTCGCCTTGGCATTCGTCTTGAGATAGTCGGCGTTGACGGCAGACCAGCGATCGGCAATGCGTGGGCCAAAACCCATTGCCTGAAGCACCTCGACGTTGCGGCGTGTCGCTTCCGCCAGCGTGTTGCGCGAAGCGGCCTGGCTGTTAGCACGTTTCGCCGTCTCCCTCGTGCGCAGTTCCGCCAGTAAGGTCAGGCCAAACAGAATGATGGCGCCCAAGAGCGCGGTCATGCCGATCCAGAAATGGAACAGGAAACAGATTGCGAGATAAAGCGGCATCCAGGGCAGGTCGAACAGCGCGGTCGGCCCAGCGCTCGACAGGAACGATCGGACCTGATCGAGGTCCCGCAATGACTGCAAGCCATCGCCGGGAAGCTTCGTGCGCAACGGCAGACGCATCAGTGCGGTGTAGACCTGCCCGCTGAGCCGCGCATCGAGCGCCATGCCGATACGCACCAGCAGCCGCGATCGGATCAGCTCAAGAACGCCCTGGAAGAGGAACAGCGTGCCCGCAAACACGCAAAGGCCGACAAGCGTCGGCACGCTGCGGCCGGGGATGACGCGATCGTAGACCTGCAGCATGAAGAACGAGCCGGTCAGCGCCAGGACATTGACGACCCCGCTCATCAACGCGATGCCGGCGAATGCCCGGCGAAAGGAAGCCAATACGGCCGTGAGCGTTGTTCGCGGCGGCTCAGAAGGGTGGGAGTGAGACATCGTCCTTCACCTCGGGTCCAGCGCGGGCGCAAGCGGCAATGAACGCGTCCAAGACCGGTTGGCGAAGGGTGTCGGTTTCACTCCATCTTCCAGCATGGCATCTAGATGAACCAGTCATTCAGCGCGTAGGCATGAACATAGTCGACGTGCATTTCAGAAGGGGTGGCAAGCCCGTCGGCGGGCGCTCCCGCCATGCCGCCGACAGCCTGGTCGACCAACATATACATTGGCTTGTGCATGTCGGCAGGCGTTGGTGCGCGGGCAACTTCTACATCGTCGAAATACCAGACCAGTTCGCTTGGGGTCCAAAGCACCCCATATTTGTGGAACCCTTCGGTATCCGCTGCATATACGGTCGAGGTCACTTTCGTATGCGACCCCGTGGCATTCGAGTGGCTGGTCAGGGTGAGCTTGTTGGGATCCTGGCCGACCATCTCCACGACGTCCAGTTCCGGCGGCCAGGATCCATCCGCCGGAAGAAGCCAGAAGGCCGGCCATGCACCCTGCTTTTCGGGCATGTCGGCTCGAATTTCGAAATAGCCGTAGGTCTGTGCGAAGGAATGGTAGGTCGTCAGCAGACCTGACGTGTAATCATAGTTGTTTATGTATGGCTTGATCGCATCGGGAGCCCGGGCGGCCGTAATGGTGAGAACACCGTCCTGTACGCTGAACGGGTTGACCGAACTCGTGGGAGCGTAGCTGCTGTCGATATACCACTGAAGCTCGCTGTTGGTGGTGAGCGAGCTGCCGTTCGGAGCACCCCACCAGAAGTTCGTATCCCAGGTCCCGCTAGAACCGCTTTGCAGGTTCAACGTATTGAACTCGTCCGAGAAGGTGAGCGTCAGATGCGACTTGTCCAGGGCGAGATCGAACTGGTTGGCGCTGAACTGGTCGATGGTCTTGTTCTCGAAGACGAGAAACTCGGTTGGCGACAGGGTAAGTCGGACGTTCGATCCCGACTGCACCATGTTGGCGTGCACCTGGTCGAAAGAGAGGAAGCCGTAGCCTCCGACGCGCACGGTGTCGTCGGCGCCGAAGTCGAGAATAAGGTCGCTACCATTGCCTGGTTTGACGACGAAAATGTCAGCGCCGGAGCCACCCTTGAGAACGTCGTCGCCCTTCAAGCCGTCGAGCGTCTGCTGGCCGGAACCGCCGACGACGATATTGTTCAATGCGTTTCCGAAGGCATATTGTTTATCGCCGGTGACCGTCAGATTCTCAAAATTCGCCGGCAGCCTGTAGCTCATCCAGGTCGAGATCGTATCGATGCCCTCGTTGGGCAGCTCCGCCGCTTTGTTTTTCGCGGAGTACAGGTAGTAGATATCGTCGCCCTGGCCGCCATACATCGTAACGCCGACGCTGCCGTCGCCATACAGCGAATCGTTGTAGATGCTGCCGTAGAGGGCCGGGCCCGAATTGGTCGCCGAGTACCACCTTGCGGAGGACCCACTATAGGGGAGCGGAACGCCCTTGGCGTTGATTACGGTGGCCATTTTGCTTGCAGCTCCGTTGGTTTGTTCCAAGCCCTAACACGATGCAAGGCAAAAGGAGCCGATAGGTTTTGTCTTCAAACTCAGGAGGGTTATCAAAAGGTAAATGCCCGAGGGGCAAGACGCGTCCGTCAGGCGAAAGCTGGCTTGAGCGTGAAGTGGGGCGACTGGGGCCGGTTGGGCGAAGAGCGCGCACAAACGACAATGCTGCCGAAACGTGGCAGGCTTCGGAGCGGAACCTTGGACCTGAATCGCAAGTCTGGCGGGCACCCGCGAGAGCCCTGCCGATCGGGCGCGGATGCGGGACCACGTTCCCCCTAGCCGCCGAACGCTTGCGGCCATTCCTCGCAGATCAGAGGCCGAGGGTCTGACCCGTTTCCATCTGAAGGAAATCTGCCGACGAATTCCGCAACACCGAGTTCTGGAACGCGTCGAGGGCAGAGCCGTGGGTGATATCGACCAGCACGGCCGCTGCGGCTTCAACCTTATCGGCCGCTTCGTCTACCTTGTCGAAACGCATCAGCATTCGATCGTGGAGCATCGACAACCGCGTGGCGTGGTAAAGCACGCTGCGCTTATGGTAATCCGAGTCCAGCGGCTCAAACAGTATTGTCATGACGGCAACTCCTCGCCATTTCATGTCCATTCGGGGGTGATTTGGAGGCCGCCCGCGTATAGATATTGGTCTGGCGCTCCCGAGGCCTCCGTCACGCGCTGTTGAGCTGCCCGGACCCTGCAGCACAGGGCGATATTCACCACGCCATTTTTCCTGTCCGTTTCTTCCTTTGCGCGCCTCAACGATTTCTCAGCACGTTTGAAGCGCAACCTTGAACTGCCAAGTTTCAAGAATTTCAGCCATCGTTCCGCTTCCTATGCGGTTGCTTCCCTCGGCTGATAATTACGGCTGTTCTGTTTGGTTCCGGCCAATCGCGACCGGCTCCCAGATTTTACAGAGCCAGGCCGATCTGGCGCTGCCGATTTAAATCTCTCCGGCAATGGGCTTGAGCGCATCTTCTGTCTCAGGCTCCAGCGGGACGCCGGCGACGTTCCGGAGCATCAAAGCGGCGCGCTGAAGGACGGACTGCAAATCCGCCCCGGATATATCCGCGATGCGATCGACCGCGCTTCAACCTCTTCCGCGATAAATAGGCGCGCCGATGATCATTCCTTCGACCATGTCCTCTCCGAGGAGGTTTCAGCTTGTTGGGAATGGCATGTGCTGGCCAAGTGGTCTATCTCACGCACCACCAGAACCTGTGCGAAATTGCCAGGACGGTTGTGCACGGCGTGACGGCCACGAACTCGGATAGCGATCCAGGGGCCGCTGGAGGTCAAAAAATTGCGCCGTTCGCAACCGCGGTGGAGGTAGGTCCGGAGAGCCAAAAACGTCGGCTGCGGTCGAATGAACAGCCGCCTTGTGTGCATGCGTTATGAACCATCGGATCGATCTTTGAATGAGCAAACTGGCCAAAAGGCGCGCATTGCTGCTCCTCAATCCAAAGGCGCGGCGCGGCCAGGAGCTGATCGCCCCGATTGTGGAGCGGCTGGAGCGCGGCCGGCTTTCTGTCACTGTCGAAAAGTTCGAGGCGTTGCCGGAGATCGCTCGTGACATCGTTCGCTTGCGCCAAACGGCGGACCTTGTGGTCGTGTGCGGTGGCGATGGTTCGTTGTCGGCGGCGGCGATGGCTGTAGTGGAAAGCCGCCTGCCGATGGGCATTATTCCTATGGGAACGGCTAATGACCTCGCTCGCACACTCGACATCCCTATGGATCTTCTGCAGGCCGCTGACGTGATCGTGCGGGGCCGACTCCGGCAGATCGATATCGGCACGGTCAATGGCAATGCCTTCTTCAACGTTGCGAGTATCGAACTCAGCACTGAATTGGCGAAGGGTCTGGATCCCACTTTGAAGAAGCGTTTCGGCAGGCTCGGCTATGCGCTGGCGGCGGTGAAAGTGTTGACGCGGGCCACGCGATTCCACGCGAAGATTATTGAGAAAGGCGCGTCGACCGACGTCGAAACCTACCAGATTGCGGTGGGAAACGGTCGCCATTACGGCGGCGGCAACGTGGTGGAAGAGACGGCCGAGATCGATGACGGACATCTCGATCTTTACAGCTTGGAAATGACGAACCTCTGGAAGCTGGCACTGATGCTCCGCTCCTTCCGGTCTGGAAGGCATGGCGCCTGGCGAGAGGTGCGCACGGCTAGGTGCGTCGAGTTCGACATCGAGACGGAGAAGCCGATGCCGGTCAACACCGATGGTGAGATCGTCACCTCAACACCAGCCCATTTCAAGGTCCATCCAAAGGCGATCTCGGTCTTCGCGCCTCCGCCCGTCGACGACGCTGACCTCCACTAGGCAAGCAATTTGGCCCCACGATCGTCCCGAGGTCATCAAAACGGCGACAACGAC
Source organism: Mesorhizobium sp. WSM1497 (assembly GCF_001672455.2). Classification (NCBI taxonomy): domain Bacteria; kingdom Pseudomonadati; phylum Pseudomonadota; class Alphaproteobacteria; order Hyphomicrobiales; family Phyllobacteriaceae; genus Mesorhizobium; species Mesorhizobium sp. WSM1497. Next base: position 428,638 of record NZ_CP021071.1, on the reverse strand, counting down.
CGGTCCATACGAGAAGCGGCGAGCTCGACAAATTATGATTTCCTTGGTCTGTTGCTAGCAGGTCGACATGCGCGACTTGGGGCCGTGGCCGCTTGGCACGACCGGCCTGAAAAGAGTCCTTGGCCGGAGCTTTGCGTCATGAGCCGGAATGCAAACGGTTGCTGCGGCTCGTTACAACGCGCCTTGGCAAAGGTGCCGAACGCGGCCCTTAGGCGTTCCCGAAGGCTGGTTCAAAATGAACTGATATGTGATGCAGGCAAAGGATTGTTGCCCTTTGCCGTTCGAATATTAGCAACCTCTTGACGACCGCCGGCCGCGCTCCAGAATCTCTCACATGGCGCAGAGACAGACTGGCATCGACTTTGGGCTCGAGGTGACGGCAGGCGGCGTCACTCATCTGGAACTGCGCGACGACCGTCGGGCAAGCAACGCGCCGGAGAAGGCAAAGGCGCCGGGCCACGCCACGCCGGTCGACTATGAAGCTGGCAAGGCCACGGTCGGCGGTTTGGTCACAGTCGAAGCGGGCTCCCATCAGGGGATGGAAACGCGCCGCGCCGGTGCTTCGCGATGAGAAAATCCGGGACTGACAATCTCGTCCCGGCCATCAAGAGCCCCGGCGATGCGCCGTCGATGAAGGGCGCAGAGCAGTTCGAGATTTTCCCCGACTACGGCCCGACGATCAACAGGCGCCACATGGTAGCGGCAGCGGTGGTGGCAGTCCCGCTCCTGTTCGGTTTCACTGGCCTTGCCATCCGTTATGCCGCTGTTGCTTCAACATTGGCAGAGCCAGGCTTCGAGTCTTATGCTCGTGCGCTCTGCCGATGGGATTGCCACTGGTATGTGGACATTTCCGAACGCGGCTACGAGCGCTTTCCCATCCCGAACCAAAGCAATGTCGGACGATGGGGCTTCTTTCCATTCTACCCGTTGCTGGTAGCGGTGATCCGAGCGATTTTTCCTTTCCCCACGATAGTGGTCGCAACCGTCGCTTCACTTGCATGCAGCTACGCCGCATGTCTGGTGGCATGGCCGCTGCTGAAGAAGAACATGCAGGCCTATGTGCTGTACTGCGCTTTTTTGCTTAGTGGCCCGTTCTCCTTCCACTTCACCACTTTCCTTTCCGAACCTCTTTTCGTGCTCCTGACCTCGAGCGTTTTCCTGGCACTCAAACGCTCCAGCTATCCCGCCGCTGGCATCTCGTCAGCGCTCCTCTCGGCAACGCGGCTTGTTGGGGTCCTTGTCGTCTTTGCGACCGTCATTGAAATGTTCCAACAGCATCGGAAAGGGGGCGGCTCACCACTCTCCTTTCCTCGTTGGGTGCTCGGTCGGCCGGATCTGCTCGTCGCTATCTTGATCTCGCCTGCCGGCTTGTTCGCTTACATCCTGTTTTTGTATGTCACTGTCGGCGACGGCTTTGCGTTCCTGCACGTCCAACGCGCCTTTGGACGAGTGGCTGGGAACCCGATCCTGTTTCTGTGGGACGGCCTCTCAGCGTTTCCCAAGACCGGGTGGCTGCCCACGGCGCCGCAATGGAGTGCGCTCGCGGCAATCGCCGGGCTGGCGCTATCAGTCGTGCTGATGGCTCGCAAGCAATATGGCGCTGGTATCTTTTGCGCGATCAGCATTGTCGTGCCATTGATTACGAATCTGGCCTCCATGGTCAGATACGTCATTGGGCTTGCGCCTCTGATACTGTTGATGGCGTTCTTGCTGTCGGCATCGAAACTGACCTGGATAGCCGCTTTGTTTCTCTTTCTGGTCGCCTGCTATTTCATGACAGTGGCATGGATTGGGGGCTACCTTGCTTTGGTCTGACGTCGGCAACCCCTACGCACGCGCGATCTCGCTTGGGTGTTACGCGCTCGCCGCGGCTTTGGCCGTGTCAGAAATCCTCATCCTTGCGCTGGCTCTCCATCCGAATGTCCACCCCGACTATCGGGCCTATTACATCGACCGCACGACAACCTGCCTCAACCGCGATACCGTTGGCATCTACTCACTCGGCCAGACAGTGTCCTTCCGGTCCGACGGCGCCAAACGGGCTTCCGGCATGAAAGTTTGTGGCTGGTCGGGGCCAGCAGCCGACGGCACGCATTCGCTGGGTGAAACCTCGCGGCTCCGCCTGCAGATACCGCCGCTTCGCGACGGCCTAAAGGCAACGCTACAAATGGCCGCTGTCGTTCGTCCGCCACAGATGACCCAGAGGGTGATTATCTCAGTCCATGGCGTATCCGTGCATAAGGTTACGCTGTCGGGCAAGCAACCCATGACCGTCTCGTTCTTCATTCCGCACGCAGCTTTTTCGAACGCCAGCACGTTCGAGATGACGTTTGACTATCTCGACGGGATCCCGCCCAGCAAGGCCGCCAGCAGCATTTACAAACGCTCCATCAAATTGGTGTCGTTTCGACTGGACGCCGTTTAAGTATTATCGCCGCTGGCGGGAGCGGTTGCCCTGCCGACCGGGACGGCGATCGGCAAAAACCCACCGGTCAAGGACGAAGAAATTGATGGTGGGAACGAGCAGGCACGTAATCAGGACGGGAACGACGAGCGGCAAGCCCAGCTTCACCGTCATAAGTGCCGGCGCGCCATAGGCAATGGCAAAGCCTGTTGCCGCCAGCAGGAGAAAACGTGGCGCTGCGGTTCGATGCGACCGGCCCGACACGAACGTCAGGTATTTGTGCGCGAGATACGAAAACAAGGTGGCTGCGGCATATGCCCCAAGCGAAGCCTGGATGGGCGTGAAACCGAGCAGTTGCGATTTGGAAAAAGCGGCAACCAAAGCGGCATACAGAATTGTGGCAGAGATGCCGACCATGCCGAAGCGTGCCAGCAGCGTGAGCGCGTCGTCGCCGGGAGACAGGTGCTCAGGCACGCGCACTAGACACATACTGTGCTCCCAACGGCACGCGGGCGAGCATGCGCTCGACGTTTCGGGCAAACGGTCTGCCTGACGGCAGCAGCAGGAAGTGCTCGGACCGGATGTTCGTGAAGCCTGTCATCTGCAAGAGTGACGCTGTTTTGGCTGCGCTGAGCAGCACGGCATCTCGGTCGAAGGGACACCGGAACACAGCCAGACGCGTCAGCGGGTTATAGGGATTATGCTCGATGATGCAGGCGACACCGCCCGGGCGAAGGACGCGCCGCATCTCGCGTACGAACTCAAGCCAGGAAGCTGGCGGTACATGATGGACGACGCAGCTGGCGAAGGCCAGATCGAAGACGCCGTTGTCGTATGGCAGGGTCAGGCTGGAGCAGACCTTGTACATGACGCCAGGATTTTCCTCCCTGGCACGCAGGATGGAGTCCGGCGAGATGTCGCAGCCGTCCAGGGACGCGAAGGCGCCTTTGAGAAATGGATGGAGAACGCCTACGCCGCAGCCGACATCAAGCGCCCGCACACCCGAGCCATCAGGGCCCAGCCCTCGTTCAACCACAACGCGTCGCAGAAACTCGGCCTTGGCCTTAAGAAAGAAGTCGTGCTTAAGCCCCGAAAATCGGATCGATCCCTGGACTGTCTCGTCATAGATCGATCTATAACTGTCGAAGAGTTCGGACATTGGCCGGCACTCCAATCCGGGATTTTCGAGACGATCGTCGGTTCTTGACGGGAACGGCAGGCATCGCCCGGTCGAAGCCGGTGAGGCGATCGATCACGTAAAGTGGGCGCCGTTTCACTTCAGCGTGGATGCTTCCGACATACATCCCGACTACGCCGGTCATGAAAAGGTTGATGCCGCACAGGAGCGATACAATCATCACGGTCGAGGTCCAGCCGGCAACAACGCCGGTTTCAAAAGCCCAGGCATAAATTGCAAACGCACCAAAGGCGACGGCCAGCGCAGAAATGGCCAAGCCACCCCAGAGCGCCAGGCGCAGCGGCCGTTCCGAGAAGCTGACGATGGCGTGAGCAGCAAGATGCACCATCTTCCAGAATGGATATTTGGTCTGGCCAAGGGCTCGTGCTGGACGTTCGAACGGCACCGCCGCCTGCTTGAATCCCATCCAGCCAAACATGCCCCTGACGAAGCGATCCTGTTCGGGCATCTGTCTGAAAGTTCTCAGCGCTTTGGGGCCGACCAACCGGAAATCTCCAACGTCGCGCGGAATGTCGACGGTCGTCATCTTTTCCAGTAAGCGATAAAAGAGACTTGCCGTGAAGCGCTTGAACAAAGATTCGCCTTCGCGTTTAACGCGCCGGGCATAGACAATCTCGAAACCTTCCTTCCACTTCGCCACCAGATCGAGGACCACCTCGGGTGGGTCTTGGAGGTCGGCATCCATGACGATGACAGCATCCCCCTGGGCGGCGTCCATACCGGCTGTAATTGCTATCTGATGCCCAAAATTGCGCGAAAGTTCGATCAGCCGAAAACGAGGCTCGGCGGCAACCACGCACCGAAGGTATCTGACGCTACCGTCGCGGCTTCCGTCATCAACGAAAATAGCCTCGGTCTCACCGTCCAGCTGGTGGATTAGCAACCTGATGCGCTCGACCAGGCGAGGCAGCACTTGTTCTTCGTTGTATATCGGCAGAACCAGTGAGTAGCGCAGCGACACGTTCGCTCCGGTCCCGGTACCTTGGATCACAGTGGCCTCCATGCCGATGAAATGAAACGCCAGCCCCAAAGTTCCATAAGACGTTGCTAATTTAACAGTTGCCGTAGGCGGGTGGCGAACTGTCCGTTCGGAACGTCTTCGGTCTGATTAGGAGTGAGATATCGTTTCGCGCGCCGGCGGAGCAATGCGCTGTTTCGTCATTTCGCAATCCATTGTCGGGTAAGGCCGCCTTGCCAGCTCTTGTCAGCGCGTCGGCGCGCGATAATTTTTGTGGGGAAGGGACTTCGATCAAAAGGAGCCGACGATGGAACACCAAACTCTAAGCCAACTGCAGACAATTGCAGATGTAGAACCCCTGTCGACATACCCGATCATGACCCGCCAACAGCGAATCGAGCGCTGGGCAGAGTTGCTGGAACAACGTCCCGAGCGACGCCTGAGAGCGCTTACTGGCACTGAGTATCTGAAGCGCGAAGCTCGCGACGCGGCGCGCGGTGAGGGCTCGCCGATTACAGTGGCCTTCGAGGACCCGCTACTGCGTGCGTTAGGCCTGAAGGATGACACCTATGGGGAAGCAAAGCGCTTCTTCGAACTGTCCGACGGGGAATTGCATGACATCGTCTGCAGTTGCCATGTCGGAACCACGTTCAGAGGGCAGTGGGCTGCCGCTCGAGTCCGCCGGTCAATCGGAGGGAACAGGCTTCTCAAGTGGCTCAGAGAAAGAATGTGGCATTGAGGTCGCCAAGGACGGCGATTGAAGCTCGTTCAGAGCGAGGTGGATGAACGATTGACGCGCCAGCGCTCCGCCGTGGTGACGAGGGGGTTCGGCACCCAAAGGTTGTCACGCAGACGGGTGGGCGCTCTACTTGCGGTGCTTCCAGGCAAGGCTGCATTCCCAGGGGCAGGATTCTGGGCTTCTCTTTGCGGCTAGCATCACGACGTGAAGACGTCGATCGCTCGGCCCTCTGTTGCGCTAACCTCGGCGGCGCCTGGCCTGAATGGCAGCAAAAGTCACTGGGCGAAAATCCCAGGCGTCAACGCCGACATCGTGCTGGCGCGTCATTGGCTTCAGCCGGCCATGAGAATGGCCGTGCAGGTTTATTGATTTCTTGCCGATCTGGTTCCAGGTGCGGAACGGGTAGTGGCAAAGAACCAGGAAACTGCCCTCGACAGTTAGCTCCTTGTAGTGTTGGACGCTTGCCCAAGCCGAAGCGCCGAGCGTTACCACGCCGTCGTTGTTGCCGATGATCAGGTGCTTCGTGCCGTGGAGGCAGGACAGCAGCGAAGACACTGTCTCGGCAGATCCCTTGGCGAAGTCGCCGAGGTGCCAGACCTCGTCGCTTGGAGCAACAGTCTCGTTCCAAAGTTCAATCAGTGCTTGGTCATGCCCCGCCAATGAACTGAAGGGGCGGGGGCCGAGCCGCAGAATGCGGGGATCGTTGAAATGCGTGTCGGAGGTGAAGAAGATCATGCCGCCGCTGGCTGTGACGAGCGATCGACGATCGCTTCTAAGTTCGGTTGCCGGAGCTTTTTTTGGGTCCACCATCGATCCTGATTTGGGCTTCCCTGAGCATCTTGAGTGCCTCCTCCTTGGTGAGGCCGCACTTGCGCGCAAAGTAGAGCGCTTCGATCGCCCTTTCACGATCCGCCGTGGCTTCTGAGGGCTGTTTGGGCTTCTTACCCATCGTTCCCAATCACCTTTTGATGCCACCGAACCATCACCGTGCCGGGTTTGTTCCCCCCTCGGATCTGCTAACCTGCCGAGCGTCGCCGCCTGATACGCCGATGAAACAACATCCGAGCCCTGCAACCGGCATCATCTCCAACAACGAGCGAGCAGGTCGGCCCTTACGTGTATAAATTCCACGCCGGCGTGGGGAGGGACCGGCGGTGCGCTTTATGGGTGAGCCAGTCTACAGGCGCTTCTAAGCGCCACGCGACCAAGCCGGCGGGGGCGGAGCATCGTCGTTGGTTCAAAGATCCGTTCTGGTCCGCCCTCGCTCAAAAACCGGAACGTCTTCATCATCTCCTTCGCTTCGTCCGGTAGGGATGTCTTCAGCGAAGCTGCGGGTCATCTCTTCGGTGTCGCTCAACCCGTCGACCGTTTCATTTGCGCCGGCTCCCTCGTCGTGACGGCCCGTGATCTCGCTTCGAGGCTGCGCGCCGATCGGCTGTTCGATGTCGTGGGACCCCAAAACGCCCGGTCCCGCACCGTGTCTATCCTCGTGGCCCGCGATGCTCTCCAGTACGGCAGCATCCTCCTCGAAGATGGGTTTGTCATTGGCAAAGTCGCTCTTTTGCTTCCGGGTTGTTATCGGCATGTTGTGAACTCCTACGCAGTGAATCGCACAACGTACGACTACGGCCGAAGTTGCGAGGCGGCCGCTTTGATTTTAAGGAACCCCGACTTCGGGCAAGCGGTCGCAAAAATGGAGACAGCGGCGCACGTGCTGAAATGGAACAATCAAGCGCGCAAGTTGGCACGATGGCGGGATTTTGAACGAAGCACTCCTCTCCTCGCTATCGACTCCAGTCGGGTAAGGCCTGCTCCGAGCCACGGTTCTTGCACGGCGCTTTGCAAAAGGCGCCAATCGAGGCCGAACGAACTGCGCTCGGATGCTTTACAGCCGCCAACAGGCTGCGCGGTCGCGTCGTTTTTCGCCGCTTAATGGCACAGCGATGGCGAAGGTGGCGGACGAGCCTTAAGCACCAGCTTACGAGTATGCGTGCCTCGCTGGCGAGCTTGCCCACATTCGCGCGGCGCGAACTAGAGACGCTGCCGCGATACGTGCGGGCAGCAGATAGACTGACACACAGGAAGCGGCCTCCGAATGTGATGAAGCAGCCCACGTTAGGCGCGAGTTGGGCGCAGTCACTCAGCAGCTGCCGGTGTGATCATCACCGGCGAAGCCTGTCGGCGAGGCGGAGCCCAAGGGCCAAAATCGTCAAGGTGGGATTCGCCTGGCTGGATGTTGCCAGAACCGAGCCGCCCGCGATGTGCAGGTTCATCAGTCCATGAACTCGGCATTCAGCGTCAACAACCCCGTCGGTCGGGCTCGCAGACATTCGCGTGGTACCGAGGTGATGACCGTCCATGGCGCCTGATTTGCCTGCCATTTCGATCACATGGCCAGGTTCAAATCCTGAAATGGTAGCTCCGATCTTCTCCAGCTTCCAACCGAGCAGTCGATAGGCGCGCGCGATGCTTTGGAGATCGTTGCTCGTGGTTTTCCAATCGACGCGCAGCTTCGGCATACCCAATCGGTCGCGTTCGCTCACCAACGTCAGTCTGCTTGCGGGGTTCGGCTCCTGTTCCGAATGAAACTCAAGATTGACCCCATTGGCGCGCGGCCCCAATACGATGGAGGGCAGCTTTCGCCGTGCGAAAGTTCTGTTCGCCATCCCGCCTGCTGGGCGTTCGGCAACTTTAGTGCTCCGACTGTGCCTCCCAGATGGGCCATATAGAAACGACCGAGCTGATCTCGGGCGTTGCCGATACCAGCTGGCATCACATCAATCGAGGCAAGTAGCAATCGGGTGGTCTCAAAGCCGCCGGCGGCTACAATGTAATGGCAAGCCGTGACCTCACGCTTTGTGCCCTTCAAGTCAACACAGTCGATGTGGTGGACGCAACGCCCGTTCGGCGCCAGGCGAATTCCCGTCGCCGCAGCGTTTAACCAGATGTGGATATGACGCGAAGTCCGCAGCAACCCGGAAAGCCGTTTCCAGACGTTGGTTGGTCGACTAAACCGCTCCAGGCGGGTCCTGAACAAATCGCCGTCGACGCCCTCGAATAGTTCAACGCGAGAACCAGGCAACGCGCTTGTTGGATCGTAGTCGTAAGACCCGACCTCGATCACCTCGTGCGCCCGACGGTAGTAGGGCAGCAGGGTTTCATAGGTGATCGGCCAGCCCGAATTGCACACCCATTCCCGCTTCTGGAAGTCGATGCTATCGAACGGCACGCAGCGGCCACGCCATGCTCGGCTCGATCCTCCCAGCGCTCGTATCCGGAAATTCTGGACAGGCGGGTGGACGAGGGGATCTGCGACAATGCCGTGGTAGAGCTCCTGCGATCTATTGGTCTGCCACCTGCCGCCCGCTTCCAGAACGCAGACGCGTAGCTTTGCATTTTCGAGCGCCGCGGCAATGGCCAGGCCGACAGTGCCACCTCCGACAATGCAGATGTCGTAGGCAAGTCCGTCGCCCGCTACGGTGAATTGAGCGATCAACGTTCACTCCGGATTTGTTCGATCCCCGAAGGCACGCTCCACCCTTCGCGCCCGGCTTGGGCGAAGCAGGTAGCGCGCGAGGAGCAGTTGGCAACCACCCAATTGATCGCATTTGAAGCGCCGGCCCAAAAGAGGTGGCTTTGGTGACGAGGTCCGTGACGACTTCAAGGGGCCCGAACCGGAAGAGTTTTTGTCGCGACCACCCTCAAAGGGGCATGGTTATGGTGAACGCTACTTCTCAGCCTGAGTTCGGTGGTGGTATTCCGGTTCGATCCGCGAGATTTCCCGCCCATGGCTCGCCGACAGACACGCTGTTGGCTCCGGCTGAAGCCTTGCCTCTGCTTGCGAGGTTGCCATGGCGATCCGGAACCTCGAGGCATGTGGAGAGTTGTCCAGCAGCCCAGCGGAGATCCAAGCCATGGCGCTACCAGATGCCAGTTCCGGCGCGGCCGCGCAGCCGAAACGCTCTAGCAAGCCGGCAATCCCATCGCCGCACGCCACAAGGCTTCCGGAGCAGGATTATCGATAGACGGGCGCCCAACGATATGAAGGACAATGGCCCATGAACGTCGCCAACCTGCAATTGGAAGGTTTGCTTATGGCGGTCGCTGCCGTCAATAACGCCTTGGTCCGGAGGGGCCTTCTTTCGGTTGATGATATCGATATGGCTTTGAAAACCGCGGAGGCCTCGTTCACGGCTGATGAGCGCCTCTTCGAGGACATGTCGCCCGCCAACCGGGACGCAGTCTGTTTTCCTTTGCGGCTTTTGCGGTTGGCTAACACCAAACAGTTCGAAGCGGGTGTGCCACCGTTTGCCGAGCTGGCCAGGCAAGTCGGGATAACCAAGCAGCCCTACAACGATCAGATGTGAAGGGAGGAAGACAGGCAGGTGCAGGAAATCGTCGTGGTCAACAAGGTGGTCGAATTCCGGGGAGAGGCGGTGACCGCATACCGTGACGGTCCCGCACACTGCTGCATGCCACCGCTTTCGGCGAGGCGGGCCGCGACCCTGGACGCGAGACCATTCCCGCATTGAACCCGTAGCTCTGGCGAAGGCACCACATGGAATATTTTCGAGCACAAGGAACATGTCAGCCCACGGGTGTTTAGGCCGGAATGACAATCATCGCCGTCACGACAATGAACTACCCTCTCGCCGTCTTCCCTGGCCCGAAGCGACGCAGGCTCTCAGCAATTGCGCGACTGGAACGAAGCCGCGGCAAGTGGCTGGCGCAGAACCGGATCCACATGACCGGTAAGCAGAAACAGGAGCCGGTCGCGGGCAGCGAACCACAATGCGGCTGCCATGAGCCGTGCGGTTCCAGATGGTTGGCTGCATTCCAAGATCGACAGCAACCGAAACAACAAGCGCCTTTAGGGTCTGCCTGCGCGCGTGGCCTCGAAAGCCTTGGCCATGAACGATGACCCTGTGGATTCGCTCGCCAACGCAATTCACCACCGCAGCGCAATTCTGTTTGTTGGGGCAGGGGTGTCGATCAGTGTTGGACTCCCTTCTTGGGAGAAGCTGATAGAGCGAATGGCAAAGGAGCTCGGTGTCGACGACGAATTTTCCATGCGACGCGATCGTTTTCAAACCCTGGCCGAGTACTATCGGATCAAGCATGGCAGCATCGGGCCACTTCGCAGTTGGATGGACCGAAATTGGTCTGTCCCCAAGGACCGGATCGAGAAATCCGAGTTGCATCGTCTCATCGTGAAGCTCGATTTCCCTGTCATCTACACAACCAATTATGACCGTAACCTGGAACTGGCTTATGAAATATACGGTCGGGACTACGTGAAAGTGGCCAATGCACGCGATGTAGCGCAGGCCCGCCAGGGCGTTACCCACATCGTCAAATTCCATGGTGATTTCGACGAGGATTCTTCCCTCGTCCTCACCGAAACGGACTACCTTGATCGTCTCTCCTTCAATTCTCCGCTGGACGTGCGTTTTCGCTCGGATGCACTCGGCAGCACGATCCTCTTCATTGGCTATAGCCTTTCCGACCCAAACATTCGGTTGTTGCTGCACCGTCTCTGGCAGACGTGGCATCGGTCCGGCTATGAGAAAGATCGCCCGCCGTCGTTCATCTTCATGACCAGCCGAAACCCTGTGGAGGAGGCCGTGCTTGGACGTTGGGGCATTTCGGTCGTCGTCGGCGAAATCGACGAGCCGCAAGCTGCTTTGGTGGACTTCCTCAGCCGGCTGGCGGAGATGGTTGGGGACGGAGCCGAGCCTGGAGAGACGACCCATGAGGGAACCGTCGTCAGACAAAGAGCGATTGAAACAGTCAGATCAAGGGGCAGCTAGGCGGGCTCTCAAGGAACGCCGTACGGCAGAGAACGTCGTTCCAGAGGCGATCATAGCCAGTTTGTGTGGCCAGTTTGAAAATCGCATCCCATAGAGCATGCGATCTCCCATGTGAGCTTTCAACTATTCTGGCGGACGCGCTGGAACATTCTCGCATCAACGAGCTTCGAAGGGGGCACTGTTCCCGTTCAGTGTGTTTTCCCCCTGTGAGACTGCCCGCCGCCGAAAGGTGGCGGGCTTTTTTGTTGGGATGCAACCTTGGACATTATAGCGACTTTGGCCGGACACGCGCAGCGTCGCTTCCCATCATCGGTGCCTGAAGTTGGCGACAGCTTCGAAGTCCTCCCGATGCGATCGCAATTTTTGGGATAGATGTTCGTGTGGTGCCTGTCGGCGACCTGGACGCTGCCTTACCAGAACCGGCCTCCTCCGGTCCGAACCACGGCGCTGGAACCTGATGAAAAGATCAATGTTCGGTATGCAGCTTGCCCTGCACAGCCAAGCGGTCTGGTGCGGCCCGTCGCCGCCTGGTCCGTTCAGCGGCGGGCCTTTGTGTGGTGATGACGCCACCGGCATTATTTGGCCAAGCTGGGAACCTGTGTCGCGAATCAAAGTTTGGGTGGCAGCTTGGCTTACAACCCCGGGCCAAGTGGTCTCAAAGCAAGACCCGCCATTGCTGATCAAATGACGGGTCTTCGCTGTGCATCAATCGATGGACCGAACATCCCGAAGCTCAGCGCCGCGCCCCGTCCTTCGCACAGAGCGTTGGCGTCACACGCCTGTCATGGGACGAGCTTATTCGCTGAAGAACCGGCCTGCGGCCAGCGACCTGCGTTTTTAGGATGGCTCGACGCCGAGGTCGGTCCGCTCCTGCCTACCTGGCTGCCGTTGCCGGTCGGAGGGCGGGAGAGGAATGACCTCCTGCTCACTGCGCCCGGCAGCTTCGCCGAGTTTGTATGCCGCATATAAGGCGCCGATTCTGACTAACCAACGGATCATCGCAATCTCCTTTGGCGCCCAGAACACAGCGGCTTTCGATATGTTCCACATGCTGGAAGCGCCACCCTCCGCATCGTGCAGGATGGCGAGTGCTACAGACCATCGCGGCATGCCGACGTTTGGATTGTCTATCGGTGTCGATGCTCTCATCAACGCCTCGGCTATCTTTATCATTGCATCTCGGCCATCGTAACTGTGCGCTGCGGCAAGGTGCTTTGCAGCGGATGAAGGCCGCTCGTTCATGTGGCGGCCGCTACGGGACGCCGTCCTAAACGTGAAGCCAGGCCCAAACGAACCTCTTCGGTTTTATGAACGAAATTCCGCGCGTCAACGAGATGGTCAGAAAACGAGTAATCGAACCAAGCATCAGTCGGACGTGCTGGCAGGCGAACACTCTTCCGCTGCCTCGTCGGTTACCCTTCCCGTCCCGGTGGAGCGTCACTGGCCTTGTCGTTGCCTTGTAAGCTGGGGCACTCGCGCGGCCTCGTTGTCCCTCGCTGCGAGACTGTCGTCAGACGCTTGGTATATCTGTCGAACAATTCCACCTTTTCTGGATAGGTAAGGCGGTGTAAACGCTGGCAACCTTCGCACCGATAGTGGGCGGCAGCGATGAACCAACGCCCCGGTTTGATGAAAGCCGTTCCGCATGCCGGACATTCGAGCGTCATCTCAATCGAAGACAGTGTCTGGGGGAGCGGCATCAGGTCCCGTGGCTCAAACTGCCGCCGCCAGAAGCAGCGTTATACCCACGACCGTCGACCCACAGATCGTCGCTAGAAGCACAATCGGCCGCGGATACTCGGTGGGTGCTGCGAGGCTGGTGAGGTCGGAACCTCGAAATCTCACGGCGCTGGGCGACTGGACGTGGGCAGCGGTAGACTTGTCATTGCACGCTAGCACAGAAAGACGCTGGGCGATATCGGCGGCGATGAGAGGATCGTCCGCCACCAACTTCGACCAGTCCGAAACAGTGCCGATTTCGTGATGCAACATCGTTCCCTCCCAGGTGATCGCACAACTGCGAGATCTGACCTTTGTTCCTTTAATCTTTGCGAGGGGGGGAAGTCGCGCCCGCTGCCTCGATGGACGGCGGATCACATGCGACTGATCGCTATTTCCGGGGCTCCGGGAACTTGATTATCGTCGCGCTGTCTTCCGGCTCCAGCGGCTCGTGGCCAGGCCGTTCGTGCCACATGACTTGCCGCAAATCGGTCTGATCGACTTTCTGGCCGCAAGATGGACACGCGTAGAAGCGGTCCTTTTCGCGAATGCAATTACCCCCGTTGCGGGGGATGCGAGGTCCAAGGTCAGACAGTTTTGTCATGGCGACGAAAAATCACCGCCGGAGGAAAAAGTTCCCGCCATTTCAGCAAAAACCAACGGAACACTCTTTGGCGCCCGAGGTTCGATGAGCTGAAAGCATCGTGACTGCATGGACGCTTCCGCCAGCCCATCGACAGCCTCTATGGCACGATCCACGATGCCATCTCCACTACGATCCTGGTTTGACCGGATGATGCTCGCGGCCGCAGGTTCCTCGACGATTGGATCGCGAGCCATCTGCCGTTTCCAGAACCGGCTCCCCCCATGGCTGCCAGCGACCTTGCGGACCAGCCGCCGGTGATGCCGGTACCAAGCCTGACGAGGTCAATGAAGAAGTCAGGAGCGTATCCGAAGTAATGTTCAAACGATGCATACAGCAACGACGCCTCACCGGCTTGACCGGTTTCTTGGCTCGCCCCTTTAGGTGGGCCGTGGGTCAAGTGGATTGCTAATACGAGGCTCAAGGACCTTTATCGTTATGCTTGTCTCTGCCGGCTGCGCCACATTCTATTGGTGGTGGAGAGACTGCTATGCCCTTCAGGGCGGGCTAGCGATGGAGCGCCTTCGAAGGTGAAAGCAATTCCCGCGTCCTCAAACGCCTGACGCATGGCCGCGATCTTGTGGGGACGCGGATTTCGAATACCGTTCTCAAAATCTCTGATCGTCATTTCGCTAACGCTCGCTTTTGCGGCAAGCCGTACTCGCGGCCAGTTCAGCAGGGCGCGTGCTGCTCTCGATTGAGCTGGTGAAAGTTGGGTTCGGCGGTCCATAGGATTTGAACATTCGATACGTCTAAAATGTTCCTTCGATCTATCGACGATCGAAAGATCGAGCAATTCCCGCGCGGGGGACGGTCGTCACGAGCGATGTCTCAGCGATGCATGCGTCAGGCAATAGGCCGGCACTGGGACGAGGGGGGCAAGCAGTGGGCGCCTGAAGCGAGCGCTGAGGGTTGGCGGGCGTCCGCCCGCTATCGCAACCAACCCTGTTGCGGCTCGTTGACCTATGCTGGTTGGTCCCAGCACACTCCAGAACCTGCCCGCCACCACTTCGCGGTGGCCGGCTTTTTGTTAATCAGCGGAACCTGATATGCCACGGCAGGTTGGAAGAGCGGCAGCGTCCCCCGCTGCCGGTCGAGGTCCCCAAGCCTCGCCCGGGTCCGCCTCTACCCGCAAGTGGGGGCGGACCCACTAAATATGTTGCGATCAAGGCAACCTGGTTTGTTGCTGTTGACGGGCCTTCGCGCTGGCGCTGCTACACACCTCATTGCAAGCACTCTACCGTGTCTGGGCCCGACCAAAGCCCGACATGGAATCGCAAAGGTCTGACCTATGAAACAAGGAAGCCTTTTCCACATTTGGAATGTGACCGTCGATCATCGTCCCTTCATCGTCGGTTGGTTGATTACCCGCCACGGCTCGCTTGGCGTGGCGGGTACTCATTCATGGAGAGTGTATGCAGCCTGGTGAGATCATCGCGAACGTGTTTGCAGCGGGGTTGGTCAGTGTCCTGGTAGCAGTCGTTTTCCTGATTTTCGGGAACCCGCTCTGGCCTGAACGACACGTCCGGATGGTCATCATCCCGCCTGTCCATCGAATGACAACCACCGCTATCAAAAATGCCTGGCCAGACCTGCCGGACAAAATTGATTTGAACGTTTCGCGCCCGAGGCCGGCCACCGGTGAGCGGATCTGAAGCGTCCTTCGAAACGCACTGACCTGGAGCGCTATGGCGCGCGCCCTGTGCTAGGGTGGCCGGTCAGCTTTCCGGTCTAGACTGAAGTGCATTGTGGATATGTGTTGCTGCGGTGGCGGCATGGCCAAACGCAACGGCAATTTGATTGAGGCCCTCAGCCACGTCTCCAATGGCATAGAGACCCGCAGTCGACGTTTCGAGGTGTCGGCTGACCAGAACATATCCTTGCGCGTCACACTCTGCACCGAGTGCGGCGGCGAGTTCAGAGCGCACATCAGACCCCATTGCGGGGTACACCACATCCAATTCCCGCATTGGCGCACCGTCGGCCATGACAACGCCGAACCCGGTTGCCCGAGCAACAAGATCCTCGACGGTGTCCCAGACTTCGATGCCGCCTGCCGAGGCCATGCCGCGGGCGGCATCGGAAATATCCTCCGGATAGTTGGCGAGCAAGGTAACCTGACCGCTGTACTCCTTCAAAAACAGGGCTTCCTTGAGCGCCAGATGCTCTGGGCCGACGACGCCGATGCGCTTGCCCACGGCCTCATAGGCGTCGCAGACCGGACACAGTCGGACGGTGCCGGCCGCGACGGCCTCCTCCAGCCCTTCTATTGCCGGGGCCTTGTCCACGATCCCGGTTGCAAGAACCACGCGCCTTGCTCGGATGGTCCCGAAGGTGGTCGTCAGCACAAAGGTCCCGTCGCGCTTCTTGGCGCCCGCTACACGACCGTCCACTACGCCTGCACCGTATCTCTGTGCCTGGGCTTTGAGACGGCCGAGCAACTCTGACCCGCCTACGCCCTCCGGGAAGCCAGGACAGTTATGCGATTTTGGAATGAGCTTGGCTCGTGCGTCGCCGGCGTCGACCACGATCACCGAATGCAGGAATCTGGCCAGATACATGCCTGCCGCAAGTCCTGCGGGGCCGCCGCCGACAATAGCCACGTCGAATTCATGACCGCGGGAAGAAATTGGCATTTCGCCCAACATTGCAAACAGGATCTTGTTCCCTGCTTTGGCAGAGGGGATGAGCAGGCGACGGTCAGGCCTCCAAACGTGATTTACGCGGCAACTCGTCGAGGTCCCTTTCACCGGGCGATGGCGCGCGCCTCGATCTGATTTGCGCAGTCTTCGCCATCAAGCGATTCCAGCTTCTGCAAATCAGGCTTCAATTCGAGGTGCCCGAAAATGCCGGCATGGCATTTCACCGGCCAACTTGCCTTAGACCTGCGACCGTGCGCATTTCCCAAGCCCACGCGATTCGAATCGGATCGACCTGCCGGGAAAACCCACCTGATAGCCCCGTCCTTCCGATCCGGAGGGCGCAATGCCGATCGTCTGAAGGGCCGCTCAAATTTACTGACCCAGTCGAGGTGCAGACTATCATAGTTGATTGTTGCTGCCGGTGACCTCGCGTAATCAAAGGCTCACGAGGCTTTCCAACAGAGGACGGTATGTTGTATCCAGGTCGATTTTTGGAACCGAGCGATATTGTGATGCTTGCCCGTGTTTGTGCGACGGTCTGCGAACAGCGCGGCGTACCTGTTGCTTCGCGGGCCGGAGAACGGACAGCTGCGCACGTACTCAAGCTGTTTCTGAACGGCTTGACTGGGGAGAATGAGCTGATCGATGCTGAGAAGAACTGGGCTCGCGGGAGTGATCTGGCTTTCGAGGGGGCTCCTGTCAGCTACGAAAACAAAAGAGAGGCCGCGTGATTCAAGCTTCCTGAGAATCGAATGTAGCCAAGAAAACTGCTGGCCCACGGGTCAGGCACCAGAGGCACCCTCCCTGCATATCGGGGGCGTTGCTGTGGCACTTCAGGTGAGAAAAAGATCTCCGCACGCCGCCCGATCCGTGGTGTCCGGGCGATTTTCCAGGTGGACTCGACATGAGGCAAGCGCATGCTTTTTGATCCCGGCTCGGGCCTTCCTGGTTTGGGGCTGAAGCGTCGGATTGGTCGGGGCACATCGATGTCTGTCAAAGTCCGAAGACCGCTTCGTAAAATCCGTTTCTAAACGCTGCCGATCCGCTCCTGGCCAAACGCCGCCGGACCGCTTTGGCCCAGCAATGAGCGAAGCAACAAAAGGGGCGGTTTGGCCGTTCTCATTAGTCGCACTGGCGGGCCGGGGCATTCGAAGACATGACTACGCCGCAAATTTTGTCATTTGCCGTAACCTTCGTGATGATGGCAGCGTTCGTGTGGGGTCGCTATCGATATGATCTGGTCGCGGCTGTGGCACTGTTGCTTGCTGTCGCGGTTGGCATTGTGCCTTTTGACGAAGCCTTCAGCGGGTTCAGCGACGATATCGTGGTTATTGTCGGCAGTGCTCTGCTGGTGAGCGCAGGGATAGCACGCTCGGGAATCATGGAGGCAGCGATCAAGCGCTTTGCTCCGAAATTATCGGGAGTTCGGTCGCAACTGGCGCTGCTGGTGATCGTGGTCACGATCCTCTCTGCCTTTGTAAAGAATATCGGGGCGCTCGCTATCATGATTCCGATCGCCTTCCAGTTCGCGCGCCGGTCTAACATTTCACCCTCGATATTCCTGATGCCCATGGCATTCGGGTCACTGCTCGGCGGACTAATGACGCAGGTGGGAACATCACCCAACATCGTAGTGTCCCGAGTGCGAGAGGAGCTGATCGGAACCGCCTTCACAATGTTCGACTTCACACCTGTTGGAGCTGCCATAGCCGCTGCCGGAACGATCTTCCTGCTGTTTTTCTATTGGTTGTTGCCGGTGCGCGAAAAGCATGGCGGGTCACTGAATGAAGCCCTCGACATCAAGAATTACCTTACAGAGGCTCGAATTGTCGCCGACTCCACGGTGCTCGGGAAAACCGTCGCAGACCTCATGAAGCTCGCCGGGGGCGATGCAATCGTGACGTCGATCCTGCGCAATCGCACGATGCGGATGACGCCGCTGCCCGACGTGGTCCTCAAGGTGGATGACATCCTGTTGCTCGAGGGCGACCCAGAAGCGCTGGATCGCCTTGTCTCCCAGGGCAGGCTCAGCGTGACCGGGGATAGGGGCGGTGGTGACGACACCACCAACGAGATGGTCGCTATCGAAGCCGTAATCGGTGAAAGCTCCTCTTTGATCGGCTGGACCGCCCAGCGCCTTGCCCTTTACGATCGCTTCAACGTCAACCTCCTGGCCGTCAGCCGTCGTGGGGAGCGCCTCGACCGCAGGCTGGCCGCAGTCGAGCTGAGGCTCGGGGACGTTGTCGTCTTGCGGGGCAGTGCAGCGAGGATGCCCGAGATACTTCGTGAACTCGGCTGCTTACCGCTGGCAGAAAGGGCTATCCTTCTTGGTAGCGTCCGCAAGGGTATCGTGCCGGTAGTGGTCCTTGCTCTCGCCATGGTGGCGACGGCGTTTGGGCTGCTGCCAGTGTCCGTCGCTTTTTTCGCGGCCGCGGTCGCGATTGTGCTTTTCAAGGTCATTCCGCTCCGCGATGTTTACCAATCGCTCGATGGGCCTATCCTCGTCATGCTCGCCGTTCTCATTCCAGTGAGCGATTCACTACGCAGTACAGGAGCTACGGGAGTAGTTGCCGGCGAGCTTGCTAGACTGGGGACCCTCCTTCCGGCGTCCGGCGCACTGACGCTCATCCTTGTCGCCGCCATGGCCGTTACGCCATTCCTCAACAATGCCGCCACCGTCCTTGTCATGGCGCCTATCGCCGCCGAATTTGCTAGTGATCTGGGCTACAGGCCCGAACCGTTTTTGATGGCTGTCGCCATTGGCGCCGGCTGTGATTTTCTCACCCCGATCGGACACCAGTGCAACACGCTTGTCATGGGGCCGGGTGGCTACCGCTTCAGCGACTATCCGCGTCTGGGACTGCCCCTGTCTTTCCTCGTAGTCATTGTTGCTGTGCCGATGCTTATGATCGTCTGGCCAATGAACTGACATCCGATATTCGGATGCCTTCTTGGAAATCCCACACGACACCACATTCGTGAATGAGGTCGCCGCGCAAGCCTGACGCGGGCTGGCCAACCTGCGGTCAGTGTCGCCAGCAGTTCCCCTCTCGTCCCGCCCGCGGCAACAGAAACTGTGTTCCGGCCGCTCTATCGGGGCAAAGGGAAAGCCAGCAAACAAACCTTAGGCCATGGACTATACACCGCAGCGAGATTGTCAGGGGCTTGGCGGAGTATTGACGTCGTTTCTCACCTAGGAAAAGCCGGTTCACCTTCGTGATGACGACAGGCCGATAACTCTTTCTTCGAGAATACGAGGCCCTTTCGGGCTGCGATCAGCATCACAAGTCGTGTGTTGCTCAGCGGCAGGGCCCTGGTGAACTGCAAGTCGTCGCGACGACCATTCGACCTTGGTGCTACCTGAGATACCAGCGTTGCACATCGCGCAGGAAGGACGAGGGCGGCTGTTAGCCGCCCAGTCATTTCATCTCACACTTCGCGACGACCTCTGGCGCTTTCCAGGTCATCACCTGTGTAGACTTCATCCGTTGGATCGAAGCCGGTCCAACCGCCTGCTTCGTATTCGGTTCGCCGATGGGCTATGTCGACGGAATTATATTGCTTCAGTATCTGTTCCGCGTCGGGGACAAGGTCGTCTTCGACCCTGGCTATAACCATTGTTCCCCCGCGCCGAACGCCTTCGGCATAAACATGTGCGTCGCTTTCCGGCACACCGGACTCTGTCATCGCGCCGATGATGCCGCCCGCTGCGCCACCGACCACGGCACCGCCGACAGCGCCGACCGCAGTCGCTGCCAGCCAGCCCGCGGCAACCACGGGGCCGAGACCAGGTATGGCCATCAGGCCAAGGCCGGTGAGCAGGCCGCCGGCCCCGCCGACAACGGCGCCGACACCAGCCCCTGCTGCCGCATCCTCGCCAGCCTCCGACGCTTCGCCCGTAAGTCGGCCGCCCGAATTACCCGCCACGATGCTAATATCGTCGTGCGGAACGCCCGTGGCTTCAAGCTCGCCCACAGCGTCGCTTGCTTGATCGTAATTGTCGAAGAGGCCTGTTACGGTTTTCATCTGATTTGTCCTTGGTTGGTGATCAATTCTTGCCGGCAACGACGTTGCCTTGAAAGTCGAGGGCGATGGGTGCTGCTTTGCCGTCCTTGCTCGCCGTTCCACGCCAGATGCCCTTGTCATCCTTCGTCAGGGCGGAGACGTCCGAGTAGCCCGCCTTTTCGATGGCGCTCTTGGCCTGGTCCTCGGTGAAGCTGTTGGCGCCAGGCACCGGTGCCACAGAATTTGTGGCGGCCGCATCGGACGCGGCTGGCGCGGAACTGTCGGGGGCAGGAGCGGCAGCCGCGACCTTGCCAACCATCTCCTGATGCATCTTGAGTGTCGGCAACGTCTCGCTTGCAAACGACTTGAGAGCGGAATTGTCGCCGTCCTTGGCGTAGCTTTCAAACATGCTTACAGCATCGGCATGCGCCCTCTTCTGCATGTCGGCATAGGTTGCATCGACTGGCGCCGCAGCTGACTGCAACTTGTCGACTTCGTTCTTGTGGGCAGCGTCGAGGTCGGCGGGCACCTGCAATTTCTGTTCGCCGGCAATACTCTCGAGTTTGGCGTTCGCAGCACCGTGGTCGGAGATCATCTTCTGCGCGAAATCCTTAAGGGTCGGATCCTGGAGCCTGCTTTGAGCGACCTTGCTGGACTGCACTTCGAACATCCCGCCGATCGCGGCCTTCGTGACGAAGTCCTGGGCCGTCTCTGCTGACAAGGCAGGCAGTACAGCGGTCATTGCGGTCGCGATCGACAGCGATGCCATGCGTAGTTTGGTTCTCATGCTTAGGTTCCTTGGTTGAGGAGGACGATGAACTCCAATCTCCCGGCGCCATCTTTGTTCCGGGCCTTGATAAATGTCGGATATTTTCGGGGCGCCATTCCCGCCGTCACGAGCTGGGCGGAGTGACACCGATCCCAGATTGTCCAGGAACCCCAGACCGATCGAAGAGTTGCCATTGCTCGCAGAGGGGACCTGATGGCGGAAAACCAACGGTGAGTTTGGTATGCTTGCCGGCAAAGAGCCTGAAGCAGACGGGACGGCCGACCAGAAGATCACCACACGGCGGAAAGACGTCGGTAGCGCCACAGATTGCGCTTACCCAGGCATCCCTGCGGCGTCAGCAGGTCGACATGCGTGACCTTCGCCAAGTAAAATGCCGGCCAAGGCTCGTTTCTGAGGGTTAGCTTATGAAAGCCCGCCGCCCCATTTGCGAAGCGGCGGGCTTCATCCGCCCCAACTTGTCAAAGCAACTTTGATGCCAAACCTTTTTGGCTCTTTATAGGACAATGGCCCCTCCGACAGCGATCAAACAGACATCCAAAATGCCAGCAGCAGGGCGCATAAGGACGAGACGAGGGCAGCGGTGGCAAAAAACACGCCCTGCCAATCTGGCGGTGGCTCGGATATCAACTTGTCGGGGGGCGGCTGATTGTCATTCATGAAAGCAATTTGCGACGCCAAGTGTAGTTCCCCCTGATCCTTCAGGTTGTCGGCGGAAATGCTCGTCGCCTACCGAAGGCCAAAAAAACTCAAAATCGCCAAGACGACGACCACCGCACCAACGAGCCAAATGAGATTGTTCATGATCTCTCTCCTGTTGCTTTCGAAAGTTCGCGCCTGGCAGCCCCGATCGTTTGGGACGCTTCTTCTTCGAGTTTTACAAGCTTCTCCCTGATCTCGTCCGGCTCGGCATGCTCCAATCCGACAACGTCGTTCCTGGTTTCCTTCAGTGAAACGATGATCTCGTCGAGTTTTGCGTGAATGGCGGCGGTATCGCGATAGCCTTGTAAAAGGACAACACCGGTGATCACGATGGCGGCAACCGACAGGGCATAGGTGACCGCATTTGTCAGTCCAAAAGGCACCAGGGCGGTGCACAAAACCATTGCCATGAGCATGACATAGAAGCCTGGCGGCCGAGATAGGAAGTCGGAGGCCGCGAAAAGGAACCGATTCATATCCTGGCCAAGGTCATCAAGGCGACCAGTGCGGTAATCGCCACACAAACAGGCACCGCCGCCAACAGGCCTGCCTCTAAGATCCGACTCTCCTTGTCGCGCAACATCAGGTCACCTACTGCAGGTTAAAGATACGGGTTCGGCGTCGGAAGGGACGTTTGCCCGCCGATCCACCACATGCCAGCCAAGAACGAGTGCCATCACGAGAAAGGGAACAGCCGCGAATAACCAGCGTGCTTGGTCCACACTTTATCCATCTGCATTCTTCCAAATTCGAGAGACAACAGCCGCGGAAGCCAAGCGTTCCAGCCGCTGCCGCTGACAGGACCAATGCGGTTTCCAGAACCAGACTTAGGTCCCAAGGGGACTAGACCTAAGTACCTAGGGCGGAACGTTTAGGGCGGCTCCATGTTCAACTTGCCGGGCGGCGCGGGACGATGATCGTGTTGCGCCCGTCCCTACAGGAGTGCAGATATGAACATGCTTCTAAAGAACACCGCAGCAGCGATGTTGCTATTGGCTGGGATCGGCTCAGCCGCCGCGGACGACATCATCATCCAGCCGGAACAGGACACCGTCATCCGCGAATATGTGAAGAAGCAGCCCCTGGCGTCGGTCAAGCTCCCCGGCGTGGAACTGAATGTCGGGACAGCCCTGCCGGAAACGGTTGAGATCCATGAGGTCCCCAACGTCAAATATCGCTACGTTGTGGTCGACAACCGCACGGTGCTGGTGGACCCGGGCACCCGGAAAATCATCAAGGTTTACGACTGAACGAACCATCCAACCCCGCCGCCATCGCTGGCGGCGGGGTCGAAGCTTACAAATCTCCACAATCCGGTGACGAGCCTTGAGTCCCGACATCGCAACCTTCCAAAGGTCCGGCTTCATGGATGATGGTCGCGGCCAGGCAGAGTTTTCCGCTCAACAAGCCAGTCCAGGAGCTCAAGGACTTTCAGGGCAAGATCTGTGCACGAGTAATACGCTTTATGGCGCTCCTGCCTCCGGGTGACCAGACCAGATTCTCGCATCATGCCGAGATGCTGGGAGAGTGCTGAGTTGCTAAGCCCCAATCGCGGCGCCAGATCAGAAACGGACATTTCTCCGTCAGCAAGAATCATTAGAGCGAGAAGGCGCTTTTCATTAGCCATGGCAGCGAGCAGCTCGGCGGATGGCGCATAAATGCTGGGCTTTTCGGGATTCATGATGTTCCCCTCGCTCACGCGTCGAGCGCGCCTTGCGCCGGCCTCCTTGACGGCAGCGGCGGGCGCCCCAATGAGGATGTGCCGGGATCGTCGCGTGCCCGGCGCGCTAGAACTATTAGCGTGGTGTATGTTCCATCAGAAGGGCGTCGCTGTCTCACGGCCAGCCTCGGCGGCTAAGCGCCTTAGCTCCTGGATCGGCCTTTCTTCGAAGCCTGGGGACCCTTGGCTTCGGCAGCAAGGCGTTGTTCTCGAAGTCGCGCAGTTTTCAAATAACGCGCCTCTCTCTCGGCCGCGTTAGCAACTTTTGCCTCGCGGTCTGCGCGCTCCAATCGGTCTTTGTCGACGCTTCGCTGGGACACTTTTGCCTCCTACCAGAAGACCGTTGAATTTACTGTTCGCTAAATTGTTCCCGTCAATCGGCGACTGCCTTCCTGACGCATGCCGACCCAGCCGCCGTCCGCAGCACCGATGGCCACGACGATCTCGTCGGCAGCCGGGCCGTCTGCGATCTGAAAATTGGCGGTGATGAAGTGTGAGCGGCGACCGTTCTCACTCTTGTGCATCATCGGAAGCGACAGCAGCGCGCCAGGCGCGCTGCGTGTGTTGCAGAATTCGAGATAGGTCGTGCCGCCCACGAGGTGAAGGAAATTGCTTCTCGCCTCGCGGATAATGGCGTCATTAACATGGGCTAATGCGAGAGACCCTCCGAGAGGGTATTGGAGAGCTTAGCGAAAGGGCTGAACGATGACGATAGTCGAACTGGCTTTCGATTTGCTTGCGAAGAAGCTCGCCGCCCGCACCGGCATTTCCAGCGAAGAAGCTAGTGACCTCGTCGCCACTATGGGAGCTGATTGGTCGTCACTCGTGCGAGCAGCAAGGGTAATGAAAAAATACTCCGGTGTTGCCTGACCCGCTCGACCTGGAAGGACTTCCTCCTCGCATGAGGGCACAAACGACCAGCTTGATGGGACGAATCGTCAGGCCATAACGGAGGCCGCGTGGCACGCGCATTTCCCAGAACGCACTCGATCACCTGCCAAGAAAACATGGCGGTGCGGGTCGCCCCAAACTCCCGAGACAACGCCCGACCGCTGCCGAATGTTTCGTGGCCCGGCCCGACGGAGGTTCTCACTTCAGTGGCCTAACGATGCTTCTTGCGACTTGCGTCTTGACGCAAGATGCCGCTCTCTCAGTTCCTGTTTTCAATCGGAATGACGCTCCACGCCCGCATGAGGAACTGCCGTCATCAGACCAGGTCGTTGGTTTGTCGTTGCCGCCCAAACAGGACGGTCACCCCCAAGACCGATACGAATATTACCTGGTCAAGGTAGTTGCTATGTGGGCCCGCGGCACGGCGGTCAGCGTGGGCCCGTACGCTGCGCTGACCGGCGCTCACTATCGCCTGCGAGCCACGATCGTAGATCAGCGCTTGGCGTTGTCACTCTCCGAGTCGGCCCGCGCGAGGAACTGCTCGGCTGTCGCTGGAATATGGCTTTTCAACCAGTCCGCCATCGCAACTTCCTCACGCAGATTCTCTTCGCAGAGCTGGGCGACCTCTGCTTCGCCTAGCGATTTGGCGGCGGCGATCAGGATTGTGTAGGAGGCGATTTCCAT
The DNA here is from genome assembly GCF_001672455.2 of Mesorhizobium sp. WSM1497. Lineage (NCBI taxonomy): Bacteria > Pseudomonadati > Pseudomonadota > Alphaproteobacteria > Hyphomicrobiales > Phyllobacteriaceae > Mesorhizobium > Mesorhizobium sp. WSM1497. The sequence continues at coordinate 403,736 of NZ_CP021071.1, read as the reverse complement.
GTGCTCGAACGTGTAGCTTGCAAGCGATCCCTTCATCACTTCGTCCCCGGCGAACACCCCACTGAGCGACTGCGCCATTGCCGTCAGCTTGCCGCCGGCATCCTTCAGTGTGGAAGATCCTTGTCCGATGCGGTCAAGACAGGTTTCCAGCCGAGCAGCCTGCTGTCTGGTCTCCTGGATGTGCTGGCGAATCCGCTCGCTGAGCTCAGGATAGTTCTCTATCCGGTTCAGTTGCCCATTCAACATGGTTTCGGCCTGCTCCTCCATGGCGTGAGCATCCCTGAGCCATTGGACAAGCCATTCGCGTGATTCTGACATTTCATACCTCCTTCATGGGTCGGCCAGAACTTTCAAAGGGAGATATTGTTCCTCATCGGTTGAGCTGCCGAGTCAGCCTGTATTGCAGGCTCCTCGAGGTAGGCGCTGCAAGCGGGCGCTTGGCACCAGGAGAGAGTGGCGGGCGACGGGCATGGTCGCGGTGTCCGCGTTGGCAAAACGCATTCCTGCAGAAATGACGAAGCTGCTGCCTGCCGCGGGTTCCGTGATGGATGATCTCAATGAAGCGTTTCGCGTCGGCTCGCATTCCAATACCCGCGCCGCGACGTGTCAGGCTGTGTCTTGCCCGAGCGCCTTGGCCGTCGCCATTCGTCTTGCGAAATCAGCCCGTTGCCGGTGCGCCCCAGCGAGGCAGGTTCAACAACGGAGATCATATCACGATGGAACGTCACGGCCTTTCGCAGGTTGGTATTGGGGTTTTCGCGCTAGGGAAAGAGCCATGACTTCTTCAGACAAGTCTTCAACTGACATATCACACCGCCCCGAGAAATCGAGCGGCAGGACCCCGTCAAAGTCGGCGACACCTTCACCGGCCCCAGAGAAAATATCCGGAGCAGGCCCTGCGGTCGCCGAGCATTCGAAAGACGCCAAGGCGCCCAGAGGCGGGCGTCAACCTGGGGCCTATGTCGAGGATTAGATGGCCGAGCTGGGTGCGTTTGTCTGGCCAACAGGAAGCGACGAGGAGGTTTTTATGCAGATGATGGGAGTTGTCGTCAGCCGAGACCAGGCTCCGGTCGTGGAATTTCGGGGCGAGGGAGGCGAGTGTATTACAGTTACCCTGCAGGCCGGGCATACTCTTCCCGACGATGAACTCATTGCAAAGGCCAGGGCTATGATGGTTCAGGTCGCTCAGTTCGGGACGGACCAGATCAACAATGCGGCGATGTCTGACGGGTCGTCGGCCGATGGGGTGATACAATCCGGAATGTCGGGATAGATAGCTTCGCTCGGTGCGGGCTACAAGGCCACGAGTCGGTAGCGGACGTGCACTCATCAGCCAGAAGATGGCGAGAGCGGCACGCAGGCAAGGCACGCAGATCGCACCCTCCAAAGCAGCGACACCGGCGATCATCGAAAGCCGAGCGTGAGCGTTGGGGCTATCAAAGCTATGGAACAAAGCTGGCGCGCACTGGTTGGGGCCAAATTCAACGCTGTGGGGAGGGGATATGTCGCGCATCTTCAATCTTGGTTTGCCGGTCCTGCTTGGCGCTGCAACGTTCACGCTCAATGTTGCTTCGGACCCGCTGCCGCCGGATCTGACGTATCGACCATTGCCAAGCTTGCCTTTTTCTGCGGTCAAGGAAACTGACGAGGCGCAAAAGCCGGCTGTGACACAACGGCAACGCGGCCTGCTCGAGAGCCGTTACGATCTGGCCGACCGGCCGATGCCCGGCGTCATGATGTCGGGCGGGCGCAAGGCTGTACAAGAAGGCTCGCGAGTGAAACTGCCGGCAGGCGAAACCTGGAGCAGCCTGGCAGCGAAAACCCCTCAGGAAATTCGTGATCGTGGTCTGTTGCCGCAAGGCTTCCTACCGTTGCCGCACGTCAAGCAGGCCGCCGGAGGTCAGGTCTTTCCTGAAAGTGAGATTAGAGAGATCGGCGCTGATGAAGGACGCGATCTGCGCCGCTTCGACGTCGATTTCGATCTACCGGATCACCTTACCCCGGAGTTTCCACCTCCAATATTTCTGACCACGCACCCGGAGCTTGGAGATGTGTCGCGAGGGGATCTGCTGACGATACGCAACTTCTACGAATACATGAACGGCATCATCACGCCCGTGCAGATGGAAGGACTTCGTCTGCTGCTGACGCCATTTCCGCAGGAGGAATTCAACCAGACCGAGGACAGGAAGGTAGCGATGCAAAGCACGGGTGTCGCTTGCCTCGATTGCCATTCCAATTTCCACACCAACGGGGCGTTTCACCTCACCCCGGACGTGCGGCCGCAAGCCGAGCGCTTCCGGCTCGACACAACCAGCCTGCGCGGCTTGTTCAACCAGCAGATCCACGGATCCAAGCGCTCGCTGCGTTCCGTGGAAGACTTTACGGAGTTCGAACAGCGCACCGCCTATTTCAACGGCGATCACGTGAGCGCCACCCGCAAGGGCGTGAACCTGCCGGATCGGCCCAACCAGGTCGCGATGATGGCGCAGATGCAGAACATCATCGATTTTCCTCCGGCACCCAAGCTCGATCCATTTGGACGACTTGACCCGGCTACCGCCAGTGCGCTGGAGATCAAGGGCGAGCAGGTGTTCATGGGAAAGGGCCGCTGCGGCGAATGTCATGTTCCAGCCCAGTCCTTCATGGACAACAATATGCACGACCTGAAGCTCGAGCGATTCTACAAAGTTGGTCAGACGTTCAACGACCAGGTTGCCATTCCAGATGGACCCATCAAGACCTTCACGTTGCGCGGGATCAAGGATTCTCCGCCCTATCTTCATGACGGCCGTCTGATGACGCTGGGCGATACCGTTGAGTTCTTCAACCTGGTGCTCGGAACGAAGCTCGACCAATCGGAAAAGGAAGCATTGGTGGCCTATTTGCTCACGCTCTAGACATCATCCGGGAAAAACCGCGGCCGACAATCAACTAGGTATTGAATGGAGGACAGTTCATGCGTGCCGCCATAATGACAGTAGTCCTGGCAGTGTCGCCCTGCTGTGCGCTGGCGCAAATCGGCAATCCAGCCGGTCTTGCCCCCGATACCAGTATGGAGAAGCCTGGAGTTCCAGCACCGCACCAGACGAATTATCAGGATCGGCTTTTCGTACAGCTAATTACGGCAGGCGGCAGGGCCGAGATAGAGTTCGGGCGACTCGCGGCTGGAAAGACAAGCCACGAAGACCTCCGTGAATTTGCAAATCGGATGGTCGATGATCACAACAAGGCCAATGAGCAGCTGAAATCCGTGGCCGACAAAAGCAAGATTCCACTTCCCGAAGGGCTCGACCCAGATCACAAGAAAATCCGTTCCGATCTCGAAAAGCTCGACGGCGCCGCGTTTGAGCTGGCGTACCTGAGGGCGCAGATCGTCGATCACCAAAGGACGGCGCAGCTCCTGGCTTGGGAGATAGGCTCGGGCGAGGATGCAGCGCTTCAGCGCTTCGCCTCCGAAAAGCTGCCGACGGTGCTTGAACATCTTGACCTGGCCCGCACGTTGCACGCGAAGCTGGCAGGCCAGGCCCTGTTCGCGCCGGATACGCAAAAGGCCAAATGAAGCGGCGGTCATGTGGCACCTGAAAGTTCAGCTGCCTTCCGTGAATGTCAGCGCACGCGCTTCTGTTCGTCTGATTGAGAAAGTGACGCCATGGCGGAACTTCGGATCGCCGCCGCGCTTAATCCGGTGGAGGAGTTATCCGATGAACGCGACCAAAGAGTTTTTTGAAAGCTGGCTGCAGGAGAATGTCGGCACTCTTGCCGGCCAAGAGGAAGTGAGCTTCGCCGTGCTGGCCCAGCAATTCGAGCAGGATGCCGAAGCGGCCGGTTATGGTCGCGAGGTGCGTGAGGACGAGCTCGGAAACATTGAAGATGCGATCGAGCAAGCGCTCAAGAAAGCGCGAACTGGCGTGCATGGTGACGCCGCTGGCGAACCCAGCGATGTGGCAGCCCTCATGGATGCGCTGGAGGTCGAAGATGCCAAAAGCGGGCCGTAGGCCATACCAGATCAGCTCTTTTCGTTTGTCGAAGTTGCCGGGGTAGCCCCATGGAGCAGTTTCGCAAGGACATGGCCGCCTTGGCAGAGCCGGCTTTCTGGGTGACGATAGGTTTGCTTCTGGTCCCTTATGCGCTTGGAACGGTGCTGCTCGTTTGGACCTGCGGCTGCCTGTAAGGTGCTACTGACACACCCCGGTGGTGGTTCAACGGCCCTAACGCCCTACAACACCCAGCTAATGCGCTCGCGGGGGATCCTGCGCCGCAGCAATGTCCGAACGATCTCGTCGCCAGGAAGTTCATCGTCGACACCAAGCTCCTTTGCTGCCGGTAATCGCACCGCCGCGGCTGACAGCGTTTGGGAGAGGTCCGCCGTGTGCAGGCGCCGACGCTATCTGCGCTCTCAAAGTTCCAGCTACGGCCCCCTGTCACGGTTCCCCGATCACGCGCCTGAAGCGCGTTTCCTTGCATCGAAAATAGCCCAGCAGCTTGCGCGTTGCCTTGGAACACTTGGGTCATATCGAAGTTCGGCCCGCATAGGAGAACCGAGATGGCCATCCCACAAGCGGACAACGACAACCACCTGCGCAAGAAGCCGGCTCATCGAGGCAAAATCTCGCCCAAGGGGGCGATACACCAGGTTAGAGCACGACCCAGGTACAAAATGGCTCTGCGGGCGACAAGAATTAAGGCGAGGCGCTGAGATGCCGCGGACCAATAATGACGCTCGCAACGAGAAGACCACATCAGCTGCAGCAATCATTGTCGACAAGGAACGTGCTGAGCGCGCCGCCAAGACGGCGCGGTTGAAGGAAGCGCGCCTCGCACAGGCCATCACGCCGTCTCCCATAGAACGCAAGCAGCGTGTCACCAAAAAGGTTCGCAGGATTTTTGTTGCTGGCTAGGAGGTGTCCGTGACGCGCAATCATGACAAGGAAAGATACGACCGCGCCAAACGCATCAGCCAAGAGACGCTGGACGCTGAACGCGCACAACGCGCCGAGAAGACGGCGCGGCTGAGACAAGCAAGGCTTGCACAGCGTCCGGTGGAGTCGTTGCCGGCGCAGCCGCAAACTCGCCGCAAACCCATCCAGGCTCTCAAAAAGAGAAGCCGTAAGGTGATCGAAGTCTTTTAGGCTCTCCACATCCGTGCGGAACACTGGGAGAGTCCAGCGGCGAGCGCGGCTGGGAGGGAGGGCTTCCGCGACCTGATCCAGCAAGGCTGCGAAATACCTGGCGAGCAATCGCGGGGACTTTGGATCTCCGCCTCCTCGCCATTATCAGAGCTGGGAGCGAAACCTGCTCGCAAAGTAGTCGGTGACCTTTTCGCTTAGCGGACGCGCTTGCCATTCTTCCAGACTGACCTGCCTTGATCGCTTCAGGTCCTCGTTGAAAACGTCTATTTGCGTCCGCGCGAATTCCAAGCCGTAGACGTTCAGACTGGCCTCATCGTTGAGGCGCAAGGATCGCTCATCCAGATTAGCCGAGCCAAAGCTCACCCAGGCATCGTCGACGATCAAAAGCTTGGGATGGTACATTGTGGGTTGAAACTCAAAGATGCGCACACCGGCCTTGAGCAATTCGCCCCAGAAAAAGCGCGAGCCCTTTCGCACCACAGGCACATCCGTGAGCCAATTGGGAACGATGACATCGACCGAGACGCCTCGCTTCCTTGCATCAAGAATCTGCTGCAGCGCGATGTCGTCCGGCACGAAGTAGGCCATGCCGATGCGCAGATGATCCTTGGCCGCGGCTATTGCCGCCAACATCATCAACTCCATGTTCTCCGAGCCGTTTGGCTGCGAAGAAAGTATCAACTGCGCATCGAGACCGCCAGCGGCCGCAACTGCAGGGTAGAACTTCCCGCCCTGCAATGTCTCGCCGGTCGTCTCAAGCCAGTTTTCGGCGAACGCCGCCTGGAATGCGGGCACGGCTGGTCCTTCGATCCGGTAATGCGTGTCGCGCCATTCATTTGAGTTGCGTGCGTTCCCGCGCCAATCATCGGCAATGCCGACCCCGCCAGTGAAAGCGATCCGGCCATCAACGATCAGCAGCTTGCGATGAGTTCGGTTGTTTACACGGTCCAACGTATACCAGCGTAGCGGCCGATAGCGTTCGAACCGCACACCTGCCGTCGTCATGATGCGGATCAGGTCCTCGTCGAAGGGAAGGCTGCCAACCCAGTCGACGTTCACGCGGACTTCCACGCCTTCGCGGGCCTTCGTCGCCAATGCGATCGCGAACTCGTAGCCGATGGCTCCTGACCAATAAATATACGTTTCCATGTTGACGCTGGATCGAGCCGCCCCGATTGCTTGCAGCATTGAGGGAAATATTTCGTCTCCGTTGACGAGAGTTTGGACCGCGTTGGAACCGAACATCTGCCCTTGCGAATAGCTGCTCATCGTCTTGGGAAATTGGGGATCCGTAGCGTCGAACCGGTGGGGGACGATAGATCGTAGAACGCGCGGCTGTGGAGTGAGGTTTATGATCAACACCGTGAGCAGGCTGCCGATGGCGGCAATGGCCAGATAGATGAGCACCTTTCGCCAAGGCGCAATGCGGGAGGTCTTCTTGCGGGCGCCTGACGCAACGGAACCGAAAGGCTGCACGTCAATCGCCCAGTTGCTGGCGATGGCGATGTTTTTCGATCTCCTCAGGCTCTTCATCGTCGATCCGGGTGATGTTTGAAGCCGCGTGATCTGACCGCAGGATCTCGTCCAGCTTGGCGTGGATCGCTTGAGTGTCGCGGTGCTCCGCGCGCTGGATGAACAGCGTCATCGCCCACGTGAACAATGTTGCGGCTCCATGCCAATCCAAGCTCTGTCGCTCGAAAATCATCCAAAGAATTGCGTAGGCCAACAAGACCAGGAACGCAGCGGGACGGGAAGTCAGTGTGCCGATTGTGGTAAGGGCGCTGGTGATCGGATGATTTGCCATTCCAGAGAACTCGCGGCAGTCCCCCCTGGTTCCAGCGAGACATCATACCGCCCCGCCGTGCCTGCAGTGGATTTGGGTCGGCCGCTTGAGTACATCGCCTCTGGCCGATCGTTACTTTCGATCGAGCACCTTTCGGACCTTCTCGGCCAGCTCGTCGATCGTGTAGGGTTTGGTCAAAAGCTCCGTTCCAAAATCGAGCGTGCCATTGTGAACAATCGCGTTTCGCGTGTAGCCGGTGGTGTAGAGCACCTTTAGTGACGGGTGCGATGTCCTGACCTTGTCCACCAGTTCGCGGCCTGACATTTCCGGCATGACCACATCGGTGAACAGAAGCGAAGGCACATGCCCGCTCTCCACGGCGGCAAGTGCGTCTCGTGGCCCCGACATTTCCAGGACGGAATAGCCTAGTTCTCGCAGCGCTTCTGCGGCCATCAGGCGTACACGATCTTCATCCTCGACGATCATGATGACCTCGTCTGAACGTCCCGGATGCTCGCCCGCCAAGGCGGCGGCCGGGCTGTCGGGAATGCCGCCATGCGACCGCGGTAGATAGATCTTCAAGGTGGTTCCGACACCGAGTTCGGAATAGATCTTGACGCTGCCGCCGGACTGACGAACAAACCCATACACTTGGCTAAGTCCCAATCCGGTACCCTTGCCGACTCCCTTTGTGGTGAAGAACGGATCGAAGGCTCTTGCCAGCACGTCCGCAGTCATGCCCGTTCCGGAATCGGTGACCGCTATCATCACATACTGGCCCGAGGAGATCGCGTTTTCTCTCGCATACCGATCGTCAATATGGGCGTTAGACGTTTCAATCGTGAGCTTTCCGCCGCCGGGCATGGCATCGCGTGCGTTGACGCAAAGGTTGAGCAATGCGCTTTCCAATTGCCCTGCATCGGCCTCCACATGCCACAGCCCAGCGGCGAGCACCGTCTCGATTGCTATGGTCTCTCCAAGCGTTCGGCTCAGCAGTTCGCTCATGCCGGAGACGAGTCGATTAGGATTCAGGCGCGTCGGTGCCAAGGGCTGCTGGCGAGAGAAGGCAAGCAGCCGCTTGGTAAGTTCCGCAGCGCGTTGTGCCCCATCGATTGCACCGGTGACGAAGTGGTTCACGTTCGTGTCGCCGTTTCGGAGCTTGCGCTGCACGAGATTCAAACCGCCAATGATGACAGCCAGCATATTGTTGAAGTCGTGGGCGATGCCACCGGTAAGCTGTCCCACGGCCTCCATCTTCTGCGCCTGGCGCAGGTGCTCTTCTGCTCGGACGCGTTCGGCAACTTCCTCAGCCACACGCTGCTCAAGAGTGGCGTTGAGCGTCTGCAGCGCTTTGAACAGTCGGGAGTTGTCGATTGCCGTGGCGGCATGACCGGCCAGCCCCAGCAAGGCTGTCTCATGCTCTGCGGCAAAGACACCGCAACCGGAATGTCCGAAGAACAGCCCACCCAGCACTTCGCCCGATCGCGAAATGACCGGCACGGCAAGATAGGATCGCACGGGAAGATGGCCTTCCGGCATTCCCTTCCTCGGCGAATTTTTTCCATAGCGCACATCCATGAGGATATCATCGGAACGCACCACGCCCGTCCCGCGAAAAGTAGGCTCGAACACGGCCGTGTTGCGTGGCATGGGAAAATTTTCGAAAGCGGAGCGTGGCGCTCCCGACAGGGCGTAGAGCACATAGCTGTCCCCCGTGTCATCGAGGACATTGTAGAAAAAAGCTCCGAATTGCGCGCCTGACAGCGCGACGCCAGCGTCGGTGACAATCTGGACAATGCGCTCCACGTCCAGCTCGGCTGCCACGGCGGCGGCAGTCGCATTCATCATCTGAAGCTGGTTCTCCACCCGCTTTCGCGCGGTAATATCCATGACGGTGCCGATGAAACGCACCGCGCGTCCGGACCGGAAAAGAGATTCGCCCGTTGCAGCTATCCAACGCTCCTTTCCGTCGCGCAGCCCGATCGTCCGATATTCGATGTCGTAGCGGGAAGACTCGCCCGGCGCGAGCGCCCGGCGTACGGCCTCATCCGCCCGTTCACGGTCTTCTGGATGGAGACCGGCCAGGAACGCGCTCTCATATGTCACCTCCGCCTCAGGTGGCAGACCGAAGAGAGCTTTGCATCGGTCGTCCCAACGCAGCACCCTTGTGATGGGATCATAGTCCCACGTTCCGATAGCGGCTGCATCGGTCGCTAGCCTTAGCCGCTCCTCGCTCGCTCGGGCAGCCTGTTCCGAGCGGACGCGCTCGATGTGAGCCCATGACCGCTCTGTCACCTCCGCCAGCAAGGACAGTTCGCGCTGCGACCAGACGCGGCGCTGCGTGTCGTGAACGGCCATTAGCGCAGCCAGCCGGCCTTGCTTGACCAAGGGCATGCAGATCGTTGCCGTTATGCCGATATCCTGAAAGGTCTTTGCTTCCTCGGGCGCAATTTCCTCGAGATTGTCGTTGATGACGAGCGGCCGATTGGCGGTCAGATTGCCAACAGCGAGGCGACCGAAATCGGCAAGACTGTAGTATCCCCTGATGCTAGGCGAGCCAGGAGCGCTCCAGTCGCCGCGAATGGTGAAGTGGTCCTGGTCCGGCTCCATGTCAGCGTAGGCGCAAATCGAAACGCCTAGATGTTCGCCAAGTAGACGGGTGGTGACCTCCATGACAGCGTCGGCATCTGTCGCCGGGGATATCTCTCTGCCGAGGCGATCCAGAAAGGCCAGGCGCTCGGCATTTTCACGCAGGGCCTTCTCCGCACGAAGCCGTTCAATTGCGGTGCGCGTCCGGTCAGCCACTTCCGAAACCAGAGCAACCTCGGCCGGCGTCCAGTGTCTTGGCTCGGAGTGATTGAGGTACAATAACGCAACCAACCCGCCGCGCTCCGTGACCGGCATGTTGATGACGGATTGGGCGCTGATTGCTTTGAGAGCCTCGGCATGGTCGTGGGTTCGCGGGTCTGTCTCGGCATTCTCGAAGACGACCGTCTCGCCTCGTTTCAAATCATCGACATAGGAGCCGTAGTCCCTGAAGTTCAGAGTTCCGGCCAGACTTCGGATTCCCGGCGCGTTCCAGTCTCTGTCGATGACTATCGTTTCTTTCTCGAGATCGATCGTGCCATATCCGGCTCGACTGATGCCAAAATGCTTCCCAAGCAATTCCGCTGCCGCAAATGCCAGTTCGGCAGGATCATCGATCTCCCGAATCCTGTCACCCAACCCCGCCAGAAGCTGGAAGCGCTGCACTTCAGACGAACGTTCGCGTGACGTGACTCCCATTTCGCCCCCGGTTGGTCGGACTAGATAATGCCGTCAGTCGCGAAGAGTTCCAGGCGCCGGACAACAGGTCGGGGCTAGGCCGCCGACGCATTGCGAAGAAACTTGCGTCACGACAGCCAAGGACAACTCCATATGCGCCCTCAACGGGCGAACGACGCGCCGTGCATCATAGTTTAATGACACCTGCTGGGCTGTGCCGCATAAAGCCATTGTCAGCGGCTGTGTAACGGGCGCCGCTGCTTGGGAGCAATCCCACTGTAGCCGAATAGGAGCGCCTGATGCTTAGCCGACCAACCCGCACGAATACGGAAGCTCTCTACCCCAGTGACCTGAACATCCTTCGCGACGCGTTCGACGCGCTGTGCCAGGAATTTGCTATCTTGCCCGACACGGCGGCGGCCAACGCCGTGGCGAGAGAGCTGATCAGGTTGTTTGAAACAGGAATGACGGAAGCGGCTACACTGATGATCGCCGTGCGCGCACGTTGGCAAGGCGACTGGGAGATGGGAGGCAGCAATGCTGCCTGAGGTTTGATGATCAGTCGCAATCAACCCGCTGCATCCTTTTCGACACCGCCGCGTTGAGCGTCAAACCTGCCAGAAATGTCCGATGCGCTGGCACAATGACTGGAGCGACCGATGCCGAAATTTCGCTTCGAGTTTATCGAAGGCATGGCCCAGCCTGCAATCTTTGCCGATATGGCTGATCGAGATGAGGCTGTCAGTGAGGCGAAGCGTGCAGCCAAGGAGGCCATGCTCGACGGAATTGTCGATGGCGTGGACCCGACCAGTTGGGTGACGAAGGTTTACGACGAAGCAGGCTATCTCGTCGCCACTATCGGATTCCAGGATCTGGTCGCCGCGCCCAGGGATACGGAAGAGTTCAAGGAAACAGAGGAGCCAGGCGTCTTGCGATCGGGTTGAAGCCGGTTTCTCCGCTATCGCCATCGAGCCAGATGTTGCGGCCGCCGGGCAGATCACGCCGTGAACCCGAAAAAGACCGTTTCTGGCTGGTGCGGACAGCCTTTTTGTTTAATCTCCGAAAGACGCGCAGAGGCTGCAACACGGCTTCAGCCCGCCTCGACGCTCTCGAGACGGGCGCGCGGGAGTTGAGATGCGATGCATAGAGACGCCTTCACCCCATCAGAACTTGCCCTGCTCAGTCGCGTCTTCGCACGCAGCAAAATCAAAAACGAAACCGCAACCGAGAAGGAGCGGCGCGCATCACGTATTCTGGCTTACTACCAGGCTGGGGTCACGGATGAGGATGAGCTAGAACTGCTTTCTCGCCAACCGCTCGGAAGGTGACGATTAGTCTTCCTTCTTCAGAGCTTCCGCCTCGTCTTTGAGCTTCGGCCAATCGGCGCCATGCCTGCGAAGCAGCGTTCGTGCCTGCTTGGGGTCAATTTCCGTGAGCTCGACCAGATGTTCGACCTCAAGGTCCTGGCCTTTCGCAACCCGGCTTGCCTCGTTCGCTTTTCGTTGCATCTCGACGACCCTCTGCTGAGACAACATGAACGAGCGCTGAGAGTGCGCGTTCCAGAACTTCATACAAAAATCGGGACATCGATTAAATCGGTCGGATTGCGCCACTGAGGCGGGCATGCCCTTCTGCTGCGGCTTTCCGATTTGTCCAATGTGGAGAACCCGAGCTGGTCGCAAATGGCGGCGGCATCTTCGTGCGACAGTCCGGCCACGCGGCATTCGGCTTCGTCGCCGCTCCGTTTGGTGTGCCGGCGTTCGGCAGCGTTCTGTCGCAGCAAGTCCTATCGCACGTTATCTCATCAGCTTGATCTGAAGCGAGATGCTCAGCCTCAGAATCCTGTCGCCGTTTTCGTTCCGCACTTCAACAAATACTTGCTGCCCGTCCACCTCGGTCAGTGCATCTTTCGTAAGGTCGATAAGGCCTTCGAAGCCCACGCGGCGCACCTCCTCCAGACCGGCACATTCGATGCCGATTTCGTCCTGGATGACCACATCGTGATCGCCACTATCAAAGAAAAATCGTGCCATCCGAAAGCTTCCGTCACCACTAAGCTGCGGGGTTCCTTTGGTGCAGGTAGGTCGTTTCGAAATCACCTGCACGAGTGAGGCCGGGCCAATCAAGAGCCTGCACCCTTGGGCCTGTGGTGGCGATGAGGCCTCTACGTCGAAGTTCCTGAAGCATTCGGTTGACGTGGACTGTAGACAAGCCCAATGCATCGCCAAGTGCTGCCTGGGTAATGGGAAGATCCGCGACGTGATCCTGGATGCGTCCAACCGAGCGCAAGCGAAAGATCAATTCGCACAAGATGTGAGCCATGCGCGTATAGGCCTCGCGTCGTCCCACATTCGTTACCCATTCCCTGTAAATCGCTGCATCGATCAGCGTCGAGCGCCAAAAAGCCGTCGCGATTCGGGGATGCTGTTCGCAAATGGCGCGAAGAGCGTCATGTCGCATGAAGCCCAGTCGGGCTGCTGTCAGGGTCGTGAAATTGCAATCCATGACCGACAGATGCAGTCCATGCAGATCGGGAATGTCCCCAGCCACAAAGAAGGATGTAATCTGCCGTTTGCCATCGCCGGTAAGTTTGGTGGAACCGAGCAGGCCATCCAAAACCACGAACGAATTGACAGGGCGGTCACCCTCACGCACCAGGTCGTAATTGGCAAGAAAATCCTTCTCCTGAATTTGGATGTCTTTCAAAACATCAATATCGCCCTCTCGGAGATCCGAGATGCTCTGGAGCTTGCGGATAAGTACATCCGAGGATGAAGTGGGTGACAAAGTGGCTACCTAGCTGATGTTGGTTATCGAACTTGCATCCGCGTCAAAAGTTCCGAATAGCCGTAACGAGGCGCCGGACTGCTGGTCGGGAACTGGGAATTCAGGATGCCGAGGCAGGTCCTTGGCCGGGACTTCATTGCACGGGGCACAGGAGTGCTGCACTCCCATAATCGAGCCCCTCGAGCAGGGCATTAACCTATGACATAGGCTGCGCTCGCAATTGTCGCTGCGACATCACATGAGGTGGTTGATCCGCCAAGGCCTGACGCTGCAACCTTACCTATGAGGACCAGATGGCTCCGGCCATGCATCAGGCAAAAGGCGTCTCACCTGAAGCGAGAAATCCGGCCTTGCAAATGGGCATCTCAACGAGCCCGCTTGAGGTCCGGCCGCGCAATGTCGCTACACGGTTGACGAGCGGCTATCTCTTGGGGTCACTCATGGTTCATCAGGCGTCTCCAAAATCCGGCCTGGTGGGGAATGGAACTTTCTGCCGATCAGCGGGCTTTCGGATATGTCCGTCGGAAACGATGTGGAGAAATTGATGCGGAACCTTATACTGGCCTTCGCAGCACTTGCCCTACCCGCGTGCCAATCGGCTCCTGAACCGCTGCAATCCGCCGCTATCGAACCTGCTGCCATTCCCTCCCAATCCGCCTTGGATCCTGCCGTTGTTCCCCCCGGCCCGGCAATAATGGATCAATCCGTGGCAATCATTCCTCCTTCAAAGGGCGTTCCAACAAAGTACGCTGCTTTTTCGGGCAATTGGGTCGGGCGATTGGAAGGCACATATGAGGGTAAACTGTCTGTTCAATCTGTTTCTTCAAACGGGAAGGTGGCCGTAACCTACGCGTGGGGAATTCTGAGCGATGACAATCCGGGTGAGGCCGCGGGCGAAGGAAAAATTGTAGGGAATACGTTGAAGCTGGGGCGCCTCCCGAATGGCGCGGACGTCAGTTTTAGGATGATGCCCGACGGCACGCTGACCGCAACCCATACGCTCGCCGGCCAGACCCATACGGGCATGTTCATCAGGCAGTGATCAAAGAAGATACGGCCGCGTTCCCGCGGTTTTTGATCCGAGCGATCCCGCGCCCTTGGACCATCTCCGATAGCGGCCCTTGAAATACCAGTCCCTGGCGTCATAGCCGCTACGTTCGAGGACCGTGGCGGCCCCGGACCGAAGCATTTCCTCAACATGGGGGTCAGGAGACCCGCCTGACCGCCCACGTCCCAAAACACACCACCGATGCCAATCCCCATTAATTCTGAGGGGCTGCGGGGCGTTTCGGCGCGGCTTGCACGGGTTTCGCGCAGGTTCTGTTGGGACCGGTTTGCGTACGTTATCGAAGGTGTGTGGTGTTGGATCGCCCCAGGTGGACCTGCTTTGCACCGCCTGCGACAGTCCCTAGCGAATGGCGCTATCCTCGCTGCCGCGAATCGGACGCGGGCTTTTTTCTTGTTTCGTGAAACGAAAGGTCATTCCGCAAGTTGGCTTCCCAAAGGAGGAACCCAATGAAAAAGGATGGCGATGGCCGAGTCGAAAAGGGCAATCAGCAATTGCTTGCCCGACGTCTGTCTGAAGAAGTCGGCATTTCAGAGCCGGATGCGCGCGGTCTGATCAAGCTTATCGGCACGGATTGGAATTCGCTGCTTCGTGAAGCCCGATTTCTGAAAGAGAGGCACTAGAATGCTTCTGCCGGTCACATGATCTCGACTGAAAATATTATTGCTCTCGCGGCGGTAGTTTCTGGGCTCAGCCGGCTGTGAGCGAAGAACATGCTTCCGCCCCAACGGAGGGTGTCATGACTGCTCCCGCTACCACGCGCTTTCAGAAGGCAGCGTCGACGACAAAACCCGTGTGATGTGGCTGCTCCAGCACTCTGGAGCGCACTTCGAAGAAGCCACTCTAAAGACATGCTACGGGGTGGAGGCTGTTGAGCCGCGCACCTTATGGCTGGATCATCTCATTGCCAGAACAGGACCGTCCAAGCGAACTGCTGCAGGTTGGCGCCTGGGCCAGATGCCAAGGAAACATTAGCTGTTTCGAATGGTTGAGTTCTGCTCGGATGTTGTCACTGGCACCCGACGAAGGCTAGTGGGTCATACCTCGGCCGGGCCGCGCTATTGGTCCCTCCATGGCGCGGCCTTCTTGGGAGAAGAGATTGACCCGTGGGTACGGTTTGGCTCACGCGCGACTGTGCCGCGTAGCGTCGCAGGCGGACCGAAGCGATGGCGCGATGAAGAGGCGCAGGCCAACCGCCGTTGATCTTCAGGCCGTAAGCCCGGCCCCACACCTCAAACGTTGAAGCCGTTCGCTCGGCATTCGACGCCGTGCGTGGTGCCCGTCAGAGGCGTGAGCCTTGACCGTGGATTCATCTGCAGTGACTGGCAAAGGCAAGATCATCCGAGCCGGCGCCGTATCCCTCCATACAGCTTGCGGCTTGCTCAACTGCGACTGATTTATGCCGATCGTCGGCGCGTTGCGATGGCACCTCGCAGGAAGGGTCTGCCCGGATAACCGGCTCCAGATCGTGGGGGAAGTTCGGCGCATGGACAGGCAGTGCTTCGGCCGAATTGTCGCCCTTTTGAGCCATCGCTGGAAGGATTTCAGCGATCTCGACCAGGATTTCCTTGACCAGATGTCTCATCTGCGCGCCCGCCCTGCGGCCCCTTGCTATGGCGATCAAACTTGCTGACGTAGCCAATGTTCCCGCTTGAGCTGAATGGCGCGCGCTCTGCCGGCAAAGATCGACGGAGCGGCTTGACGCGACGGGCCTCGTCCCTCTCGCCTGCATGATCGATATTGGAAAGTCGAAATTTGAACGGACTGTTGCCTGCCTTCGCCGGAGCGTTGGATGATCCGATCACGGCATGTGCCTGACCCCCGACTTGCCTCGCGCAGCTTCTTCCCTGGCTGCTGTCTGCCTCTGACGGGGTCGACGGGAACAAAGGCTCGATCATCCGGTTTGGAACCATCCCGTTAAGCACAGGACGAAAGTGCAGCCTGGCGGATGAGATACGGCAGCCGGATTGCTCATGGCTGCTTCGATCTGCATTCGGCAGCCGAGACTGAGCCCAAATGCCTGCAGGAGACTTCGTATGAGCGAAGCACGACACAGCGAAGGCAATGAGGTGACTTCGATTGCGGGCACGTCGCCCTTCGCCAGTTTTTTCATGGCTGGCTTTGAGTGCTCGTCGCACCGGCGCAAGGACGGCGTCCGCCTCGATCTTATCCGTGCGACCTCGCATTATTTGCACGCCCTGGGCGACTACCGCGGTTGCACCGAACTCGGTCTTCGTACCGTCCGCGACGGGTTGCGCTGGCACCTGATCGAAACCGCTCCTGGAAACTATGACTGGTCAAGCTGGACGCCGATGGTCGAAGCAGCGCAATCGGCAGGTGTCCAGGTCATCTGGGACATCTTCCACTACGGATGTCCAGACCACGTTGATCAAGGGTCGATGCATTTCATCGATGCCTATGCCTCGTTCGCTGCAGAAGCTGTGAGGGTTCATCGTTCAATCGCCGGTACAGCGCCTTTGTTGTGCCCGATCAACGAAATCTCGTTTTTCGCCTGGGCTGTTGAGGTTGGCTATTTCCCGCGCGTTGGCCCGAAGAAGCGGGGATGGTTCAAGAGGCACCTCGTGAGAGCTGCAATAGCTGGCGTTCGCGCGATGCGCGAGGTCGATCCCGCTTGCAGATTTGTCTGGGCCGAGCCGCTTATCCACATTGCCCCTCGCGACCGGACGCGGACCGAACGGCGTCGGGCCGAAAATGCCCGTCTCGGACAGTTCGAAGCTTACGACATGCTGCTGGGCCGGGCAGAGCCCGAGTTGGGGGGCAGCGACGATGTTGTCGATGTCGTTGGCCTGAATTTCTATCCGCACAATCAGTGGTACCTCAACGGGCCGACGATTCCCATGGGGCACCACGAGTACCGTGCCCTATCCGAGATGCTGATCGAGGTCGCGCATCGATATGGCAAGTCGATGTTCATCGCCGAGACCGGCTCCGAGGGATCAGGCGGGGCGGCGTGGCTCCATTATGTCTGCGACGAGGTGCGTGCCGCAATTGACCTCGAAGCGCCGATCGAAGGTATTTGCCTATACCCGATAACCGCCTATCCGGGCTGGGACAATTCGCGGCATGCGGAGGTGGGATTGTTTTCGGTCGTCCAGGCGGACGGCAGTCGGCACGTCCGCAAGCCCATCGCGCAGGAATTGGCCCGCCAGCGAGCTTTGTTCGCGGCGAACCTGACGCGTTAATACATGAGCGACACGAGGGATGTTGCGAGCGCCTGTCGGCGCCGCCTTGCCACGCTCGATGCTCCCAGGTACGTCCGGGTGGGCGAGCTACAGCGCCCCTTCGGCCAACGACGCCTTCCCCGCGCTCGCCCATTCCGGGACGCTCTTCTGGATACGGGCGAAGGTTGCCAGGGCCTGCCCGACCACCTGATCCATGTTGTAGTAGCGGTAGGTTGCCAGGCGACCGACAAACCACACGTCGGGACAGGTTGCGCCAAGCGCTTCGTAGCGCTTGAAGAGCTCTTCGTTTTCGGCCCGCGGCACCGGATAGTACGGGTCCCCGATATCGGTAGGATATTCGTAGGTCAGACTGGTCCGCCCGTTCTGCTGGCCAGTCAGATGTTTGTACTCGGTGATGCGGGTGTAATCTTCCGTCTGGGGATAGTTGACGACGGCAACCGGCTGAAACTGCTCTTGGTCGAGGGTGACGTGCTCGAAGCGGAGCGAACGATAAGGAAGACGCCCCAGCCGCCAGCCGAAGTACTCGTCGATCGGGCCGGTATAGATCAGGCGGTGGAACGGTATCTCGTCACGAATTTCGCGGAAGTCGGTCTGCAGCATGATCTTGATGTTCGGATGGTCGAGCATGCGCTCGAACATCCTCGTGTATCCGCCGGCAGGCATCTTCTGGAAGCTGTCGCTGAAATATCGGTCATCGCGGTTGGTCCTGGTCGGCACTCGTGCCGTCACCGATTTGCTCAGCTGGTTCGGATCGACGCCCCATTGCTTTCTGGTGTAGCCACGGAAGAATTTTTCGTAGAGTTCGCGTCCCACGGTGCTGACGACAACATCCTCGGCCGTTCGCACGTCCTCTACCGTTTCGCGTCGCGACGCGAAGAACTCCTCCAACTGTGCAGAATTCAGTTCGAGGCCATAAAGGCGGTTTATCGTGTCGAGATTGATCGGGATGGGGAGCAGTATCCCATCCACCGCCGCCAGAACCCTATGCTCGTATGTGCGCCATTGGGTGAACTGGGAGAGGTAGTCCACGATCGACTGGCTGTTGGTGTGAAAAATATGTGGCCCATAGCGGTGGATGAGGATGCCGGCTTCATTATAGCAATCATAGGCGTTGCCGCCGACATGGCTGCGGCGATCGACCAAGAGAACGCTTTCATGACGCTGCGAGGCTATTCTTTCGGCAAGCACGCTGCCGGCAAACCCCGCGCCGACGATCAGCCAATCGAACATGGCTATGCGCTCCTGCGCAACGGGACGACCTTCTTGCGTCGGTAGGCGCCCTCAATGTGAGCGGCCATGGCCGTCCATGTTCTTTCCCACGACATGTCAGCCAGATAGGCATCGACTTGCGGCAGC
The DNA here is from genome assembly GCF_001672455.2 of Mesorhizobium sp. WSM1497. Classification (NCBI taxonomy): domain Bacteria; kingdom Pseudomonadati; phylum Pseudomonadota; class Alphaproteobacteria; order Hyphomicrobiales; family Phyllobacteriaceae; genus Mesorhizobium; species Mesorhizobium sp. WSM1497. The sequence goes on along the minus strand of NZ_CP021071.1, from coordinate 385,145 downwards.
AGCATCTCACGCGGTCGCAAAAGCATGGAGCGCAGCTTGCTCTCCAAGTCGTCACTGTCGGCGATTTCCACCAGTCCAGCAGCGCCGTAGCTGCGCACGACGTCAACGATCGCCGTCGAGATTACGGGCAGGCCCGCAGCCAGGAACTCTGGCGTCTTGGTTGGGCTGATGAACCGGGTCGCCTCGTTGAGTGCAAACGGCATCCAGCCGGCATCCCAATGGCGCAGATAATCGGGCAGGTCGCAGTAGGCCTTGGCACCCAACCAATGCAGGTTGTCGGCCTTCGGCAGGATTGCAGGATCGATTTTGACCACGGGGCCAATCATGACGAAATGCACGTCCGGCATCGTCCGCGCCGCTAGCGCCACGAGTCCGGCGTCCAGCCGCTCGTCGATGACGCCGAAATACCCCACCCTCGGGTGAGGAATGCCGGCCTGATCGGCTGGGTCCTTTCCTGGCAGCCTTGCCTTGTGAAAGTGTTTCACGTCGATGCTGCTCGGAAAGGGGTAAATAGCCTGATGCAGGCGGCGCTTGGTCTCGAACAGGCTCAGGCCACCGGTGAAAACGAGATCGGCGCGGCGCAGAAGTGCCTTTTCCATCTGCGCCAGTTCGGGCGGCGCATTCTTGAAAGCGGAGAGTTCGTCCATGCAGTCGTAGACGCATATGTCTGGGTCAAGAAACTCCGTGAAGCGGAGAGCCATCGGCGTGTAATACCAGGCGATCAGCCGGCTGTGCGGCATAGAAGCTATGATCTGCTGAACAAACCTCCGCTGCACGGCATCTGATTTCGCGGCCGACGCGCCGAGCGGCAGCACTGGTGTCACGATTAGGATGTTTGGCGATGCCTCGCTCGTCCGCATCTGCGGCTGTGGCAGTTCTTCGAAAACAGGCTCCTCAAAGTAGACCACTCTCTGCTGCTCGGATGCGAGGGTGAGGATATGCTGCGGCCGTTGATGAACGAAATTCCATCGCAAGTGGGAGAAGCAAACCAGTAGATTTTCCCTGCCAGTGTGTTTACTGGCGGATACCCTGCCCAAGGCTGCTTCCATTGAGATGTTCCTTCCCGTAATCTTTAGTTTATGTTACGACTAACATTTGTTAAGCGCGGATCGAGGAGAAATAGACTTCGATGCCAGCTCCTAACTTTCCAGCGCGTGAGTTGTTCCAAGGTGAAGTGAAGAGCTCTCGGTCACCGCTCGGATCACGAATGCGACCATATTTCCGCGAAGCTGAGAACGCCCGCCGCGCATCGCCGGGCTTTGAAAGCGTGAGCGACGGGGGAATGTCGGTGGAGAACGGACCTGCCGTATTTGCGTTGAAGTCGCTGGCTATAAAATGCGCAGGACATCAAGTTGATTCGCCCGCATCGCTGGCGAGTCCGTGCCAGGCGAATTCCGGGGCTGATATGAAGATCGACTTTGCGACCAACGTTTTTCCGCTGTTTCATCCGCAAAGCGTGGATGACCTCAAGGACCCTTGCCCCGTCTTTGATGGCAGCCTGTGGCACGTCTTCGGCTCGAGCGGCACGGTGACCACCGAGACGTGGACGATACTGCACGCCACGGCGCCGGACCTTTATGGGCCGTGGACCGAGCATCAGTCGATCGAGCTTCCAATCAATGGGAGTGGTGTTGCGGCTCCGGGGGTCATCCACGAAAGCGGCGTCTTTCACATGTTCATCCAGACCGAGTTCATGAAGTCTGGCGGCCGCTGCGAGCATGCGGTTTCCAATGACGGGTTCCAGTGGGTGGTTCTTAGCCCCGCCATCCTCGCGATCCCGGACACGGAGGAAGATGGCATTTACGATCCGCATCCCGCACTTATTGGCGGCAAGCGCTACCTCGTCTATTCCGCCATGCCAAAATTCACCAGGGTGCCGCAGCCCGACATCTATCTCGCACGCAGCCAATCCGACTCATGGTTCGGTCCCTGGAAGCGGATCGGCAAGATCCTCGACCACAATGATGTGCCTCACCACAACACGAGAGAGGATCCCGACTATGAATGGGGCATTGAGGGCGCACAACTGGTCGAATTGCCGGACGGTCGCGTGCTTCTCAATGCCACTTGCTTTCTGCCCAATGGCCTTCGCGGGAACCGGCAACGCGTGTTTTTTGCCATCGCGGATAACGTTGCTGGACCTTACGTCTCGATCGGCCCGGTGCTGGAACCAGGCCAGCCGGGAGAGAACGGCCACTCGACAGTGATGATCGAAGGCAGCCAGCTTTCACTGTTTTATCAGAGCCGGGTCGCCACGACTGATCATCGGTGGCGCTACGGCTTGGCCAGATGTGACGTCGCTCTGCTTTCCAGGGTCGCGTGATCCGGTCGGCGCCACTCGCACCGACTGCATCAACGAACTGGACGGCTCGCATTGCGAATAAGCGTCCGTGGCTCGAGACATTCCCGCGGAAAGCCTGCCGGAATTAAGTGTTCCTCGCACGGAACAATGCATCAGAGCTGAGGTTCGGCTGACTTCCAACCAGGAGTCAGCCATGTATTACACCGACAAGAAATTGCAGTACCCGGTTCGTGTGGAAACGCCCAATCCAGTCTTTGCCCGTGCCTTGCAGCAGGCCATCGGCGGAGTAGAAGGCGAGATCCGCGTGGCCTTGCAGTATTTCTTCCAGGCATGGGGATGCCGCGGGCCGGCCAAATACCGCGACCTGTTGTTGAACACGGCGACCGAGGAGCTCGGCCATATCGAAATGCTGGCGACTGCGGTCGCCCTCAATCTTGAGGGTGCACCACTTTCGCTGCAGGAGGACATCTCGTCGGACACGGTCGGCGGCTCGGTCCTCAACGGGATGAACTTCCGCCATATCTTGTCGACCGGCCTGGCCGCACTGCCTGAAAACGCCAACGGCGTTCCCTTCAATGCTTCGCATGTCTATGCCAGCGGCAATCTTGCCGCGGATATGGTCGCAAACGTCACCGCGGAAGGAAGCGGCCGCGTGCTTGCGACCCGCCTGTACAACATGACCAGCGATCCCGGCATGAAGGACATGCTGTCCTTCCTTATTGCGCGCGACACCATGCACCAACAGCAGTGGCTCGCGGCAATCGAAGATATGGGCGGACTGAACGCGTCTCTGCCGGTCCCCAACTCCTTCCCGCAGGAAAAGGAGCATCAGGACGTATCCTATGCCTTCATCAATTGCTTCGTCGAAGGTGTCGAACCAGCGCAGGGACGTTGGAGCGAAGGACCGTCGATGGACGGCAAGGGCGAGTTCTCCCTGGTCGCCGGTTCGCCAATGGGCGAGGAGCCCATCCTGTCGCCGCCTCGGCCAAGTTCCGGCGCCCAGAGCGAGCAGATGATCGACAGGCGGGCAGCCGAATAGGCAAAGATAGCAATGCCGGAGGCAGCCGGCACTCGGCTGTCTCCTGCTAGCGGCTCCTGCGGAGTAGGGCGCACCCATTGGTGACTGGTGCGTGCCTGACGAAGCTCTCCATTTCCGCTTCGACATAAATGCTTCACCTAGGGAACATCGCCGGCTCCGCGAAGTTGGACAGCCACGGAGGACGTGCACATGAACAGTGTCATCTATCTTATCGGCGTTATCGTTGTCGTGCTGGCGGTCCTCTCCTTCCTCGGTCTTCACTAGGTGGCCCCATGCAGCATGAAAACGATCAGGGCGGACAGCCCACCGATTTCGACAAGGCGAAAAGCGACGTTTCCGAAAGGCTTCGCCAGGAAAATGAGCGTGCCAGCGAGTTGCTTCACGACGCGCGTGACACGGTCACCCGCAAGGCTGGCGACTATGCATCTGAAGCCAGGGAGGTCATCTCCGACAAGGCGCAGGAAGCGCAGCGCGACATCGGATCGACTCTGGCGGCGCTGGGCGGCGCACTGCGCGCGGCCAGTGATCACCTGGCCAACAACGATGAAAGGAACGCATCGAAGTTCGCATTGGATGCTGCCGGTGGCTTGGAGCGGCTTTCATCGTCATTGAAACAGAAGCCGTTCGGCCAGGTCCTGGAGGACGTGCAGTCCTTTGGCCGGCAAAATCCCGGTGTCCTGCTTGCCGGATCGGTATTGGCCGGATTGGCTCTCGGGCGGTTCATCAAGGCCTCGCCGCCGGCGGGTCCAGAATTTCAGGATGCGCCGGGAGACCTCAAATCCCACACCGATCAGGCACAGGGTTGGTCCGCTGATCGGTCGCAGGATTCTGGCGTCGTTGGCGATGATGGGGCCATGCAGAGCACGGAGCAGGACAGATGAACACCCAGGACAACCCAAGCCTTGCCGGGCTGATCACCGACTTGGCCCAGAATGTCACCACTTTGGTGCAAACCGAGGCTAGGCTGTTTCGGGCCGAGCTTTCTGAAAAGCTTGCCAAAGCCGGAGCAGGTGCCGCGGAAGTGCTGGGCGGCGCGATCTGCCTGCTCGCCGCGCTAATGGTGTTGCTGCAGGCACTCGTTATTGCACTGACGCGGGCAGGACTTGGCGCGGGGTGGTCTTCCCTGCTGGTCGGCGTGGTCGTGGCGGCCCTCGGCATTATCCTGCTGCGGACCGGGACGGCCAGCATGGCGCCTTCGGAACTTACCCCCGACCGCACCCAGGAACAGCTCAAGCGCGACGCGAGCGTGATCAAGGAACAAGTGAGATGACTGAGAAATCCGCAGCCGAACTTGAACGCGAGGCCGAGGCAGCCCGTGCGCGGGTGATGGAGACCGCCGAATCCATTCGAGGCAGGATGTCGCCGGGACAATTGCTGGATGAGTTCACCGGGCTGTTCTCGGGAGGGGAGAGTTCGGCCATGCTCGCCAACCTCAGAACGCAGGTCCGAGACAATCCTTTGCCGGTCACCATGGTGGGCGCGGGTCTGGCTTGGCTGATGTTCGGCAGTGGTATCGCAGACACCGCCCGCGGTTCGGCTGGCTACTCAATGCCCTCGGCGCCGGGACGACATGATGAACGGGAACGTGGAGGCCTGGGCAGCACGCTTTCCGATGCCGCCGCATCTCTGTCATCAGCTGCCACCAGCGTCGGCGATACCGTTTCCAGCGCGGCAAGCAGCGCCGCGGAGGGTTTGACGGGCAGCACGGCCACTGCAAGATCGGTGACCGGCGACATAGCGGCGAAAGCCGCCCGCTCCGCGCAAGATCTGTTGGAGAACCAGCCCTTGGCCATAGCGGCCGCGGGTCTCGCCATCGGCGCCGCCATAGGTGCAATGCTGCCCCACACCGCAACGGAGGATGAGCAGCTAGGCGCCTATGGCGACAAGCTTCGCGATACCGCCGAAACCATGCTCGACAGGGGTCTCGACGAGGCCAAGCAGGTCGCCGCCGAAGCCTATGGAACCATCAAGCAGGAAGCTGGCCGGCAACATATGGAAGCAGACACGATCGCCGATCAGCTCGGCGAGATCGTGAAGTCCACAGCAGACAAGACCGAGCATGCCGTGCGTGAACGGATATCCGATCCGTCTCAGCATCAAAGCTAGATGATCCTGGATCGGCGATAGTCGGTCTCTTCCACACAGGGTCGGCGTTGCCCGTCAAACGGTGAACCGCTCAATCATTTCAGAGCGTAGAGGTAGGCCGCGATATCGCGCGCCTGCTGCTCCGAAATTCGGGTCGATGGCATGGCCGTGCGCGGATTGATTTCCCTGGCAGATCGTATCCAGCGGATCAGGTTCTCTGGATTGTTGGCCAGCCCGCCGCCGATAAAGGTGCGGTCAGCAAGACTGGCGTCGAGGCGTGGACCGACCTGCCCTTGCGCGCCCGGCACGCCCGAAATCGTATGGCAGCCGGAACAACCATTCGCAGTCATGATCGGCATGGCGCGCGCAATGTCACCTCCCGTGGCCGCCTCCGCCTCGTGGCGGATGCGCGCCGCCTGATCGGACCACCAGGTCATTCCGGCCACGCCCGCAACGAGCAGCACCAGCGCGACGCTGGCGCCGGCAAGCAGCTTAGACAAGCTCGTAGGCATGCGCAGCCTCCCCCCTTCCGCTCGCCTTGATCCACAGCGCGGCCAGCAGCAGCGCTGCGCCGCCATAGATCAGTCCAGCGGGAACCCACATCACCAGCCCGGCAAGTTGCTGGTCTTCCAGGGGGCTCAAATTCCATAGTGCCGCACCCACCGCGTTCTGCGGGTACCAGAGCCGCGGCGAGAGCAGCAGGAGCACGCCAAGCAGGCCAGTGTGCAGCGAGGTGACGAAAAGATGCATCACTGCGGTCCCATAGGCATGCTGGCGGCCGGGACGCGGCAAGAGTACCCACCAGAACAGCAGCCCTGTTCCGAAGAAGCTCGCGTGCTGTGCATAGTGCATCACGCCGCGTTCGAGCGCGGCCTCGAACAACGCCGGAAGGTGCCAGATCCATATGGCCAGGCCGTGGGCAATGGTCGCGCTGAGCGGTCGAGTTACGAAAGACCAAACCGCATTCAGCCATCTGCCGTGCGCGGCCATTCCAAGAATGCGCCGGACCCCGGCGGGAAATCCCCACATCAAGGCCGCAGCCGGGCTGGCGGAGACCAGCAGCGGCGCCGCCACGGCCATCAGCAGTTCATGCTCGATCATATGCGCCGCAAAGATCTGCTCACCGAGTGCATGAATCGGGCTGACCAACGCGGCCGTCAACACGCCCCATCCGGCCGTGAACAGCAGAGCCTGGCGCAGCCGCAGAGTCCTGCCGCGGCTGCTGCGCCGCCAAAGCCGGCCAGCTCCAACGACATATATCAGGGCAAGCACCGCAAGTGGCAGGGTGATGGGCAGCGCGAGCGTCCACCCGGCCTCGGGTGCGCCGGCGCCGTAGCAGATGGAAGTAGAGAACAGCCCGTCCTGATTCATCGCAGGCACTCATCCAGGATCAGCGCCGCGCTGCCTTGCATGAGGATCACAAGCGCAAACAGCAACGCCGACAGCATGCCGAGATTGGCGACGAAGCGCTCTGTGGCGCGCGTACGCTCCGGCTTGAATGCGGCACCGCCTCGCCGCTTCGCCCGCCACGACAGCGCCCCGCCGAGCAGCGACAACAAGACGAGCAGCAGCGCCACGGGAAGCACGACCGGCACCTGGCGATTGCATTGCCAGGGCACCAGCGCATAGTTCAGCTGTGTCGAGACCGCCCACGCCAGCGGCCCTGACAGAAGACCACCCCAAGACGTTCCCAGGCGTAATGCACGCATCTCAGCCTAGCCTCGGCACCCAGTAGATGAGCAGATAGATCGGAATCCAGGTCAGGACCACGAAGTCCCAGTAGAAGACATTGTCGCCGACATCGCCGAAGCGACGGCCGCTATAGCCGTGGCGCGTGAACATCAGCACAGTCAGCACGATGGTGTCGCCGACATCGGTGATGAGATGGGTGGTGTGCAGCCCGAGCAGCACCCAGAGCATCGATCCATAGGCATTGGTGTCCCAATAGATGTTGAGGGCCGGGAATTCGAACCAGCGCACGACGAGCGGAGCGATGCCGAGCAGCGACATGACCATCAGCCCGATCCGCACCGGCACCATCGAACATTGCTTGGCATAGCGGTGGAGGATGTGGTTAGGCACAAGGCTGACGATGAACAAAATGGTGACGATCGTTCCGGGCCAATGGTTCGGGCGCGGTGCGCTGAGCGGCCAGTCTGGCCATGACTGCGCAAGGTAGAGATAAGCGCCGGCCGCCAGCGCGAAGCCCGTGCCTTCCAGCGCCATGAAACCCAGCGTGCCCCACCAGGTCGGGCTGCGCGGACCGTGCCCGAAGGTGGGCAGGCCAGAAAGATCGGCGGCGGCGCGCTGCTTCATTCCTCGTCCTCCGGATCGCCCTTGGGCCAGAACCATCCGATCAACGTGATGGCGATTGGCGCGGCGCCCCAGACGATCGCCCAGGGCGTGAAGATTGAAAAGAGAAACGTGCCGCCGACGGCCAGCGCCGCTAAAAGCGGCCAGATTGAAGGGGCGGCCGATTTCTCGCGAATGTCGGGTTGAGCTTCGGCCACGGTCGAGATGAGGAGTTCGCGCGCGTCGACGCGGAGCCCGGTCGCTACAGGGAGCGCCTCGCGCTCGGCCCAGAGCGGCTCGATATGAGTCACGATGGGAATGCGCGCGAAATTATAGCTCGGCGGCGGCGAGGATGTTGCCCACTCCAAGGTTCCTGCGTCCCACGGATTGTTGCCGGCCGAGGTGCCTTTCAACGCGCCATGCACAAGGTTGAAGGTGAACAGGACAAAGCTCAGGAAGAAGAGTAACGCCCCAGCCGAGATGAAAAGGTTGATGTTGCCCCAGCCAAGCTCGGCCGGATAGGTGTAGACACGTCGTGGCATGCCCCACAGGCCGACCAGATGCATCGGGAAAAAGGCTGCATTGAACCCGATGAAGGCCAGCCAGAAATGCCACCGCCCGAGGCGTTCGCTCATCATGCGGCCGGTGACCTTCGGGAACCAGAAATAAGCCGCGCCAAGCAGCGGGAACACCGAGCCGCCGATCAGCACGTAATGGAAATGGGCGACGACGAAATAGGTGTCGTGGACCTGAAGATCCAACGGCACTGAGGCGAGCATCACGCCCGTCAGCCCGCCGATGACGAAGATGAAGAAAAAGCCGAAGACGAACAGCAACGGAGTTCGGATCACCGGTCTGCCGTCCCATAATGTTGCCAGCCAGCAGAAGATCTGTACGCCGTTCGGGATGGCGATCATCATGCTGGATGCGGTGAAGAAGCTGGCGCCAAGCTTTGGCAGGCCGGTGGCGAACATGTGATGGACCCAAAGCCCGAACGAAAGGAAGCCGACCGCGATCAGCGACAGGACCAGCCCGAGATGACCGAATGTCGGTCGCCTGGCGAAAACAGGAATGATCGAGGACACCATGCCCGTCGCCGGCAGGAAGATGATGTAAACTTCCGGATGGCCGAAGAACCAGAAGAGGTGTTGGAACAGCAGAGCATCCCCACCTTCGGCCGGGTTGAAGATGTGCGTGCCAACCAGCCGGTCAAGGATCAGGAAAGTCGAGGTGATCATCACCGCCGGCATCGCGAAGACGACGACGAAGGAAGTGACCAGCATCGCCCAGACATAGAGCGGGATCTTGTCCAGCGACATGCCGGGGGCTCGCTGCTTGAAGACCGTGACGATGGTCGCCACCGCGACGGCCAGTGACGACACTTCGGTATAGGTGATCATCTGCGCCCAGACGTCAGCCCGCTTGCCCGGTGCGAATTCGGGGCCGGACAGCGGTACGTAGGCGAACCAGCCCACATCAGGGGCCATGTTGAGGGCGAAGGACACCCAGGCGAAAGCGCCGCCCGAGACGTAGACCCAATAGCTGAACGCGTTCAGGCGCGGAAACGCGATGTTGCGGGTGCCGACCATCAGCGGCACCAGGTAGATCCCGGTCGCCTGCACGATGGGCACGGCGAACAGAAACATCATCGTAACGCCATGCATGGTGAACAGCTGATTGTAGAGGTCGGGCCCGATCAGCCCGCGTTGCGGTCCAGAAAGCTGGATGCGCATGACGACAGCGTTGAGGCCGCCAAGACCAAGGAACACGAAAGCGGTGATCAAATAGCGTCGTGCGATCACCTTGTGATCGACGCTCGACAAGGCTCCGACGATGCCGGATGGCGTCCGCCAGGTGCGCTCGAGCCAGCGATGCAGGCCGGCATCATCCATGCCGGTGTCGCGCGGTCCGTCATGCTCGGGCGCGATGTCGCCTTTTGCAGATACCTTGCGCTCCGGCGGCAGGTCGCGTTGGCTTGTGAGATCCGCGCTGCTCATTTCAGACCCTCGAGATAGGCGACCACGGCATTGAGCTCATCGCCGCTGAGCTCCACCACCGGCATGTGGGAGCCGGGCTTGATGCCTTGCGGGTCGGCTATCCAGGCGGCGAGATTGCCGCGGCTCATCGTCAAGGTCCCGGCAGCGAGCGTCTGCCGGCTGGCTATGTGGGTGAGATCGGGAGCCACCGTTCCGCCGGCCGGCGTCCCCCCGATCCTGTGACACATCACGCAGGGGCGTTTGAGGAACAGGTCCGCACCGACCTTGGCTTCGCCGCTCGCCGGCGCGCCGGCCGGCTGCAACTGGTCGTTCAGCCAGGCATCGAATTTCGGGCGCGGCTCGGCGATGATCAAGGTGCCCATGTTGGCGTGCTGCGCACCGCAGAATTCAGCGCATTGACCACGGTAGACGCCTGGCTTGTCCGCCTTGATATCCAGGACGTTCATGTGGCCCGGGATAAGGTCGAGCTTGCCGGCCAGGCTTGGGATCCAGAAGGAATGGATCACATCGGTCGAGGTCAAAAGCAGCCGCACCGGCTCGCCGGCAGGGATATGAATCTCGTTTGCCGTCGTCAGGATGCGGCTCGGCGTAGCATCCTCGTAGCGCACCTCCCACCACCACTGGTGCCCGGTCACCCTGATTGTCAGCGCAGCCTCCGAGCCGATCGCAGCCAGCGTCCTGTTGGCGAAAAAGCTTAGCAGCGTCAGTCCTATCAGGATGATGGTGGTCACTCCGACGGCGGACACGACCACGCGCATCTTGCCGCGTTCGGCCGCTTCGTCGAGTAGGAGGGGTTCATCGCCGGAACGCGATCGCATGACCAGCGGTGCTGCGAGAGCGATCATCACCAGCGCCCAAACAACCGCGCAAAGCGCGGTAAAGAACCAGATGAGCCAGGCCAGCTCGCCGGCTGCGGGGCCCTTCGGGTCAAGCGCCGACTGCCAGCCTGCGCATCCCTGCAGAAACAGGACACAGAAGGCGAAGGCCATCGAGGCCGGGCGCTTCACGGTGATTTGCCCAGTGTCGCGGCATCCGGCAGGCGGTTTTCCGAGGGATGCACCATCATGTCGTCATTGCGTTGCGGCGCGGCGGAAGACGGCGCGTTGCCGCCCAGTGCGCGCACGAAGGCCGCCAGCTCCCATATCTGGTCGTCGGGTATCTTCTGGCCGAAGCTTGGCATCCCGTTGGGCCTGCCGTCGCGGATCGTGGCGTGGATGCTTTCCATCGAGCTGCCGTAGATCCACTTCTCGTCCATGAGCGCCGGACCCATGCCGCCACCGCCATTGGCATGGCAGCCCGAGCAGTTGAACCAGCCGAACAGGCGTTTGCCCTCGCTCATGTGGAAGGCGTTGGCCTCGAAGCTCGCCGCCTTGTTGTCGGTGGGGGAGGGTCGCTGTCCGCCCGGCTCCAACGTGGTCACAGGCGTCGGCTGCTCACCTGAGCCGAGCGCCGATTGCGGTCGCGTGTCGCGCTCCTCGCGCTGGCAGGCGACCAGGGCCAGTGTCAAGGGCAGCAACATCGCCAGAGCGCGCCTCATCGGGCCGGTCTCCCGGCCATGTCCAGACGCGGTACGCCGTATCGCGCCAGAACCGCGTCGATCTCGGCCTTGTGTCGGGCAAGCGCGCTATTCACATCGCCACGCAGCGCATCGTCCTCGCGTCGAACACCCATTGAGATGTCGTACATCAGCGGCAGTTGCGGTCCATCGATGCGAGGCGTGACCGGCGTGATCCGGAGCGGCACCTTTTGCCTCTGCGCGAAATAGCCGGCGAGCGGACCCCAGACCACGGCAAGGTCGATCTCGCCGTTCGCGACAGCTTCGACGATGCGCGCCGGCGGGTTGGGAGCAGAGTAGTCGCCATAGACGGGGTAGCCGATGAGGTGCCCGACAATGCCGCGGCGGCCAAGCGCCTGGACAGGCGGCGAGTTGGCGCCATCATCGCCGATGAGCTGAACACCGATGCGCAATTCTTGCAACCGCGGGTCGTTGAAGGACGTCACGTCCGGGCCGTCCTGGCGGGTCACGAAGACATAGGACGAACGGTAGTAGGGCGTGGTGGTGCGCAGCATTTCGAGATTGGCAGGCGTGCCGGGCACGAGATCGCAAAGGCCTGCCTTCAGCGTGTTGCGGATGAAGCCACGGCGCTGCGCCCACCAGGTATACGTCAGCTTGGCGCCAAGATCAGTGGCGACAATTTCCGCGATCCTGTTCTCGAACCCTTGACCGGCCGCATTGGAAAACGGCATGTTGTTCGGGTCGGCGCACACTCTCAATTCACGTGCGTTGGCAACAGCCGGAAAGAGCAACAAGGCGAGCCCGGCCATGCCGATCGCCACCCGTTGGAACGCCTTTCGCGCCGGACGTACGGTCAAGTTCAATCCATCAAGGCAGCCGGAACACATAAAGCGTGCCTCCCGCCGTGGTAGCGTTCTTCAGATCCTTCATCGCGTTGACGAAGCCAAGTGCCGCGGTGGCATCGCGTGGGTCTAAGTCGCCCGAAACGATGGCGCCGGCCCAGCCACCGACGCCTGACAGAATTGCGACATACTGGTGCCCATCGGGGCCGCGATAGGTTATTGGCTGGCCGATGATGCCGGACGATGTCTTGAACTGCCAAAGCAGATCGCCAGTCCTGGCGCTGACCGCCTTGAACCAGCCTTCCATGGTCCCGTAAAAGACGACATCGCCGGCAGTGACGACGGTGCCGCTCCATACCGGAAAGTTCTCCTTCAGGACCCAGGCCGGCTTGGCGGCGGAAACATCCCAGGCGGTAAAAGCACCACGATTGCCGCCCGGCCCGGGGATCATACGTACGTTCATGCCGACATAGGGCGTGCCTGCGATGTAGTTTACCTCGACGCCTTCTTCATCCATGCAGAGATTGTTGTGGGGGATATAGAGCAGGCCGGTCCTCGGCGAAAACGCCGATGGCTGCCAGTCCTTGAGGCCGGATGCCGTCGGACAAATGTCTCGGACCACCTTGCCGGTGCCGGTTCTCTTGTCAGGGTTTGCAATCAGGCGGCCGGTCTTCAGATCGACGCCTTTGCTGGAATTGACCGGGCCATAGGCTGTGGCCGATAGCACCTCTCCAGTGGTCCGATCGAGGATATAGAGGTAGCCGTTGCGTTCCGGTCGGACAAGGACCTTGCGCGGCTTGCCTTGCCAGGTCATGTCCAGAAGGATCTGCTCGTTGATGCCGTCATAGTCATGGAGGTCATGCGGGCTCCACTGATAGAACCACTTCGCCGCTCCGGTATCGGCGTCACGCGCGAAAATACCGGACGTCCATTTGTTGTCGCCTGGCCGCAAATCCGGATTCCACGGTCCTGGATTGCCTGTGCCGTGGAAGATCAAGTTCAAGTCCGGATCGTAGGAGATCCAGCCCCACATATTGCCGCCGCCGATCTTCCAGGCTTCCGGCGGCCATGTCGTCACGCCAAGGTCTGTGCCCTTGTCCATGTCGTAGTGGGGCTTGAAGTCCGGGCCAATCAGCACATCCTTGTCGGGTCCAGTGCCATAAGCCGTCCAGACAACATGCCCGTCTCCGGCATCCAGCGCCTTGACCCAGCCGCGGACGCCCATTTCGCCGCCGGAATTGCCGACCAGAACTTTGCCCTTCACCACCAGCGGCGCCATGGTGATGGTCTCGCCGATATTGATGTTGCCGATATGAGTGTTCCAGATCGGCTTGCCCGTATTGGCATCGAGCGCGATCGTGTGGCCGTCCAGCGTGTTGAAGAAGATGCGTCCGTCGGCGAAGGCCGCTCCGCGGTTGACGACATCGCAGCAGGCCACTCCTTGTGCCGCCGGCTCGGGGTTGGGCTCGTACTTCCACTTCATCGGCGCGCCGGGCCTGGAAAGGTCGAGCGCGTAGACGATGTTGGGAAAGGGCGTGACGATGTACATGTTGTTGCCGACGACCAGCGGCGCTGCTTCCTGGCCCTTGTTTACGCCGGTCGAGAAGGTGAAGGCGACCTGCAGGTTCTTGACGTTGCCTTCGTTGATCTCGCTGAGTTCGCTGAAGCGGGTCGACGCGTAGTTCTTGGCCGGCATTGTCCATTGCCCGTCATCGGGTGGCGCCGCGGCGGCGGGCGGCGCGATAGCCGCCGACGATACGGGCTCCGAGGCACCGCTCAGAAACAGGCCGCATGCCAGCAGCATCACCGAGAGTATGCCCGTGCGAAAGGAATTCTCGGTCGCCAATGCGCGGGCGCCTTGTCCTGCGTCAACGCGCGCTGGTGGCGGGTGCAGCATGCCTTTCATTTGTGGATCGAGCCTCCCACGCCGGCGCCGAGCTCCGCCGCGATGTCAGCCTCGGTGCCGGCACAAAGCGGATGGCCCCAGCCCGAGGCGCTTTTGCCGCCGGGATCGACATCGTAGACGATGGCGTCCTTGCGATTGGGATTGACCCCGGCGGGAACCTTGTCGAGGCCAAGCGCCGCGCGAACACGCCAGGCGACATTGTGATCGGCGCATGAGGAATCTCCTGAGACCCCGAGGCCTCCGACGATGCTCTTGCCGTCATAGAGGGCAAGCCCGCCGCCAAACACGACGACGCCTCCGATTGGCTTGCCGACGAGAGGATCGCTGGCACTTCCAAACGTTTTGGGATCGCCCGCATAGGCTGCGGCCTGGTTGACCGGGTTGGTCTCCTGCAAGCCGAAAAGCGGCCCGCCCGGCTGCGTCCCCGCGTAGAGATTGGCCGTCGATAGGGCCATTTGCGCCAGGCTGAGCCCATTGGCTGTATTGGCCTTCTCCGCCGCGACGAGGCGACTGCCTGGCCATTGCGAATCGGCGGTGGGACCGCTGAAAGCGATCGCGCACACCGCGCCGTCGCGAGCAACGACAGCGACCCATTCATTGGTCTCAAAGCCTCCGTTGGCAGGTCCGCCGCTTGCTTTCACATTGGCCTTGAGTGCGGCGAGCAGCTTGTCGTGGTCGGCCGGGCAGGGCGCCTGTGCCATGGCTTGGCCCTGTGGGAACAGGCCACTCGTCAACAACACCAGACCAAAGGCTGATAGCAAACGCCGACAGCGATACATTGTCCTGCCCATTCGTTCGAGCATCAAAGACCCCCGGAGCATTCTGGCAGCCTGGAAAATGCGAAAATGAGTCCGTGGTCCAATGCCGTCGCTATTTAACTTGGCCGATGCAGCTATGTTCCTGCTTTTGCAAAAAATTGCGCAGCCGCGTGCGCCGATGCAAGGTTGCCGTCTGTCCGTGTCGCCGGCGCAATATCCGCGGCCGAGATCGTGGCACCTACTGTCATCCGTGTATTGTGATGCAAACGACACCCGGGGAGAAGGAATGAACGTAGCCAAAACAGGCAGTTGACGGGCTGACTGATCCCTGCCCATTGTGCCGGCACCTATGAACGTTGCGCCAGCATTGCTAAGGCAACGTGTCGGCCCTTGGCAATGGGAGAAAACCTGCCTGTCATCGAGGAGTCAGGCACGCCCCTTTGCTTGGTCGAGGCTCGCCTACATCCAACCACACGCCGCCAACTGCGGCGGTGTCACGGACTGGCTGCGCGTGGCACACTTTCAGGCAAGGCCAGGATTCCCATCTGGAGTCACGGAATGCAGGAACTTCCCGTCAGCCTGGTTCACGTTTACGCCTTTGCCCGCAGCGTCAGCCGATGGAACATGATGCCGGTCGCCGCCGTTGGAAGAGCTTGGAGGCGGCCGCATGCACCTTGTCCAGATCCTGCGATCTCGGGCGAGACGATCGACTATGGCCCGACGCGCATTGGGGCGCCGATCAGCTTGTGTATTATCCTCGATGTCTTCGAGTCGGTCAGATCGATGGCGAGATCGAATTTTCGGCGGCGGAGCTCAGCGACCAAGCTTGAATATTCCTTCAAGCGCCTGGTTAGGCTTCTACCACCACCTCGAGGGTCGAATCCGATGGCTATGTCTGCGATACCCTGGCTGACCACCAAGTCTCGCAGGCCAGGAGCGCAAAGCATGGCCATGATGGCGTGTGGGTGGGCGACGCGCAGATTTCGCATAAGCGCCGAGGTCAGAATGACGTCCCCGATGTACTTTGCCT
This sequence comes from Mesorhizobium sp. WSM1497, assembly GCF_001672455.2. Taxonomy (NCBI): domain Bacteria; kingdom Pseudomonadati; phylum Pseudomonadota; class Alphaproteobacteria; order Hyphomicrobiales; family Phyllobacteriaceae; genus Mesorhizobium; species Mesorhizobium sp. WSM1497. The sequence goes on along the minus strand of NZ_CP021071.1, from coordinate 369,378 downwards.
GGATAACCAGAATGGATTTGACAGCCAGCCGATCAGCCATCGAGATATTCAGCACGTCAAAACGATGGGGCAGGATGTTGGTCATTGGGCGCGCACACACGTCCAAGAGAGCTCATGTGCCGCTTGTGGTGATCGATGGATCGGCAGCCTTGGAACCTCCGACCCATGCACCTCTCGTTTGTTCCACAAACAAAAAGGCAATCCCACGCAGCGCTCGCTGCCTGGGAGGAGCGGAACCGGGGCCTGTCGGTCTGCGGATGCCGTGGTCATGGCGTCTGTCCCTGCCAAAGCGGCAATCCGCTTTCTCTGGCGAAGTCTCTATCTTCCGCGTAGATGGGCTCGCCTCTTCTCGCCACCCGCCGAAGCAAATCCGCATCTTCGTCGGCATGATATCGGAAGGCGTTTCGGCTATCGTATCCATGCCCGGCCTGAGACAGGGAAAACCCGCTGACCACAACCGGAGCGAAGCCGGCGAAACGCGCAAGCATGACAGCGAAAGCCCCCGTGGAGATGTTCCGGTGCCAGCCGCGGGATACGTGAAATTTGCCGCTAAGCCGCCAGACGATGTTGGCAAGCTGCCACCTGGTAAGCGCCTGCAAGGTCTCGTAACGATAATCGAAGGTGCGACAGCCGGCTTTCAGCTTGTCCTCCACGTCAGGCCAGATCGGGACGATCAGATGCTTTGCCTGCCGCCCTTTTAGCAAGTCACGCTTGTAGAAGTCCTGCTCACCTTGGCCAACCAGAATGCCGCGACGCATCAGCGCCATATCAGGAGCGGCGAGGCCAAAGGTTTCCGCCAAAATCTGGGAAGCGTTGACGGTTACAAGCGCCCAACCGGCATCATGTCCGTACGGGAGGCGAAAATTCGGCGCCGATCCCATGACCAAGGCGGGACCCGTGAGCCTAGGCAAGCGGAGGATGGGCTTTGAGAGCACGGGCAAGAGATCCGAAAGCGGAGGTTTCATGCGGGGATCTGAACCGCATTTTCCTCAAACGCACGCAGAATGCTTTCTTCTCGGCTCCACAATTCGTCCCATTGTGTGGCGCCCGACCAACCGGCAAACCAGGGACCGCCGAGCGTGTAGTGCGCCAGCGACACCTCGGCGGGGTCGAGTTCGGAAGCCGACGCCCCTACGAGGTAGTTCCATGCCAGAGGCAACTCCCCGATCTCATGATCCTCGAGCCATTTGAAGGCGTGGAGGTCACGTCCGGGCCACGTATTAAGCATTTCGTTCGTCAGTCGTTTGTTGGCGGGATGGTCTAGATTCCACAAAACGACCGACGACCAGTTCTTGCGCCGATAGAACGTCTGCGTTTGTCCGTCCATCTTGACGGCTTCAGACTCGCGTTGCCGGTGCTTAACCGCCATGATCGCGTAGGAAGGATCGACCAGGTCGAGCAGCTTGACGGGATCCTGCAGAAAAAGAACGTCACAATCGCAGAACATGGCCCAGCCGCCTTGCCGCATAAACGGAACGGCAAAGCGCGATATGGCAAACTCGGTCGCCATCGGTGCCTCGGAGATCGGGCACCAGAGCCTACCGTCACGTACCTCCATCGGTCGCTTCATGATTCCTTGGGCTTCAAGGTCTTTGAGCACCAGTGGGTGGATCTGCAACGGCGTGCTTGTCCGGCGGAAGGCGCTCCATCGCGCCACCTCGAGGACTCGGGCTTCGCGTGGGTCGTACCCGATGTAGATTGGCATCATAGTGTAACTCTGCAGTTGGAAGTGAGTTTGCCCGCATTATGCAAGGTTGCGCGGCTGGCGGTAGACCCCAGGTAAATGGATCAACCCGCCGCGATGGCGATCGTGCAAGGCCAGAGCGCCACAGTCGGGATATTGTTGCAGTCAGGCCGGAGTCAAGCAACCGTGAGCGACGGTATTTCGTTTGGCTCGACGGAACATTAGCCGGGCCGGCGGCCCAAATAAAGCGAACAGATGTTATCGCGCTCGCTAGCTCCTTTTCCGTGAATGGCTTGCTGAGAATTTTGATGTCGCGAGTCCCCGGGAGTTCGGCGTAGCCCGTTGCTATAATGACGGGTACGTTCGGCCACTGGCCTTTGATCGTATTCGATAGCTGCAGGCCCGTCATCTTCGGCATAGCATGATCCGTTATGACGAGGTCGAACGGCTGCTCCTCCAGCAACCTGAGGGCTGCCGCTGCAGAATGCGCCTCCGCGACAGTATGGCCGAGATCCTCGAGCATTGCCGCGGTATTCAAAGGACCAGCGCATCGTCATCCACTGCCAGAATCCGCAGCGACGCCGTCTCAATGGCTTCCTCGGCAAGAACATCCGGCCCGCGCGCGACTTCCGAGCTCGCGGTTGCGATCGGCAGCCATAGTTCCGCTGTGGTTCCGGTTCCCCTGGAGCTCTTGAGCACTAGGCACCCGCCCATTTGCTCTGTCATCCCATGGACCATAGACAGACCGAGACCCGTGCCTTTGCCTACGCCTTTTGTGGTGAAGAACGGTTCTGTCGCCCGAGCTAGTGTTTCTTCGTCCATTCCTTCGCCAGCGTCTGCTACCGAGAGGCAGACGTAGGGGCCCGGGGCCAAGCCAGCCTCTTTGCTTTCGCCGACCTGTTCCATCCGAGTGGAGATGACGATCGTTCCGCCGCCAGGCATCGCGTCCCTGGCATTGACGCACAGATTGAGCAATGCGAGTTCGATCTGACTTTCATCGATCATTACATGATCGAGCGAGAGCGGAAATTTCGTTTCTATGATCGCCCTTGAGCCAAGCGACCGCTCCAGCAATTCTCTCATTCCCTGGATTAGGCCAATTAGGTCGACAGGCTTTGGATCGAGTTGCTGCCGCCAGGCAAAGGCCAGCATGCGCTGCGTCAAGGACGCTCCCCGTCGCGCGCCGAGCACCGCGTTGTCGAGAAGACGCAGCAATTGTGGATCGTCGGGAAGCCGTTTGCGGAGCAGCTCAAGACTACCCAGAATCGCCATCAGCAAATTGTTGAAATCGTGGGCGACGCCGCCCGTTAGCTTGCCGACCGCATCCATTTTTTGGGAGTGGAAAAGGGCCTCACGGGCCTGATCCAAGGACTCCTGCGCCTTCTTCCGCTCCGTAATGTCGCGTGTGATCTTCGCGAACCCCAGGAGTTCGCCATCCTCGTGCCGAATGGCGTCGATGACCACGTGGGACCAGAACGCAGTGCCGTCTTTGCGTATACGCCAGCCTTCGCGCTCAACTCGCCCTTCACGGGCGGCGATTTCCAGGGCACTTTGCGGACTGCCTCGCTCGCGATCCTCGGGCGTGTAGAATTGCGAAAAGTGCCTGCCGATTATTTCATCTGCCGAATAACCCTTGATGCGTTCCGCACCCGCATAATGCGCTGACCCTTGGCGTTGAACAGATGCAACTGGGTGAGGTTCGGCGCCAGGAAAACCTTCTGGCCCGGCATCACGGAAATCCGCTCGCGCAGCAACGCGCTCAGCGTGTTGTTGCCGGCTTTGGCGATGACAAGGGTTTCCGCGCCGGTCGGCTCGACCACTTCGACCACCGCCGGCACGCCGCTGTCTGAGAGCTTGAGATGTTCGGGCCGGATGCCCCAGGCAAGCGCACTTTCGCCCTGTCCCAACGCAGGCAGCGGAAATACCGTGCCGTCGCTGGCGACAAAACCGTCCGTAGTGGTGCGGCCGTCCAGGATGTTCATCGACGGCGAGCCGATGAACTGGGCAACGAACAGATTGGCCGGCCGGTCGTAGAGATCGAGCGGGGCGCCGACCTGTTCGACGATGCCGCCATTCATGACGACGATCTTGTCGGCCATGGTCATGGCTTCGACCTGGTCGTGGGTGACGTAGACGATGGTGGTTCCCAGGCGCTGGTGCAGCGCCTTGATTTCGGTGCGCATCTGCACACGCAGCTTGGCGTCGAGGTTGGAGAGTGGCTCGTCGAACAGAAAGACCTTCGGGTCGCGCACGATAGCGCGGCCCATGGCGACACGCTGGCGCTGCCCGCCGGAAAGCTGGCGCGGATAACGATCCAGCAAGTCCTGCAGTCCGAGGATCGTCGCGGCACGCGCAATCTTGGCGTCGATCTCGCTTTTATCGATCTTCTTCAGCGTCAGTGCGAAGGCCATGTTCTCACGCACCGTCATGTGCGGGTAGAGCGCATAGTTCTGGAAGACCATGGCGATATCGCGCGATTTCGGCGCGACATCGTTGATAACCTTGCCTTCGAGCGCGATCTCGCCGGCGCTGATGTCTTCCAGGCCGGCGATCATCCTGAGCAAGGTCGACTTGCCGCAACCGGACGGGCCAACCAGGATGACGAATTCGCCCGACGCGATGTCGACGGACACGCCGTGGATGACCTTCGCCTTGCTGTAGGCCTTATCGACACCTGATATGGTGAGCGCACTCATTGGTATTTTCCTTAGAAAGAGACCTTGTCGCCGCCCTTGAGCTGCAAGATCTGCCGTGCCTCGTCAGGGGTGGCGACCGAAGCGCCAAGCCCTTCGATGATCTGGCGTACCTTGCGCACCTGCTCGGCATTGGATTTCGCCAGTTGGCCCTTGCCGATCCAGAGCGAGTCCTCCAGCCCGACGCGCACATTGCCGCCGAGCGCAATGGCCTGGGTGGCGATCGGCAGCTGGCTGCGGCCGGCGCCCAGCACCGACCAGTGGTAGTCCTGTCCAAACAGCCGGTCGGCGGTGCGCCTCATATGCGCGACATCTTCCGGATGGGTGCCGATGCCGCCCAATATGCCGAACACGCTCTGGACGAAGAACGGCGCCTTGACCAGGCCGCGCTCAACGAAATGGGCGAGCGTGTAGAGGTGGCCGATGTCGTAGCACTCGATCTCGAAACGCGTGCCGTTTTGCGCGCAGGTGCGCAATATGTGCTCGATGTCGCCAAAGGTGTTGCGGAAGATGCGATCGCGCGAGCCTTCGAGATAGGGGCGTTCCCAGTCATGCTCGAAGGTCTTGAAGCGCTCCAGCATCGGATAGAGACCGAAATTCATCGAGCCCATGTTGAGCGAGGCGACTTCCGGCGCGAAGGTTGCCGCCGGCTTGACGCGCTCCTCGACGCTCATCGTCGCGGCACCGCCCGTGGTGATGTTGATCACGCAGTCCGAGCGTTGCTTGATCACCTTCAGGAAGGGCGCGAAGGCCTCGGTCGATTGGTCGGGCCGGCCATCGGCGGGGTTGCGCGCATGCAGGTGGACGATGGCAGCGCCGGCCTCGGCCGCGCCGATCGCGGCATCGGCAATCTCTTGGGCGCTCACCGGCAGATGCGGCGACATGGACGGCGTGTGGATCGAGCCGGTAACCGCGCAGGTGATGATGATCTTGTTCTGGTTCGCCACTTGAAGATTTCCTCGTTGACCGCAGTCTATTTCACCGCGCCTTGGGTGATGCCGGAGATGAACTGCTTCGACAGCACGATGTAGAGCAGGGTGATCGGCAGCGCTGCCAGTGTCAGTCCGGTGAACAGCACGCCCCAGTCGGTGGTGAACTCGCCGACGAAGACGGTGAGGCCCTGCGGCAGCGTCTTGAGATTGTCCGAGGTGATCAGCACCAGCGGGAAGAAGAAGTCGTTCCAGATCGGAACGGCGTTCTGGATGGCGACGATGACCAGCGCCGGCCGCGCCAGCGGCAGCATGATCGAGCGCATGATGCGAAATTCGCTGGCGCCGTCCATGCGTGCGGACTCTTCCAGTTCGCGCGGCAAGGTTCGGAGGAAGCCGGTCATGATGAACACCGCTGAGGGAATGCCCATGGCGACATAGACCAGCACCAGGCCGGCATAGCTGTCGACCAGCCCAAGCGAATCCAGCTGGATGAACAGCGGAATGATCGCCAGTTTGAGCGGCACCGTCATGCCGCTGAGGAAAAACATCAGCACCAACGCGCTCAGCCTGAACTGGTAGCGGGCAATCGCATAGGCGGCCATGGTGCTGAACAGAAGGATGAGCGCCACCGCGGCCATGGTGATGCCGACGGAGTTGGCGAGGTAGCGCACGAAGTTGGTTTCGCTCCACACCCGCTCGGCATTGGCCAGCGAAAAGTGCGCCGGCAGGGCGAAGGGCGAGGAGAAGATCTCGGCGTTGGTCTTGAAGGACGACATCACCATGACGAACAGCGGATAGATCATGATGACGGCGTTGATCGCCAGCATCAGCTGGATGGCGCCATTCTTCAGCAACTCGGCGGGTTGCCCGGTGCGGGCTGTCGCGCTCACAGCTCGATCTCGCGACGGCGCAGGTAGCGAAGCGCGATTGCAGTGACGCCTGCAACGATGATGAACATCATCACGGCCAGCGCGCTGCCCTGGCCGAAATCCTGGATGCCGGTCGTCGTCGAGCCGAAGGCGGTGCGGTAGAAATAGAGGCCGAGCACGTCGGTGGCGCCGCCGGGCGAACCGGTGAGGCCGGCCATGACGTAGGGGATTTCGAACCAGTTGAAGCTGCCGATGAAGGTCAGGATGGTGACGATGGTGACGCTCGGCGCAATCAGCGGCCAGATAATCCTGGTCATCAGCACATAGTCGCCGGCGCCGTCGAGACGGGCGGCCTCGATCACTTCCTTGCTGACGCGCTGCATGCCGGCCAGCAGCACCAGGGTGGGGAAGCCGAGCCAGTGCCAGACGTTGGCGAACAGGACGCTGCCGAGTGCGGTGTGTTCGTTGCCGAGCCACGGGATGGCGCCGATGCCGACCAGCGCCAGCGTCTGGTTCACCAGACCGAACAGCGGGTGCAGGAACAGTTTCCACAGGAAGCCGACGATGACCGCCGACAGCACGACGGGAAGAAAGACGATGACCTGATGGATGCGGTGGCCGGGCAGCGCCTTCAGCAAGGCATAGGCGAGCAGGAAGGCGGTGCCGTTCTCGAACACCATCAGCGCCACGAAGGCAATGATGTTGTGCTTCAACGCGTTGAAGGTCCAGTCGCTATAGGGCTGTTCAAACAACACCTTGCGGAAATTTTCAAAGCCGATGAATCCGGTCGGCTGCAAGCCGTTGAACTCATAGAAGGCAAGGCGGAAGGCTGAGAGCAGCGGCCAGAGCACGAACAGCACCATGACCACCAGGGCCGGTGTCAGCAGGGACGCGATCCAGAGTGATCGGCGCCACGGAAAGGCTTTTGTGGTGTGGCGCCGGCCGATGTTCATGTCACTTGCCCTGGAAAGGCTTGTACCATTTGGCGAGGCCGCTGGTCAGGTCGGCGGCCAGCTGGTCCGGGGTGATCGAACCCGACATCATCTTGGTGATGTCGCCCTGCAGCAGCTCCGATCCCGTCGGCTTCTCGAAACGGAAGTAGACGACATTGATATGCGGCATGGCGGTTTCGTTCAACTTGGCGACATGGGCGAGAAGCTCGTCCTTGATGACGACGCCCTTGATCGGCGAGATGTTGCCGAGCAGAGCGGAGAACTTGTCACCGAACTCCTTGGTGCCCATCCAGTTGACCAGCTTGAGCGCCGCCTCCTTGTTGGCCGACTTGGCGTTGACGGCATAGCCGCCGTCGAAGAACTTGGTCACTTGCGGCTTATCACCGGCCTTGGCCATTGGCGGGGCGACGAAGTCCATGTTGATGGCCGGGTTCTGCGTCCGGTAGCTGGCGATATCAAAGCTGCCGCCGGCCAGCATCGCCGCCTTGCCGCTGATGAACAGCTGGCCGGCGGTGTCGTAGTCGATGCCTTCGAAACCGGGCGGCATGTAGTCGCGCAGTTCGAGCAGCTTGCCGAGTGCGGCGACATAGCGCGGGTCCTTGAAGGTGGTCTTGCCCGACGTCAGGTCGCTGACAAAATCCTGGCCAAGGAACGGGTTGGTGAAGATGGCGACGAACATCTCGTTGAACCAGCTTGTGCCCATGCCGTTGGCGAGGGGATAAATACCCTTGTCCTTCAGCGCCTTGCTGACGGTTATGAACTCATCCCATGTGGTCGGCGGGGTCAACCCGGTCTTGGCGAAGACGTCCTTGTTGATGAACAGGCCGAGCGTCTGCGAGGCGAAGGGCAGGGAATAAACCTTCTTATCGGCGCGGTAGGTGCCGGCCACCAGCGCATCGGCGGGCTGGTTAGCGAGTGAAGGCACCGTGGTCAGATCCTGCGGCTCGAAATAGCCGGCCTTCACGAACTGCTCGAGCCAGCCATAGGCGTGGGTGTGGATGACGTCGCCACCCTTGCCGGCGGCCAGGGCCGTCGAGACGATGGTCGGATAGTTCTCGTCCGGGAAGGACTCGAACTTCACATGGATGTCCGGGTTGGCCTTGGTGAAATCGGCGAAAAGTTCGTTGTAGGCGGCCTTGTCTTCCTGGCGCCAGGTCCAGAACGAGATGTCGGTGGCATGCGCCACGCTGGCTGCCAATCCCCATGCGAAAGACGCGGCCGCGAGGGCCAGCCCAATCCTTCTCCTGCTCATGTTGCAATCTCCCAATCGCGCTTGATGCGCTTTTTACGACGATTATCAAATCATAGTTCTTGCCGTCTGGAAAGATAGTTTGTAAAGTTTCCTAACTAACCTGGACGCGGCAGCCCGCTTCGTCCGGCGTGCGCGCGGTGGCTCTCGGTGACCCAGAAAATCATTGCAGGCGTGGATATAGGCGGCACCAAGACACGCATCATGGCGTGCCAGGGCGAGCGCATGATCGCCGACGAGGTGCTGGTGACGGAGAGCTGGCGCATTCGCCAGATGGAGACCGATGCGACGACACTGGCCGGCATCGTCGCCAATCTGTGCGGCGGCGTCGCGCCCGCTGCGCTGGCCGTTGGCGCGCATGGCTGCGACACGGGTGAACAATGCCTTCGCTTCCAGGCGCTGTTGGCAAGCAGGACCGGTGGTGCGGTGCAGGTGGTCAACGATGCCGAGCTGATGGTTCCTGCCGCTGGCTATATCGACGGCATCGGCGTCGTCTCCGGCACAGGCTCGATCGCGGTGGCACGCACGGCCGATGGCAAGATGCTGGCAGCCGGTGGCTGGGGCTGGATCCTTGGCGACGAGGGCAGCGCGCCGGCATTGGTGCGCGAGGCGGCGAAAGCAATCCGGCACAGCCTCGACCGGGGCCAGGATGGTGACCCGCTGATTGCCGGGCTGATGCGCGAACTGGGTACAGACGACCAGACCAAGCTTGGCATCCTGCTCAACGAAACGCGTGGTGCCGCGGTCTGGGGCCGCTATGCCAATGCCGTATTCGACGCGGCGATCGCCGGCTCGGCTCTGGCTATCCGTATTATCAGCGAAGGCGGGGCAGGGTTGGCCGCATTGGTCGAACTCTTGATCGAACGCGGCGCCAATCCCGCCCTTGTCGTGGCTGGCGGCGGGGTCATCTCGGAGCAGCCGATGTTGATGACGGCATTCGTCGAGGCCATGGCAAAGGTCTCGCCGTCGAGCCAGGTGCTGCTGCTGCGCGAGCCGCCGGTGCTGGGTGCGGTCGCCTTGGCGAGACGACTGCTGGTCGGTCAGGGCCAATCTTCGGGAATTGGAGCGGTTTGAATGATGAAGCGTATCGGCTATCGCCCGGCGGTGGCGCGCCAGACGGAAAGTCTCGAAATCGGCCGGCGTTCGGTGGCCTCGTCGCTTGACGACCTCGATCTTGGCGCTTTTGCCGGCAAGACGATCGGGCTTGCCGGCATCGGCGCCAGCTATCAGGCGGCGCTGGCCGGTGCGCTTTATCTGCGCGCCTCCGGTATCAAGGCTTTTGCCTATACGCCGACCGATCTCTATGGCCGGACGGATGCAGCCGCCGATGCGTTCATCGCGCTGTCGGCCTCCGGGCAGAGCCGCGAAATCTACGACGTCATGCGCGAGGCGTCGGGCGCGCCGTGCCTGGCGGTCTGCCGTGGCAGCGGCAATCCGCTGGCTGATCTGACTGGTGCTGTGCTTGCCACGGATTCTGGCGCCGACAATGGCGCAAGCTCCACCGGCTATACCGGGACCTTGCTGGCGCTCGGCATGCTGATCGACAGGCTCGCCGGCAACAGATTCGACTGGACGACTTTGTCACCTGCAGCCGCCACCGTCCTTTCCGGTGCGCAAAGCGCTGCCGGGCAGGCGGCCCGGCTGCTGCAGGGCAGAACATCCATCGACATCGTCGGCGCCGGTGTCGGCTTCGCCAATGCCGGCGAGGCGGCGATGCTGATACGCGAGGCGGTGCGGGTGCCGGCATCGGGATGGGACACGCTGAACTATCTGCACGGGCCGATGGAATCGCAGGATGCGGCGACCGGACTGATCGCCATCGGCGACGGTCGCGAGGTGAAGATCGCGCAGGATCTTGCGGCGCTGGGCTGCCCCTCGGCGCTGGTGACGCGGCGCAGCGATGTCGCTCCAGCCGACAGGCTGGTGGTGATCTCGATTCCCGCGCTCGGCAACGCCATCGCTGATGCCATACTGGAGATCATCGCCATCCAGCTCATTGTAGGCGACATGCAGGACGCGGCCGGCCTCACCGACATCGTGTTCCGCTACCGCCAGACCGATACCAAGCTGAAGCCGTGGTCGCCGACCGAAGTCTGACGTCCTTGTCCGGACATCGCGGAAATTGCCAAACCGGTCAGCAATGAGGCATTGAGGACAGGATATGGCTTTCGAGTCGGGGCAGCGAATGCGCTTTCGCCGACCGGAGACAGGATTTCAGGCAAAGGTCGAACGGCTGAGATGGCGGCTGCGGAAATCCCCAATCTGACCGACAGCGCCCGGGCGGTGCTGCGCCTGCTTGCCTCGCACGGGCCGGTGACGCGGCCAAAGCTCGGCGCCATGCTCGACCTGTCGAAGCCTACCATGTCGGCGGCGGTGTCGGAGCTGAGCGCGCTCGGCCTCGTCGCCTCGCGTGGGATTGAGCGCGGCGCCATTGGCCGCACGGCGACGATCTACGGCATCGGTCCAGGTGCCGGCTACGCGATCGGCATCGATGTCGGCGCCGCCCAGGTGCGCGCCGTCGCCTATTCGATGGATGCGCAGAAGCTGGCGTCGGTGGAAGAACCGATCCCGGAAACGATAGCCGGCGATGCCGACGCGGTCGGCGCCGTCGTGCTGTCGGTCGCTCGTGCCACAATGGCCAAGGTGGCCAAGAGTTTTCGCGCGCTGCGCGCCATTGCGGTGGCGGTGCCGCGCATCGTCTCCAATGATCGTTTCGACCGGCCCGGGGGGCCGTCCGCCGTGCTTGGCCTGCTGCGGCGCAGCATCGAGGTGCCGATCGTCCTGGAAAACAACGTCAACTGCGCGGCCATTGGCGAGATGCATTTTGGTGCCGCGCAAGGCCACCAGACCTTCGCCTTTCTGCAGGTCGGCGTGCGGGTTGGCCTCGGCTTCATCACCGAGGGGCGTTTGTTTCGCGGCGCCGGTGGTGCGGCCGGCGAAATCGGCCGCATGCCGTTTCCATGGTCGGCCAGCGAGACGCCCTATCGTGAAGGGCTCGAACATTATCTCGGCTCTCGGGCGCTAATAGAGCGCTGCCGTGTCGACTGGCCCGCTGGGGAAGGCGCGCCGCCCGACTCGGCCAAGGATCTGTTCGCGCGTGCTCTGGAGGGCTCAGCACCGGCGGTGGCGGCTGTCGCGCGCCATGCCGCCGATATCGGCAGGCTGGCCGCTGGCTGTATCGGCATACTCGACCCTGGCCTGATCGTGCTTGGCGGCGGTGTCGGCAGAAACCCGCTGATGACGGAAAACGTCGAGCGTGTCGCGGCAGAGCTTGCGTGGCCGACACGGATCGCCGTCAGTTCCCTGGGGGACGACGGGACCGCGCTGGGTGCCGTGAAGCTGGCGGTTGATTACACTCTCGGGCTGATGCTGCGCGAAGGGCGCCACCCGGCTGTGGTGCTGCCCCCAACGTCAAACGTGGAGCCTTAGAGGTGGTGTATCGTGGAGCACAATACCTCGTCGTCACTGAGCATTGCTGGCGCTCATCGCGCCAAAGAAGCGCCTGACGGACGAGAGAGACTGGGCCATATGGATTTCGTTTCTTGCGGTGTTCGGGAACGTGCTTTCGCTCGGCCCTGCGCTCGTTTGGCGCGCCCACGTACTGCGACGAGACTTTTTTCCTTCGCCTGAAGATCCTGCATCGCTCGTTCTAGGTGGTCGTATAAAGGAAGCCATTCCCTCGCCTTGGTCACTAGGCGCGACGATGATCTCCGCAACGCGGTCGAGCGCTCGCTCGATGCGCTCCTCCTCATGAGAAATTTCAATGGGATATATGCTATTTGCACGATCGAGTGGGCATCCAGTTCCAGGCTCGAAGGCGGACGGCAGCTTTGCGCCCCATCTCAGTCGTAAAGTTGCATTTTTCAATTGCCCGGAAGCAGACACTTTCTTCAAGGCCCTTCGACGGGTTGGATAGGCTGGACTCACCGGGATCTAGACCAGGCGAAGTTTATCTCGAGCGATCTGCCAAGCCGATTCGACATGTCGCCGTGCCGCCGCTTCCGCCTCATCGGGCTTGCGCGACCTTATCGCGTTCATGATCTCGTTCATCTCGCTGATCGCAGGCTCGCGGCGGTTCTCCGAAAGAATGGTCATCGAACGAAGCTGATTGATTCGGACATTCAGCCCGCTGACGATTTCCCAGGCGACACGCTTGTCGGCGGCCTCGAACAGCGCCTCGTAGAATTTCGTCGTCGCCCGCATCACTGCCGGCGGCGTCGCCGACGCCCATGCCTCGAACAAGTCCGCCAGCGCGCGTTCGAGCGTTGCCAGTTGCTCGCCGGTGGCCGACAGGGCGCAGGCGCGTGCCGCAATGCCTTCAAGCAGTGCCCTCAACTCATAGATCTCGTCGGTGCGGCCGAGATCCGGCCTGGCTACGGCCGGCCCGTGCCCAGGGATCATCTGCACGAGCCCCTCGGCCTCCAGTTGCCGCAGCACCTCGCGCACGACGGAACGGCTGACGCCAAGCTGGTCGCAAAGCGGCCGCTCGACCAACCTTTCGCCAGGCTGGAAGTGGAAATCCATGATGGCTTCGCGCATGCGCTCCAGCGCCAGCGTTCTCAAGGTCTTGGCGCTGCGGTCGATGCGAAGGGTGTCGTCTGGCATGTCTTGGCTCCTGCACCGCCACGAAAACAGATTCCATGCCCGGTTGACAAGGTACTTGGTGCTCCATAGCATGGTATACCATAAGATGATACAGGGATCGGACGGTCCCTGGCATCGCCGACCCGAGGATTCCATGCAGCCTGCCATCCGCAAGATCGTGACTTATACCGAGAACACGCTGATCGAAGGCGGCAAGGCTGCACCGCGGCCGCTGCGCCTGATCGGCGTCGCCGCGGTGCTGACGAACCCTTGGGCGGGACGCGGCTTCACCGACGATCTGTCGCCCGAGATCCGCGACTGTGCGCCTGTGCTCGGAGAGACCCTATCCCGCGAGATCATTGCCATCGCCGGTTCCGGCGACGCGATCGAGGGTTATGGCAAGGCAGCCATTTGCGGCACGTCTGGCGAGATCGAGCATGCCTCGGCGCTGATCCACACGCTGCATTTTGGCAATCATTATCGCCGCGCCGTCGGCGCCAAGACCTATCTTGCCTTCACCAATCTGCGCGGCGGGCCGAACACGCCGATCATGATCCCACTGATGGACAAGAATGACGAAGGACGGCGCTCGCATTACCTGACCGTGCATTTCCAGATCGGCGATGCGCCGGCGCCGGACGAACTGGTGGTGGCGCTTGGTGCGTCGATCGGCGGTCGCCCGCATCATCGTATCGGCGATCGCTATCAGGACCTCAAGGAGCTTGGGGACGTGCATGGCTGACGCTTCCACCTGGGCGCGACAGGGCACAACGTTCGATGGCACCTGCTTCATCCGTGCCGGCGCTGGCACGCCGGTGCTGTTCATCCACGGCGTCGGCATGAACGCCGCGATCTGGCAGCCGCAGTTCGAACGCATGGCCGACAGCTTCGACGTCATCGCGATCGACATGCTCGGCCACGGCCAGTCGCCACTGCCGCCGCAGCACCCGGAACTGGCCGACTACGCCGACCAGGCCATTCGCCTGCTCGACCATCTTGGCCTCGACCGGGTGTCCGTCGTCGGCCATTCGATGGGTGCGCTCGTTGCCCAGGAGTTGGCCCTGCGCGCACCGGAGCGCGTCCGCCGCATCGTTTCCCTGAATGCCGTGTTCCGGCGGCCACCTGAACTGGCCGAAGCCGTTCGCCAGCGCGCGGTGGCGCTCAACGGGCGCAGCGATACGGCCGGCACGGCACAGACCATTGCGCGCTGGTTCGGCGATCCGGTGCCGACCGAGCTGGAGGCGGCAGCGCGGAACACGGCATCCGCACTGAGCGCGGTCGACCCGGAAGGCTATGCCCGCACCTACCGCCTGTTCGCTCGTGCCGACGGCGATCATGCCGACCGCCTGCCGACGCTGGCCGTACCGGCCCTGTTCATGACCGGCTCCGAGGACAGGAACTCTTCGCCGGCAATGTCGGCCGCGATGGCACGGCTGGCGCCGCATGGCCGCTGCACGGTGCTGCCGGGCGAGAAGCACATGATGGCGGTCGCGGCGGCGGACCTCACCACGCGCCATATCGTTGACTTCCTCGCGGAGGACGAAGCGATCGAACGAAGCGGCACTGCTGAGGCGAATACCGGGTTCGACAGCGGCGAGTTCCGCCGTGCGCTGGGATCCTTCCTCACCGGCGTCACCATCGTCACCACCATCGGGCCAGAAGGCGAGCCGCGCGGCTTCACCGCCAACTCGTTCACCTCAGTGTCGCTCGATCCGCCCCTGGTGCTGGTCTGCATCGCCCACAAGGCCTTAGGCCATCCTGTCTTCGCGACATCGAAAAGCTTCGCCATCAACATCCTCAACGAGGGCCAGAAGGCAGCGTCCGGCATCTTCGCCTCGAAAGCCGCCGACAAGTTCGCCGCCGTAGCATGGCGGCCGGGAAGGACCGGCAGTCCCGTTTTGGACGGCTCCGTCGCGTCCTTTGACTGCGACATGGAGCGGCTGGTCGAGGCCGGTGATCATTCGATCCTCATCGGCCGCGTCCGCGATTTCGAGCACAATTCCGCGCAGCCGCTCGGCTATTGCCGCGGCGCCTATGTTGCACCCGGCCTCAGCCAGGACGCGCTGGCCGCCACCCAGCCCGGCACCGATGTCGGCGCCATCCTCGAAAATGGTGGCCGGATCCTGTTCGTGGAAACGACGGACGGTTTTGAACTGCCGCGCGGCCGAGGGTTGGGTTCGGCAGGCGATGGCAATAGTCTGCGTGGACTGCTTGCGGCAAAGGCCATCGAGGCCCAGCTCGGTTTCCTGTTCGCCGTCTGGGACGACGCCGGACCTGTTTCGCGCACGCATGTCTACTATCGCGGCACGTTCGACGTGCCCGCTTCCAGCGATCGCGGCATTCGGCTCATCGAGATCGACGCGATCGAAGGATTGAAGATCGCCGATCCGGCGATCCGCTCGATGCTCACGCGCTATATCAGGGAATGCTCGGTAGATGCATTCGGCGTCTATGTCGGCAACGATGTCGAAGGCGAGGTCCGGCCGCTCGCCAGACCCAGCGCTTCCACCGTCAATACAGGTGCCCACGGATGAAATTCTCGCTCTTCGTGCATATGGAACGGTCGGATCTGGCCAAGCCGCATTCCGAGCTTGTGACCGAGCTCGAAGAACTGGTCCTGATGGCCGAACAGGCATGCTTCGAGACCGCCTGGATCGGCGAGCATCACGGCATGGAATTCACCATCTCGCCCAATCCCTTCATCAACATCGCCTATCTCGCCGCCAAGACCAGCCGTATCCGCCTCGGCACCGGAACCGTGATTGCGCCCTTCTGGCACCCGATCAAGCTTGCCGGCGAAGCGGCGATGGCTGACGTCATCAGCGGTGGCCGGCTGGACATCGGCATCGCGCGCGGCGCCTACAGCTATGAATATCAGCGCATCTTCCCAGGTCTTGACGCCTGGGGCGCCGGCCAGCGCATGCGCGAGATCATACCGGCGATCCGCGGCCTATGGGACGGCGACTTCGAACTCTCCGGCGAGTTCTGGCAATTCCCCGCCACCACCTCCTCGCCCAAGCCGCTGCAGAAACCCTACCCGCCGATCTGGGTGGCGGCCCGTGACCCGAACTCGCACGATTTCGCCGTCGCCAACGGATGCAAGGTCCAGGTAACGCCGCTGGCTTCCGGCGATGACGAGGTGACGAGCCTGATGCAGCGCTTCAACGCCGCCTGCGCCGCGCATCCCGAGATCGAACGACCGGAAATCATGCTTTTGATGCACACCTTCGTTGCCGACGACGCGGCTGACGCAGATCGCCTGACGCAGGACCTGTCGACTTTCTATTGCCAGTTCGGCGCCTGGTTCCAGAACAAGAAACCAGTGCATCAAGGCATATTGGAGCCGCTGACGCCGGACGAGATCGCGGCCATGCCGCAATACACGCCCGACAAGATCAGGCAGAACCTGGTGATCGGCGAGGCCGATGAGGTCATCGCCCGGCTGAAGACCTATGAGGCACTCGGCTACGACCAGTATTCGATCTGGATCGACAGCGGGCTTTCGCACGAGCACAAGAAAAAATCGCTGCAACTGTTCATCGACCGGGTGATGCCGGCCTTCCTTTGATCGCGAGCCCATGACCGACGCCCCCTTCAGGAACTTCATCGACGGCCGCTTCGACGAACCGTCCGCTACTTTCGACAGCGTCGACCCGTCGACCGGGGCGGCCTGGGCCAGGATGCCGGCGGCGAGCGAAGCCGATGTCGACCGCGCCGTCGAGGCGGCGCACCGCGCCCTGCGTTCCGGCCCATGGCGTAGGATGACCGCGACGGCGCGTGGAAAGCTGCTGGTCAAGCTGGGCGACCTCGTCGCCGCCAATGCTGGGCGACTTGCCGAGCTCGAGACCCGCGATACAGGCAAGATCATCCGCGAGACCCGCGCCCAGATCGCCTATGTCGGCGACTACTACCGCTATTATGGCGGGCTTGCCGATAAGCACGAAGGCGCGCATGTGCCGATCGACAAGCCGGATCTCGACGTCACCATCCGCCGCGAACCGATCGGTGTCGTTGCCGCGGTGGTTCCGTGGAATTCGCAGCTCTTCCTCTCGGCCGTCAAGCTCGGTCCGGCGCTCGCCGCCGGCTGCACCATCGTGCTCAAGGCCTCCGAGGATGGCCCGGGGCCGCTGCTCGCTTTTGCCGAACTGGTTCATGAGGCTGGCTTTCCCCCAGGCGTCGTCAACATCCTCACCGGTTTGGGCCATGATTGCGGCCGGCGCCTGACCAGCCATCCGCTGGTTTCGCGAGTCGCCTTCACCGGCGGTCCCTCGACGGCGCGCGCCATCGTCAGGAACACGGCGGAGAACCTTGCGTACACCACTCTGGAACTCGGCGGCAAAAGCCCGGTCGTCGTCTTTGCCGACGCCGATCTCGACAGCGCCGCCAATGCAGTGGTCGCCGGCATTTTTGCCGCGACCGGCCAGAGCTGCGTCGCCGGCTCGCGGCTGCTGGTCGAGCGTTCGGTCAAGGATGAATTCCTCGCCCGCCTGAAGCGCAAGGCCGAGGCGATCCGCATCGGCGATCCGCAGGATCCGGCGACCGAAATGGGTCCGCTCGCCACGCTGCGTCAGCGCGACTGGATCGAGAAAGTTGTCGCGGAAAGCGTCGCCGGGGGCGGCACGCTGGTCACCGGCGGCACAAGGCCAGCCGGCAGCGGCTTCTACTATGCGCCGACCATCATCGATGCCGGCGCCAGCGACCTGCCTTGCGTGCGCGAGGAACTGTTCGGGCCAGTGCTCAGCGTGCTTGCCTTCGACACCGAAGCGCAGGCGCTGGCGCTCGCCAACGACACGCCCTTCGGCCTCGCTTCAGGCGTGTTCACCAGCAATCTCGCTAGGGCGCACCGCATGGCGCGCGACATCCGTGCCGGAGTCGTCTGGGTCAACACCTATCGCGTCGTATCGCCGCTCGTTCCCTTCGGCGGCTACGGCCTGTCGGGGCTCGGCCGGGAGGGTGGGCTCGACACCATCAGAGATTACACACGCTCGAAATCCGTCTGGATCAACACCTCGGACGAGCCGATCCCCGATCCCTTCGTCATGCGCTGAGAACCGCGGGACGCAGGTGCACTGAGAAAAACAAGAACAGACCAACAGAGGAGAATGACATGAAACTGATTTTGACCGGCCTGCTGGCCGGGCTACTCACGGCAACCGCCGCCAAGGCCGATGAGATGGCGTTCACCAGCTGGGGCGGCACCACGCAGGAAGCGCAGACCAAATCCTGGGCAGCCCCCTTCGAAGCCAGCTCCGGCATCAAGGTGCTGCAGGACGGACCGACCGACTATGGCAAGCTCAAGGCCATGGTCGACGCCGGCAATGTCACCTGGGATGTCGTCGACGTGGAAATGGATTTCGCCATAAAGGCCGCCAAGGACGGGCTGCTGGAGCCGATCGACTATGCGGTCGTGCCCAAGGCCGATCTTGACCCGCGTTTCAGCAATGAGCATGCCGTCGGCAGCTTCTACTACTCCTTCGTGCTCGCCTGGAACAAGGGCGCCGTCTCGGGCGAACCGACCGGCTGGGCCGACATGTTCGACACCAAGAAGTTTCCCGGAAAGCGGACCTTCTACAAATGGTCGGCGCCGGGCGTCATCGAGATCGCTTTGCTGGCCGACGGCGTGCCGGCGCACAAGCTTTATCCGCTTGATCTCGACCGTGCCTTCAAGAAACTCGACACCATCAAATCCGATATCGTCTGGTGGGGCGGCGGCGCTGAATCACAGCAGCTGATTGCCTCCGGCGAGGCTGCCTTCGGTCAGTTGTGGAACGGGCGTGTCTTCGCCCTCCAGCAGGATGGCACCGACGTCGGCGTCGCCTGGAAGCAGAACCTCACCGCCGCCGACGTGCTCGTCGTGCCGAAGGGCGCCAAGAACAAGGACAGCGCGATGAAGTTCCTCGCCGCCGCCACCAGCCCGACCGGCCAGGCGAAATTCGCCGAGGCAAGCGGCTATGCGCCCATCAACACCAAGGCCAAGGCGGAGATGCCCGCCGATGCCGTCAAGGCCCTGCCTGATGCCCATGTCGACGGCCAGATCAACCTCGACATGAACTACTGGGCCGAGCATCGCGACGAGATCGCCGCGCGCTGGTATGCCTGGCAGACCAAGTAACACCGTTGCAGACCGACGGGGCGCAGCTTGCGCGCCCCGTTTTGAGACAGGACCGCTCGATGCAGGGAAGTTCTTTCAGACGCAGCTCGGTTGCCGGCCTGCCAGCCGGCAGCGGCAGCGCCTTGCCGGCCCTGCTTCTGGTTGGCCTGTTCTTCATCGTGCCGGTGGTTGCCCTGCTGCTGCGCAGCGTCACCGATCCCGAACCCGGCTTGCAGAACTACGCGGCGCTGTTCGGCAGCGACACCTATGTGCGGGTGTTCCTCAACACCTTCCTGGTCGCATCGGTCGTCACAGCCGTCACCATCCTGGTGGCTTTCCCTGTTGCCTGGATGCTGGCGATCATGCCGCCGGCCCCGGGCTCGATCGTCTTCGGCATCATCATTCTGTCGATGTGGACGAACCTTCTCACCCGCACCTATGCGTGGATGGTGCTGCTGCAACGCACCGGCGTCATCAACAGGGCGCTGATGGGGTTGGGCATCATCCATGAGCCGCTGCCGCTCATCAACAACCTCGCCGGGGTCACCATCGGCATGGTGTACATCATGCTGCCCTTCATGATCCTGCCGCTGGTCGGCACTTTACGCGCCATCGACCCTATGACGCTGCGCGCGGCCGCCCTTTGCGGCGCAAGCCCGTCCGAGGCCTTCCGCCGCATCCTTTTGCCGCTGTCGCTTCCCGGCATCGCCGCCGGAGGGCTGATGGTCTTCGTCATGTCGCTTGGCTACTTCGTCACGCCTGCCCTGCTTGGCGGCACATCGAACATGATGCTGGCCGAGATGATCGCCCAGACGGTGCAGTCGCTGCTCAACTGGGGGCTTGGAAGTGCGGCCGCCTTCGTCCTGCTTGTCGTCACCATGGCGCTCTACGCGATCCAGCTTCGCCTGGTCGGCGCCAGGCGCGCCGGCGGAGGGCTCTGACATGCTGCTCGACTATGACCGGCTCGGATGGCTGCGCGTGGCACTTGTCGGCTTCACGGCGGCAGTGGCGGCTTTCCTGTTGCTGCCGGTGGTCTTCATCGTGCTCCTGTCGTTCGGCTCGTCGCGCTGGCTCGCCTTCCCGCCGCCCGGCTGGACGCTGAAATGGTACCAGCAGTTGCTGGCTGATCCGACCTGGATCGATGCCGCGCTGACCAGTGTCCGGATTGCCGCCATGGCCGCCATCCTCGCCGTCGTCATCGGCCTGTTCGCCTCCTTCAGCCTGGTCAGGGGTGAGTTTCGCGGACGCCAGGTCCTGCGCGGCTTGCTGTTGATGCCGATGGTGCTGCCAGTCGTCGTGTTCGCCATCGCCATCTACGCCTTCTTCCTGCGCATCGGCCTTGCCGGCACCACGGTCGGCTTCGTCATCGCCCACACCATCCTGGCGCTGCCTTTCGCCATTATCCCGATCACTGCGGCGCTAGAGGGTTTCGACAAATCCATCGAGGACGCGGCCATAGTCTGCGGCGCCAGCCCGCTGCAGGCACGGTTGAGGATCACCTTGCCGTCGATCAGGATCGGCATCTTCTCCGCGGCGATCTTCTCTTTCCTGGCCTCATGGGACGAGGTCGTGGTGGCGATCTTCATGGCAAGCCCGACCTTGCAGACCTTGCCGGTCAAGATCTGGGGCAGCTTGCGCGCCGACCTCAGCCCGGTCATCGCCGCCGCCTCCAGCCTGCTTGTCGGCCTGACCTTGTGCCTGATGATCGTGACCGCACTCCTTCGCAGGAAAATGTCAAGATGACCCGGCCATTCCTGTCCATACGCGCGGTGAGAAAGACGTTCGGCGCCTTCGTCGCCGTCCACGACGTCACCATCGATGTGCCCAAGGGGGAGTTCCTGACGTTCCTTGGCCCGTCGGGTTCCGGTAAGTCGACGACACTCTACGCCATCGCCGGTTTCCAGGATCCGAGCTCGGGCGATGTGCTCCTGGAGGACAGGTCGCTGCTTTCGGTGCCGTCGCACAAGCGCAACATCGGCATGGTCTTCCAGCGCTACACGCTATTTCCGCATCTGAGTGTCGCCGAGAATGTCGCCTTTCCGCTGCGCGTGCGCCGCCGACCGGATGGCGAGATCAAGCGCAAGGTCGCCGACATGCTGGCGCTGGTGCGCCTCGAAAACTTCGCCGACCGCCATCCGGGCGCGCTGTCGGGCGGCCAGCAGCAGCGCGTGGCGCTTGCCCGCGCGCTCGCCTACGACCCGCCGATCCTGCTGATGGACGAGCCGCTGTCGGCGCTCGACAAGAAGCTGCGCCAGGAGATCCAGGCCGAGATCCGCCGCATCCACCGCGAGACCGGCGTCACCATCCTCTATGTCACGCACGACCAGGAGGAGGCGCTGCATCTTTCGGATCGCATCGCTCTGTTCAGGGAAGGCCGCATCGAACAGATCGGTACTGGCGAGGATCTTTACCTCCGGCCGGCGAGCGAGTTCGTCGCCGGCTTCATCGGCAACTCGAATTTCCTGCCGGCTGAGCATTTGCAAACCGCAGATGGCGCATCGACGATCCGCCTGGCCGGCGGCTCGATCGTGACCGGCGTCAAGGCGACAACGTCGTTCGGCCAAGGCCAGAACGTCCGGCTGATGGTGCGCCCGGAAGCCTTCCGCTTGACGCCTACGCCGACAAGCGTGGCACTCGCCGTCGAGATCGTCGATACCGCCTTCTTCGGCGACCGACGGCGGGTCGTGGCACGCACGGCCGGCGGAGATGAGATCGACGTCAGGCCAACCTCTGACGCAGAGGTGGGCGATGGCACCGCCACATCAGGTCAGCGCATCTTTTTCGATCCCGCTTCGGCGTTCCTGTTCCCGGCCTGATGGCCGGGATTGCGCATGTCAAAGCGATTCCAAAAGAAAGTCCGCTTGTGAAAATGCGCGCTTAGAAGAGCTGTCAGTCCGCTTCAAGCCCCTTATCTGCCAAACAAAGTTGCTTACGGCCTAGCGAGAGGGTCAGACGCCTCTGGCTGGAAAGCTGTTCGGTTGCCATCGCACGCCTGCTGGTCTGCAGTCCCTTAACACCCCGCCGACCAGTGTCCCTGGCCTGCGCGTTATGCATGCGGCACCTCTACCCCGAGCGCGTGCGGTGGCCGCTCTTGCTGCGATCGGCCGAGGCGTTTATGCAGGTGGAGGATCGCCGCGAACAGCTGGACGTCGTGAGACGCCGCGACTGCATCGTCGCTCAGCTCGCGCATTTGCTCAAGGACCAGGGCGCACGCGCGACCTCGGAGCTGAGCAGCGTCAACCTACATCTGGTCGAGGATGACATTGGCGTCTTGCATACCTGACTATAATCAGGTTACGGAACATTGTGTGCAAAAAACGCACAAGAAAGTTCTGCTTCTCTTCTTTTTTCGTTCCTACGAGGGAGCCGCCGGTAGCCCTTTCGGACGCTCTTCTGCCGACGATATTGACCGCCCCAATGCGAATGTTCGCCGGTGTATTCGTAAACCTCATTGTCCGCAGCGCCGTTCAGTCTGCTTGATTTTCCTAGAAGCTTTTCGAACTTTCTGTCTTGCGGCTCCCGTCGAGATGCGGGCCCTTCTCGAGGAGGTCGGGGTGTTTTGGATCCGCTGTGGTGCAACCTTGATCCAAGCATTTATGGGGGTTCGAGTCGGTAGACCGCTACATCGCAACACCCACTATCGACCAGGCGTTCTTTTGCTATCGGCGGAATGCGGCTTAAATAGTCGAAATTCCATTTTGAGGAAGAGGCTGGCCGATGTCCTCCGAAGGCAGAGGGTCACGACTGCCTTTGCGGCTGACTTCCCTTCTGCTGGCGTTTCTAGGAGCAGTCCATTCCTGCTTCGCATGGCAGGGTGCCTTGCTCGAACCGCGTTTGCGAGTTGTCCGTCATGTTCCCCCCATCCCTCAACCAAACGGCGTTTGCGTATCTACGTCGGCCGGTAACGCCCGACTCAGCATTCCAGCACTTCCGACCCACTATTGGTAACGGCACAGGGTTACTCAGGTTAATGGCAGAACTTGCCGTGAAACGCGACAGGTGCATGGAAGTTCCTCGCGTAACCAGTAAGATGACTTTGGTTGTACGGGTGTACAAACGAATCTCTTCAGTATTTGTTGGGGCGAACGATAATACAACAGTCTCCGAGCCGGTCTATCATGCGCCGGCCGAGCTGCTTGTTGCTGGACATGAAGGGCAACAGGCTCGGGATCGCGACCCCCAATGTTGCACTTCATCCGCTTGATCATCGGGGCGCCCAAGCACCGCAGCACGGGCGAGGGCGCATCGCAGCGCGATTGTGGAGATGGCTCGCTCGGTTCCGAAAATCGACGTTGCAGCTCGGCTGATAGCGCTTGGTCAGGCTCAACCTGAGATCATCCCCAACGAGCCGGCCTTCGCCGGCGGCGGCGTGCATCTCGTCGTCGTGCCTATCGACGCTTAGCCAACCGTAATTGGGCGTTTTGTACGGCTTCGGATCTACCATCCGGTGCGGGATGCTCCTATTCGAGAGCCGCCTTCCCCGAGCAGATGGACTTAAGACTGCGGGCGAACAATGAAACGCCCCCGAAGTAATTAGGGTATACTTCAACAAGCTTTTCAACCTTGTCCACTTCGACCAAGACAGCCGTCCAATCAAGTCCCCTCAGCGCGATTTTCACCTCAAGATCCTTTAACTTAAGCGCGCCCAGCATAATAGTTCTAAACGATTCGATGGTAACGTTGCGATCCACACTATATTGTATTAAATGGTGTCGAGCAGTTCCTATCGATTGTACGATGCTTCCTGAGCGGCTGCAAATATTCGCGATGTACTCCAGCATAGTTGTCGCACCTATACGCCTGTTGATATCTCGCAATTCCCGCACTCGGTCATCGTGATCCGGAACACCGACAGGAATGGGACACTGCTCAACCTGTGCGAATTCCGCCGACATGAGGTGGAAAAGGCGTAGCCAATCCTGCTCCCCGTTTCCGTGCTTTAAATCCTGGCGCCGGAATAGCCCGACGGCCTCAACTGCAGTTGCACATGAGTGCTGAAGTGTGGTCCGAACTTGCAATTCGATGCGTCGTCCCTGGAACGCCTCAGTCTCGGCAGTTCTGGGTCGGTACTGCAGAACAATATGGTGACTTCGATAGCCGTCCGGCTTCGGCTCATCGATATAGTTGAATTCCCGAGAGCGGATCTCATGGGGGAACTTTTCTCGCATCGATGCGAGAAGCAAGCGAACACTTTTGATGTCGGGCATGATCGCTCGGCAGCCGCCGACGTCGTTCATGGTGTCCAAATTGGTGGTGGACTCTCGAAGCTTCCGACAAATGGACGCCATACGTTTCGGACGCGATGCCATGTCGCCCTTCAATCGCAGGGCTTTCATGTGGTGACCGACAGAGAACCGAACGCTCCGCATCGGCAGAAAGTGCGAGTCGCGCCAGCTATTCGCGATTGAGAAGATTCGTAGCGTGTCCAGGTACTGGCCGGCAGTAGTGTCTTGTCCGAACTGCATAGGTTCTGCCAGCCGGTCGCCTGCCTTGCGAACGGCTTGCATGCTGTATTTAAGGCGCGGGTACTCAGTCATTGGACCGCAAAGTCAAGGTAGACCGCCTCATTCTGGATTGAGCGGAAACGACCGCAAGAAAGTCGGATCTCATGGATCGTATCGCTTTGGATGCGTCAAGTCGGTTCAGAGCGGGGGGGATCGAAGCCGCAAGACCTCGCCTCCTCGAGTGCGTCATCGGTGACTCACCGGCGCCTGCAACTTAAGCGCACGCAGCTTCGGAACCATGCCGTTCCCGTCGCGCACGAACAGCGCCTCTCGAGTGATTGGCGCAGGCGGCCTCTCGCCGGAGCCCCTCCCTACTCTTCTTGGCTCTGCAAGACCTTACGCCAAGCCGGACCGTCCATGGACCTGGCGCCCTTAGACGAGAGTCTCTTGGACGGGGCCCAGAAGCCTGATCACCCTCACAAAGCCCAATACCGCCGGCTGCTGGGAATGTTGACGCGTGCAAGCAGCCGATGGCCCCGTCCACGTTAATCAGAATGACCGCGATGGGCCTGCAATGGTGGAAGGCCATCGTGAGTCTTGGCTCGACGGCACAATAACCTGCGGCGTGCCGGGCAGCTCGATCTTCCTGCCGTGTGCGTGCCGCACACGTATTGCGCGGGGGGGCGCGGTCGTGACACGGGGCGGATTGGTGCCATTCTTCTCGGATGTCGCTGCCGGCAACCTCATGGTTGCCGCCGACATGCCGGCACTCTTCGAGCCGGGAATCTCTGCGGCCTTGAACTCGTCGACTCCCTGAAACGATTGAAACCTATTGCAAATGCCAGGATGGGTATTCTCGATTGTAGCCGGTTAACGTTCCCCTAGATCTGAGTTTCACTTTGTGGCGAACATCCCAGTGAAAGTATGCACCTTTGCGCTTGCCTGGAAGGCATCCTATTCTGGAGGAATAGCATCCGCTCATGGGCATAGAATGTCGGTACTGCCTTTCTTGAGAATTTACGCTCCGCTAAACGCGGTGCTGGCTGCGCCTGGGCTGCTGGCGGTGGCTGCGCTCACCATGCCGGGCATATCGGGACGAAGCAGGCTGGCTCTGGCTGCCGTGCTGGCGGTCGTTTGGGGCGCTTATTTCCTGCAGATGGCCGAGACGCTGCTCAAGCGCTGGGCGGGAGACCTTCGGGATAGAACGCCGGCAATCGCCATTGATATGATCGCGGTTTTGGTTCCATTCGCTGCATTTCTGCTCGAAGGCACGCCCGACCGGAGCCTCTACTGTGCAGTCTGGCTGCTCAAACCGCTACGCGACTCGACTTTCTTCCCGGTACTGGGCAGGGTGCTGTCTAACGAAGCGCGCAACCTGATCGGCGTCACCACGCTCTTCGGCGTCGTTCTGTTCGGTGTCGCGCTCGTGGCCTATGTCATTGAGCGCGACGTCCAACCTGAAAAGTTCGGCAGCATCCCTCAGGCAATGTGGTGGGCAGTGGCCACGCTGTCCACCACCGGTTATGGCGACGCCATTCCGCAAAGTTTCGCCGGCCGCGTCCTTGCTGGGGCGGTCATGATGTGTGGCATCGGCGTCTTCGCGCTCTGGGCCGGCATTCTTGCCTCCGGCTTCTATCAAGAAATCCGCCGCGAGGACTTCCTCCGCAATTGGCAATTGGTCGCCGCCGTGCCGTTATTTCAGAAACTCGGCCCGGCAGCGCTGGTCGAGATCGTTCGTGCGTTAAAGCCTCGTAGTTTGCCGGCCGGCGCCGTGATCTGCCGCAGGGGCGAGACCGGGGATCGGATGTTCTTTGTTGTGGAGGGGCGGGTGAGCGTCGTGATGGCGAACCCGGTGGAGCTTGGCCCTGGCGCCTTCTTCGGCGAGCTGGCGCTGATGACCGGCGAACGGCGTACGGCGACCGTCAGCGCCGCCACGGCCGTCTCACTCCTGTCGCTGCACGTGGCGGATTTCCAGATGCTATGCAGCAGCAGCCCGGAAATTGCGGAAATCATCCGCAAGACCGCGCGCGAGCGGCACGGCGCGGCACCGATGGCTTGATCGTACCAAGGTGTTCGTCAGGAGGAGGACGCGACTGCAAGGGCTGCCCCTGTCGAGAATTGGCTGGCGAATTATATGGGTGGCTCTATAGCTGCGGTGGTTTCTGGACGGCACGTGGAAGGTCCCAGAGGCACAGCCGCCGTGTCCGCTGCGGTGGGCAGTCAGTGAGACGACGGGCCGCGACCACCCGCTCGGGATCATGTCGCGTTGTGCAAGGTTCTCAACTGAACGACCGCCACCAAATGCGAGGCTAAACATCAGGAGCATGCTCCAGGGCCAGACGCGCGGCAGCAACAACATCCGCGAGCGTACCAGTTAGCAGAGTATCTATCGGCGAGTTCCCGCCAAGCTTGTCCGTCGGCGTCATCAACCATTTCCAGGCAAGCCGATGATCGCCAAACATCGCGATCAATTCGGCTATTCCATCTGCAGGGCGAGCATCGACAAACTGTTTCAATGGGAACACAAACCTGCTGCTTCCGGTTCTAAGTGCGATCACTTCATCGCGTTTCTGCCACCGAAAGAGCGTCGACCTCGGTATCCCAAAATGCCTTTCTATCACTGTTGGCCCAGCTACCGGCCCCGCCCAATCACTCGCCGCACCGAGAGGCGCTTGTGGGACCGCCAGTGGTGGTACCGCTTTGAAACGCTGCAGTCGTGGATCAAATCGGCCTTGTGCCTCTGACACTATATGGCCGATAAATATCTGAGCCAGGTTCTCAACATCATCCTCGATAGTTGGAAGGGCTCGCTGAACAGCCTGAGTTTGAACAGTGATTGATGAAGCTATATACCCTGCCAACTTCGCGGCAATTCTAAGGGCCGGCTGGCGGATTGTCGGATCGTGCTCAAGAAGAATTTTCGACACGGCGGCAGCCACGGCATTTTCGAGTCTCGGTCGGCTGGCCTGCTTAACGATGTTTCCGCCTCGTGAGAACCGCCGCCTGGTGGTCATGCAGATTACCTCTTCAAATGGTACTCAAGGTCGCGTGACCCCCGTTTAACCGAGGAGACATTGGACATCAGTGCGTTCCGGAGGTCATACAAGGCAAACACAATGCACAAATGGCACCGTTGCGTCCAGTGGAGATGATCTGGGTGTTGACGTTGCTTTAAGTATTGCTTGGCCTACATTGTTTTGACTGTTCGAGCACGCCGCTGGCGCTTTGCGCGCGACCCTGACGAGACCTTCGTCATGACCCGGTTTCGTTCTTGATCTCCTGCGCTGCCGGTGGCAGCCCTTCGAGCACGGTGACACAGCCATCGAGATTGTTAACGGACAGATGCGCATAGCGCATCGTCATAGAGAGCGTCTGATGACCCAGCCACATCTGCACACGCCTGATGTCGATGCCGCCTTGTACGAGGCGCGCAGCACAGGTGTGACGCAGGATGTGCGGTACGACCTGGTGGTCGGCGCCAAGTCCGACCTCGGCTTTCGCCTCGTTCCAGATGGCAGCGAACTGTGCCTGGCTCAATTTGGTGAACGGGCCTTTCGGCCGACGGCGTCCGTCCGGAGGCAGCCTGATCACCTCCTTGACCCGCTCGGTCATCGGGATTGTGCGGCTGCGGCCGGATATGATGGTCTGGAAACTGACGCGATGTTCCTTGATGTCGTTCCAGGTCAGCCCGAGCGCTTCGCCGAGACGGCAGCCGCTATCGACGAGGAAGACGGAAAGCCTGTAAGCGTCCTCGCTGCGGCTGTTGATGGCGGCGAAAAGCCGCGCCTCTTCATCCCTCTCGAGAAAACGAATCCGTCCCGCCCGCTGCTTCTGGCGGCGGAGCTCGTGAAAGCTCTGGAGATCTCCCATATTGTACGCCTCGCGGAACAGTGGTCGGGAGTTTAGGACCCACCAGAGGATTGAGCCTCCCCTAGCAGGGCAGCGCCTTCGGACACTCGGCCGCCTCTAGGTTGCGCTGCTGGATAAAGAAAAGCGCCGGCACAATCAACAAGGCCGTGTCATTATAGGGAGAAGGGTGAGCGCGCCGTGATTCCGTCGACCGATCGCCGGATTCGGCCGAGACAGGCGGTCGCGGCGGGCCCAATGGTTAACGAGAGCTTTCCAAGTGAGGCCAAATCGTGACGTTTCTGCAACACAGGTCGGGGATAGCGGCCGAACTGTCCCTTCGCCGGCACGATGGTGATTGAACGCCGCCGGCTCATGGGTAATGTCGAATTCGAAGGAGCGGCGCGGTGCGCATCTTTTTCGGTAGTGGGGATGGGGCAGGGAACGCTGTCCTTCAGCAAAGAATACCCAGACCCGTTTTTTAACTTTTGACTGGAGGTCAGAAAATGAACATTAAGAGCCTTCTCCTCGGCTCCGCTGCGGCCCTGATCGCAGTTTCCGGTGCGCGCGCCGCCGACGCCGTCGTCGTCGCCGAGCCGGAACCCGCTGAATACGTCAAGATTTGCGACGTCTACGGCGCTGGCTACTTCTACATCCCCGGCACCGAGACCTGCCTGCGCATCGGCGGCTACATCCGCTACGACATCGGCGTCGGCGACGTGGGTTCGTTCGACGGTGCGACAAGCGCCGATCACGAGGACGGCAGCAGCAACGACACCTTCTTCAAGCATGCCCGTTTCACGCTGAGAACCTGGACCGGTCAGGAAACCGAACTCGGCACGTTGAAGACCTATACCGAGACCCGCTTCAACTTCCAGAATAACAACCGTGATGCGGGCTTCGATCCGGATGGAGCCGGCCCGCTCACTAACTCGCTCAATCCTGCGGACAACGGCACCGTCTCGCTGAACTTCGCCTGGATCCAGCTCGGTGGTCTCCGCGTCGGTAAGGACGAATCGGCCTTCGATACGTTCATCGGCTACGCCGGCAACGTCATCCAGGATACGCTGGTTCCCTATGGCGGTTTCGACACCAACGTCGTGCAGTACTACTTCGACGCTGGCAATGGCTTCTCGGCCGTGGTTTCGCTCGAAGAAGGCTCCGGCTTCGATACGATCGACAGCTATGTTCCGCATGTCGTCGGTGGCGTGAAGTGGACGCAGGGCTGGGGCGCGGTTACTGGCGTCATCGCTTACGACAGCAACTATGAAGAAGTCTCCGGCAAAGTCCGTTTGGACGCCAACGTCAACGACGCTCTGTCGCTGTTCGTTATGGGCGGCTACGGCTCCGACGACAACCTAACCGACGGCACCTGGGCGTTCCCGGCTGGCGGTCGCGGCTTCTACAAACCGTGGAGCGGCAATTGGGCAGTCTGGGGCGGCGGTACCTACAAGTTCAACGAAAAGACCTCGTTCAACCTCCAGGCGTCGTATGACGAAGGCAAGAACATCGGCATCGCCGCGAACGTTGCCTATGACATTGTTCCCGGCTTCACGGTCACGGCCGAAGTCGACTACTCGCATCTCGGCGATGACTCCGTGTCGAACTGGACCGGTATTTCTGCTGGCGATGACGACGCAATCGGCGGCATGCTTCGCTTCCAGCGCTCGTTCTAAAAGGCGCTGCCTGATTGAAATCGAAAACCCGGCGGGCAACCGCCGGGTTTTTCATGTTGTCTGTATGGAACTTCGGACAGCCGATGGCATGGACGCCCGCCTGCTCTGCTGCCACGCTTGCAGCCGTGGAAGAACAATCCTCGCAGCGAAAGGAAAGAAGGAAGCCAAAACTGCTTGGCAACCGACGCGCGAAAACGGCGGAGACTCTGTGGCCGGGATAGCCCGCGGGACAGGTGAAGGAACGCGGCTTTAAGCCTGAGACCTATTAGACTGATCTAGTGCGGAAAGGGTATGCCGGCCGGATTGGGTGCAACCTAAGCTGCGCGCCAGCATCAGGCACCACCGGTTAAACCTCAGCAAGATCGCCCAAGGCTTCGATCAACGGCTGAATCTCGCTCTCGTAATTCTTCCAACGCTTGACGGACGACGTATAGATCGGCTGCCGGACCTGCCAATTGCTGTAGGTATTTTTCGGAGCCGCCCCTGTCAAAAAAGCGCAGGCATCGTCCCACGGCAATCCGAGATAATCTATGAGCCGGCGTGACTGCTCCTCCTGATTTTCGATCAGCGTCTCGCAGCGATTTTCGAGATACGACCCGGGAAAACCTTGTCCCAACGTCTCTGGATCATCGCGCAACCGAAGGATACGACCGTTGGGTGATCCAAGAAGATTGCCGGTCGAACGCATGACTCCAGCATGCTGATCGTCGGATTGTGACGCGCCAAAACTTGTGATCACCGTATCGTCTTGGCAGTGCGCAGGGGGCTAGATTACTACCGCATAGCGCGGAACGGAAATCCGATAAGGGGGTCGATCCGGAAGAATGGGCAAGTCGTGGGGCGACGCCAGCGCTCTGCGCAAAACGGCTATTGAGGCTGGATTCTCCAAGCCCCTTTTGCTAGCCAAACAGGATGAGCAACCGATTGCCGCCCGCATGGGCAAAGCACCTCAGGACCCCACCCTCGCCGAAGTCGGCATCACCGAAGGCTGCGTCATCCAAAGCGCAGTCCCACTGCAGCCACGCCGACGACTTGCTTTTACGGCAGGCGATCAAGTGGCAGCAGGCCGAACGTCTATCCGAGGCTGAGGAACTGTGCCACAGGGTCTTGGCTCGCACGCCCAACCATCCGCTGGCCCTGTATATCCTGGGAACGCTCGGGCTCGATTTCGATGACGAAAAGTCACTGCGGTATTTCGCTCGGGCGGTGGCAGAGGATCCGCAGAATCCTTACTACCATCTTAGCCTCGGCGAGACCTATTTGAAGGTCAGCGAATTTAGCCGGCGATCAAGCACTTCAGTACGCCCTTGACTTGAAGCCGGATCTGGTGGGGGCGCTTTGCGCCTTGGGCGATGCCTACAATGCTTTTGACAAGGGGGAGATGGCGCTGCCGTTCTTTGAGAAGGCGCTCAGGATCGACCGAAATCATCCCCGTAGCCTGGTTGGGGTTGCCCCGCGCGCTCGCAAGCCTCGGCCGTAGGGAGGAAGCCGCGGTTCATCTGAAAGAGGCAATAGAACGGCGCATCGCGGTACCTGCTGCCCACAATGCGCTTGTACGCACGCGCAATTCGCTGAAGAGCCGCCAGAACTCGGGGCAATCCTGACGGAGCTTCAAGACCCGGGCCATGGGCCGGAGGGAGCGGCAGCGCTCCATCACGCCGCGACGCCATCGACAATTGCATCTCCTGTTTCGTCCTGCAGTTCAATAAAGCTCAAAGCTACAGTGCCGATCTTGAGACGCTGGGGCTTTACTAAAGGGAGTATGATCGCTTGATGCGGGCCCACTGCGGCCCATTGATTGCCGGCACACTCAATATCGCCGCACGCCTGCAGTCACTGGCGGAAGCCGGGCGAGATTTGCATCTCGCAAGCGCTCTATTCCGCGCCAGGCGTGAGTGAGCCTTGCCGGGCTAGGCATTGTCACTTTTGATGCGCCTCTTCGAGGTTATAGAGGGCGACGGGCCTGTCTATCGCGTTGTGCGGGGATAGAGGCCCACGGTGATGCTTTTGGCAGCCCCGATGTGTATAGCCTGGGAAAGCTTTCCAGATTTCCATCCCATAGCCTCGGTCGCCGATGCGCAACGCGGCATACGCGTTCTGCTCTATCAGAAGCCCGGTGATACCCAGCGTCTTTGAATTGCGGATCACATGACTGATTTGCGCGACCACACCTACGCAATGGTCTAGCTTGAACGATGGCGTCTTGCGCCACAACATCCCCTTCTTCAACGTGGGAGCAATGGCGGGCATAGATGTTGTTGCTTGCCGATTTGACCGGAAGGCTAACAGCATGATCGGTCTCATCACTCGCCGATTGGGAACCAGGAACCTGGCGCGCCCGGCACAACCTCTCCGAACCATGGCGGCGTCCTTGTTGCCGGGCCGCTTATCTTTGGGATCGCCCTCTTATTGGCTGGTCCAGCGCAGGCGCCGGCGACCGTCCCGTGCGTAGCGGCAATCAAGGTGAGATTCAGCGTCGATCAGGATGAGACGCGAGCGACAATCTGGATGAGATTCCTATGTCGCGGTCGAGACGAAGTTATCATGCTGATTGTCGCTCGCGTCTCATCCTGATCGACGCGCTATAGTCCCGCCTGAAAGGCCAGACATCTATTCTAACTGCTCAACGATGCCTCAGTGAGGGCCTGGATGGCCGAACAGCGAAATTCAGGACGCCGGGTCAACGAGAGCGCCTGCCGAGGTAGGAGCTCTCCGGCAGACGCGTCGTCCGGCGCCGCGGCCGCACCAGGCCAAATGAATACGATGGCATCCTCGACGCTCGATATGATCAGGCATCATATCGGAAGAATCGTGCGAACTTTGCCCCTGCTGCCAGATCAGTTCGCGCGCGTTCGGGCAGAGACGATGGAGGATATGTCCAGCAAGGGATCTGCCGGCGTACTCTTGCTGATTGCGATGTTTATCGCTGCCGGCCTGGCGCTTACTTTGGCAACGTACAAGTTGACCCGTCCATTTCGTGATAATACCCGGCCTGACATTGTCGCCATTGAAGCGACCGATTTCTTCACAGATGTGAAGGGCGGCCGAAAATCGCATCCGGTGGCCGCGAGAATGCTGCCATCACAGCATCACCGATCATCTTTCGGATCTGAGCAGAAACATGTCACTGACAAAGGTTACCGTTCAACCGAGCACGGCCTCGACGGTGGCAACAAAGTCATCAAGCGAGCGATCCCCGCGGATCTCGATGCGCGGAAGGTCGATGGCGTCGCTATTAAGGTCCGCCGGTCCGTGTCTGCCGCCGAAGCCGATCCGATAGCCGCACTCCTTGGCGAGCCTGCCGAGCCGTCGGTCGGTGACAGAGAAGGGTGCCGCGAAGGCCCTGGTTGGCCGGCCGGTCCACCGTTCGACGAACATACGAGAGCGCAGGAGCTCGGCGGCCAATTCAGAGCTCGACAGACCATCGATGGCGCGATGCGTCGCCAGATGGCTTCCGAAGAACGCACCTTCGGCGGCGAGACGTCGCACCGTTCCCGCATCCATAAGCCGTGTCGGCGGACCGCTGACGGCGTCCCATTTTGCACTTTCCCCCACCAGGTCCGTCACTAGGAACACTTCCGCGGTCAGGTCGTGCGCACGCAAGATCGGCCAGGCATGGTCGGCAAAGTTCTGGAAGCCGTCATCGAAGGTGATGAGCACCGGGCGGCCGGCGAAAGGCTCATGGTTGGCGATGAACCACTCCAGTTGCTCGGACATGAGCGCGTGAAAGCCATTTGCGCGCAACCATGCCATCTGGCTTGCGAATGCAGCGGGCGTGAGCCGGAAACGGGCGAGCGCGGCCGGACCTTCATCGGCGACGCTGTGATACATGAGAACAGGGATCCGTTGCCGCCGCTCGCTACGAACGACGTCGCGGCGCAAGACCCGCGCCCCGCCCCAGACGATATTACGCGCGACCCCGATACCGATGGGTGCGCGGACCGGCACATGATCAATCACCGGCTCCGTCGCCATGTGGTCCGGCGACAGGCGGCGGAAGCGATCTATGCGATAGAGTTCGGTCTGGATCGATTGCGCAAGGACGATGCCTTCGGTCTCTGACAGGGTTTTCGAGATCGTTTGGGCACCGAATGTGTTCCAGTCGAAGCCCGTCATTTCAATATTGTCGCGTAGCACGAATGCGTGTGCGTTGATAAAACTCCCGCCGGGCGCCAGTGCCTCGACGAAGTTTTTGGCGATGCGCCGCAACACGGCGATATCATCCAGGTAGTAGAGAACTTCCGAACAGACGATCAGATCCATCTCACTGGGCAGCGTGTCCGCAAAAAAATCCAGTACGCCGAACTCGACATTCGGGTGGTCCGAGCAGCGCGCGCGTGCCCGCTCGATGGCTACGGCGGAAATGTCGGTCGCGGTCAACTGTCCCACTCGGGGCGCCAGTTGGCGCGTGAAATGGCCTTCCGCGCAGGCCAGCTCAAGCGCCCGTCCGATGGGACCTGCCGGCAGAATTTCGAGCTGCCGGTCATATTTTTCCTGTTCGTATGGCGAGCTGTAGTTCCAGGGATCCTCTGTCGCGAAATATTGGTTCCAGAACGACGTACGATCCTTATTGTGGCCACTCGAGGCCGGTGCACGGCGCGGCGCCGGATGCGGCTGCGTTGCTTCGGCGCTTGACCGAACCAGTTCCCGCGCTTCCGAGATCAATTGCGCGAGTTTGCCGAAGTGGCTGTCCGGATCAGGCCGGCGTTCCGCTGTGGTCGACAGTGCATCGGCTGCCAGCGTGCTTGATGTGTCGGCACCGTCGTCCTTTTGTGGTAGGAAATTCAGGATCAGTTCAATCCAATGGCGCCCTGTCACTTTCCCGAGTACGCCGAACTGTACGATAGCCCCGATCTGCCCATCCATCATCAGGTAGGCATAGATTTGATCGATTCCTTCCGGAAGCTCGGTCGAGGTTGGATTTCGAGCGTCGACGCGAATTCCGAAGGTGCGCGCCAGCCTGCGAGGAGCGGCAAGATCGTCGGCATCGAGCAGCATTTGCTCGAGATGATACTGGAGGCGACGACCCGCAACCGGGTCGCCCCAGACCTTGCCGAGTTCGATGATCAACTCGGTGATGGCGCCGCCGAACATGTCCCAGCGGGCAGCCATATGGGCTGGCACCGATAGGCTTCCTACCATCAGGCCGTCGAAGGTCACCTTGGCGATCTCGCGCGCCCACTTACGCCCTGCCGGGAGCGCGCGCAGGGATTGCGGCTTAATCGAGCCGCCGCCGCTGCCGCAATCCGACGCAGCGTTCCACAGGGCGAACCACGCCAGTGCTTCGGAAGCGGTGCGGCCGCCCACCGAGATCGTCCCATTGGCATGCGCCGGCGCAGGGTGCTTGACCCTGGGGTCGGTGGCAAAGCCGCGGGCGATAATGATTTCCGCGTCTGCCAGCGTCTGCCTCGAATTGCGGGTGAGCGCGTTGGGGCTGGTTCGATAGAAGGCGAGCGGCTCGTCGACCATCACCCAATTTTTGCCCAGACGCGCGACGCGCTGCCACAGATCCCAACCCTCGCAGGTGGAAAGAGACACGTCAAAACCGCCCAACTCCACAACTGTCGCGCGATCGATCAGCAGCGCGTGAGTGGCGATGGCACATCGGCGGGCGAACGTTTCGAAGGGCTGGCTTGCGACCTCGGGCGCGATGCTCGCCGGGGTGAGCACACCATCGGGCATGACGCGCCGCGAACCGCAATAAGCGGCCACTGCATCGGAAGCGGTTTCTAGTGCGGCCAGCATTTTCGTAAGGAAGCTGGCATCCACCCAGTCGTCGGCATCCAGGAACATCAGCCAGTGGCCGCGCGCCGCCGAAATCCCGTTGTTGCGTGCGCCGGCGGGGCTTTTCGCGCAAGAACTCAAGGTCCGAAATCGGGCATCTTGTTCCACATAAGCGGCGATGATCGCGGGGGTACGGTCCGTGGAGGCGTCGTCGACGATGATCACCTCCCAATCCGCGGTTTCCTGGTCGAGAAGGCAATCGAGTGCCCGCGTCAGCGTTACCTCCGCGTTGTGCGCAGGAACTACGATCGAGACCAACGGATTATACGCCACGTTGTCTCACCCGCGCCCGGTTCGTAACGGTAGAACAAGCTGCGTTGATCTTTGTCGGCGCAGGCCGGCACGATCGATGCCGATCCATTCGAGCCCAACGTCCGACCATGATTGTACCCAATATCCGGCAGGTCTGCCGGCGAATGCCGGCATGCATTGCGCCGATGTTTTGCTCGACACTGAACATCGGTACCACACCCTTGCGGCAGCATTATTCTGGATCATTGAGCTTTCGTTTTCTTCTGCAAGAGTGGCGAATGTCGAAACCCGATACCGGCATCGGATGGCAGCACCGCCCTGTCAAGATCGGGGCCAATTAGGGTAGCAAAAAAGACCTGAAGACAGGCTTGAATGGCAAGCACTCATGCCCAAGCCTTAGTGCTGCGCCGCCCGGCAACAAAAAGATGGTCGCGAGCGAAGACGCGAGGGAAAGCTGATCCTGATCGAATTAATCGGAACCGCAGCCGAAGGTCGAGCGCCGCAGTTGCTGATGATGGGTCCAAGGCACTCGATCTCGATGCCGCAGTGCTCCACAACGGCCGCCAATTTGCGCACAAGATTCCGCAAAAGGGCCTGTTCGCTGGCAGATTGTCGCGCTTGAGCAGCATGTCAAATTTACGCGTGAACCGGCTTAGGTGGAAAAGATTCCGGCTTGCGAGCCGGGTATTTTGCTGGCATCTTTACTAGTTGCTAAATTAGCACGCTGGTAGCTGTTTAAATGAAGGGTATAGGGATGGCCAAGGAATCTTCGAGTACCGCTTCTCCGGCAAATAAAGCGGACGGAAATCTGACAAGTAGTGCAGACGGTAACGGGCTCGCCTTCCTGGCGGGCCAGGCTCGCGAGAGTGGGACCCCCGGCGATGCTGTAGGTGTCGACAAGATTCGTGATCTGCTGTTCGGCAACCAGATGCAGGACTATGACCGCCGCTTTTCCAAGCTTGAAGAACGGGTCTTGCAGCGCTTCAAGGATGTCGAATCCGAGGCCAAGCGCAATCTTGAAATGTACGAGTCAAATGCGAAAAAGCAGATCGACTCTCTTGCGGCGCAATTGCGGAACGAAAAAGACGCGCGAGCCGACGCCGACAAGGAGATTGACCGGAATCTTCGCGAACAAAATCAAGCACTTGAAAAGCAGGTGCGTGCATTGTCTGATCAAGTGAACGAGCTTGAGCGCGAAATTGCCGACCGGATAAACCGAAACGATCATTTGCTGCGTGAGGAAATCAAGCAGAAGAATGAAGGCATTCAGATGCTGATGGAGAAAATGTTTTCCGATCTCGGTAACGTCAAGACCGACCGAAATCTTTTGGCCGGCCTGTTTGTCGAGGTTGCAAAATGTCTGAATCAGGATCCCGTCGGCAGCAAGAACAACTCGGACCGTAGCTGGAAAGTGAGTTGATCGGATTTGACGTCGACCGTCGACCCAATCAGCCTTCCGCAAAGAACAGCCTCGAACGATACAGAGATTGATCGCGAGGCTCTGGCCCGTCTTTTGGTCGAAATTGCCCGGAACGTTGATCCGGACTACCGTGTGCGTCTCGACGGAGTTCCATCCGCCGATCCTCGCATGGAAACGCTGCGCCAGTTGCTGGTCAGCCGCGAAATTTCAGAGCTTTCACGTGTTACGCACCTGCTCGACGAACCGGAGCAGCTTGCCGCAGCAGTGGGCGACGTGCTTCCCAGTGCGGCCGCACGAGCGCCTCATGCGCAACTCGGTGAGGCGCTTGCGCCGGCTGTCGAAAGGGCTGTGCAACGGTCGATCCAGAAGAGCCCGCGCACGCTGACGGATATATTATACCCTGTGTTTCTTCCAGCAATTCGGAAGTCAATCGGGGAAAAGATCGACCAGACGTTTCAGTCACTCAATGAAACCTTAAGACATATATTTACCTGGCATGGGCTAAAATGGAGGCTTGAGTCTTGGAGAACCGGAGCCAGCTTTTCGGAAGTTGTGTTGAAGCACTCTCTTCTCTATCATGTTGAACATGTCTTTCTTATTAACCGAACTTCTGGGCTCTTGATAGCGCATGTAGCAGCCGACAATGCGACGAGCGAAGATCCTCAACTGATATCTTCTATGCTGAGTGCAATCCAAGACTTTGTGAAGGACTCATTCAACGAGAAGGAGCAGAGCGGCCTGGACACTATTCGTTTTGGCGACCTTCGTCTCTGGTCGGAAGTAGGACCGTTCGCGACCCTGGTTTCGGTAATCCGAGGAAACCCCCCAGAAGGATTGCATGACATAGTTCGCGACGTGTTGCTCCGTGTCCATGAGGACTACTCGCAGGCTTTAAGGGAGTTTGACGGCGACGGGTCGCAGTTGGCCGGCATAGAGGCGCAGTTGCAGGCCTGCGTCGAGCTGAAGCAGGAGGAATCAAACCAGGGATTTCCGTGGCTGGTGCTGGGCCTGGGCCTGCTGCTGTTGGTTCTGGCAGGCGGTTGGTTCTTTCTTTCATGGCAATCCGGGCAGCGCTGGCAGGCTTATGTGTCGCGATTGGAGAGCCAGCCGGGCATCATCGTTGCCGAACAAAAGATACGCGATGGCCAATTCTATATTGCCGGCCTGCGAGACCCGCTTGCCGTCGACCCGCAAGTCCTGCTGTCGGGAACGCAGGTCGATCCCGGCAGGGTCCATTCGCAGTGGCAATTCTATCAGAGCCTTGAACCGGAGTTCGTGTTGAAGCGGCTGACGGCATCGCTGGCGCCGCCGGAGTCAGTTCGGCTTGCCATCGTCGAGGGGCGCATCGTTGCCGAGGGTGAGGCTCCCGACACTTGGATAGATCGGGCGCGCGCCGCCGCCCGACAGCTTTCGGCAGGTGGCCCGGTATTCGATATCTCGAGGGTCCGCGACGTAAGCCCCGAAGCACGCGAGGCAGAGCACTGGCAGGCTTATGTGTCGCGACTGGAGAGCCAGCCGGGCATCATCGTTGCCGAACAAAAGATAAGCGATGGCCAATTCTATATTGCCGGCCTGCGAGACCCGCTTGCCGTCGACCCGCAAGCCCTGCTGTCGGGAACGCAGGTCGATCCCGGCAGGGTCCATTCGCAGTGGCAATCCTATCAGAGCCTTGAACCGGAGTTCGTGTTGAAGCGGCTGACGGCTTCGCTGGCTCCACCAGCGTCAGTTCGGCTTGCCATCGTCGAGGGGCGCATCGTTGCCGAGGGTGAGGCTCCCGACACTTGGATAGATCGGGCGCGCGCCGCCGCCCGACAGCTTTCGGCAGGCGGCCCGGTATTCGATATCTCGAGGGTCCGCGATGTAAGCCCCGAAGCACGCGCGGCAGAGCACTGGCAGGCCTATGTGTCGCGACTGGAGACCCAGCCGGGCCTCATCGTTGCCGAACAAACGATACGCGATGGCCAATTCTATATTGCCGGCCTGCGGGACCCGCTTGCCGTCGACCCGCAAGCCCTGCTGTCGGGAACGCAGGTCGATCCCGGCAGGGTTCATTCGCAGTGGCAGTCCTATCAGAGCCTTGAACCGGAGTTCGTGTTGAAGCGGCTGACGGCGTCGCTGTATCCGCTGAAATCGGTTCGGCTTTCGATCGTCGATAGTCGCATCGTTGCCGAGGGTGAGGCTCCCGACACTTGGATAGCTCGGGCGCGCGCCGCGGCCCGACAGCTTTCAGTCGGCGGACCGGAATTCGACATCTCCAAGGTTCGTGATGTGAGCCCAGAAGCACTCGAGGCGGAGCACTGGCAGTATTATGTGTCGCGCCTTGAGTCCCAATCGGGAATCATCGTCGCTCAGCAAACGGTCAGGGGCGGCCAATTCTACATTTCCGGCCTGAGAGACCCGCTTGCCGCCGACCCGCAAGCTCTGCTGTCGGGAACGCAGGTTGATCCTGCCCGCGTTCATTCAAAGTGGCAATTCTTTCAGAGCCTTGATCCAACGTTCGTGGTGAAGCGGCTGACGGCGTCGCTGTCCCCGCCGAAATCGGTTCAGCTTTCGATCATCCAAGGTCGCATCCTAGTCGTCGGGGAGGCGCCTGCCGCGTGGATCAACCGGGCGCAGGCTGCCGCTGAACAGCTTTCGGCGGACGGAGTGGTTCTGGATGTCTCACAGCTGCGCGAGCTGAACCTTGCAGAACTTAATTATTTGAGAGAGGCCATTCAGACCACCGATATTTTCTTCTCTTCCGGCAAAGTTGTGCCCGGACCAGAGCAGCTGCCGGTTCTCGACAGGCTGGCGGATCAGATAAAGGAATTCGCCCAAAATGCCCGCAGGTCAGGGGTAGCAGCGCGTTTCATGTTGACCGGGCATTCGGACGCAACAGGCCGTGAGACGGCCAACGCGTCGATCAGTGCAGCCCGCGCCGAGACCGTTCGTGCGCTTCTCAACAAACGCGGCGTCGCTCCGGAACTGCTGCTGGTTCGGGGCGCGGGCACTTTTGAGCCGCTCGTGCCTGAAAATAGTCAAGCCGGGAGCTCCACCAATCGCCGGGTTTCGATTACGGTAAACCTGGACTAGGGGAGCCCAAGATGGTGCAAAAAAAGATCTGCATGCTGGGCGGGTTCGCTGTCGGAAAGACGAGCCTGGTTCGCAGGTTTGTGCAAAGCATCTTTTCAGAAACCTACCTGACCACGGTGGGAGTGAAAATCGACAAGAAGAATGTCGCCCTCCCGGATAAAACCGTCGATCTGATTTTGTGGGACTTGGCCGGCGAAGACGACATCGGCTCATTCCGCGTCAGCTATGTTCGAGGTGCAACCGGGCTTGTGCTAGTCGTCGATGGAACCCGCGCTGCGACGCTCGCGGTGGCGCTGACGCTGCGCGAACGGGCCGAGGCCGAATTCGGCGCAATGCCGTTCGTAGTGCTGATCAACAAATCCGACCTAGCCGATCGGTGGGCGATATCGGACGGTGATATCAACGAGCTTAGGCAGCGTGGATGGCAAATCTATCTAACGAGTGCGCTCTCGGGTGAGAATGTCGATGAAGCGTTCCGTCAACTTGCATTAATGGTAACCAATTAGACCATGCATGGTTTGCCAGAAGAAGTTAGCAGTTGGCTTTTCAATTTCTTCTATAACGTGAATTCTGTCGCATATCTGAAAATCGACACTCAGCTTTGCGTGGCTGCGAAGGGCGGTAATGTTGAGCATTACGGGCTCTCATCGCTTCGCATTGGCGAGCCTGTTGCCGAGCAGCTTGAATTCATGGAAGGTTTGCTGCCTTGCCCAGAGCTTGCGTTTCACATTGCCATGGTCGAACTGCCCAGCGGGCGC
This sequence comes from Mesorhizobium sp. WSM1497, assembly GCF_001672455.2. Taxonomy (NCBI): domain Bacteria; kingdom Pseudomonadati; phylum Pseudomonadota; class Alphaproteobacteria; order Hyphomicrobiales; family Phyllobacteriaceae; genus Mesorhizobium; species Mesorhizobium sp. WSM1497. The sequence goes on along the minus strand of NZ_CP021071.1, from coordinate 328,071 downwards.
GTCGCAGACCTTCATTTTTTTGCTGACAATGCCTGCGTGTGGCTGCTCTTTCTTGACGCCACTGCCGAACGCGACAATAGGCAGCGGCTTCAACAAAAGGCTTATGAAATGACCCTCCTGCAAGAGAGGGAGCGTCAACTCAACAAGGAATTACAATCGACGAACGAGGCGTTGAGGAAGAGCCAGGAAGGATTGGCGCGTGAATACCATCGCGCCGAAACCCTGCTCCTTAACATACTCCCGGCGTCGATCGCGGAGCGGCTAAAGGCGCACAAAAAAATTGCTGACAACCACGCAGAAGTGAGTGTGCTTTTTGCCGACATAGTCGGTTTTACAGAACGAGCGCGGAGCGTCGGAGCCGTAACGACACTCGCAATTTTAAATTACTTCTTCAAGACGGCGGATCGGCTCTCGGAACGATACGGCTGCGAAAAGATCAAGACAATCGGCGATTGTGTGATGGTGGTCGCTGGCCTGCCCACCGCGCGAGCCGATCATGCGAAGGCACTCGCGCGCTATGCACTTCAGCTGCGTAAGGCGGTCAAGCGCGAACGCTTCGCAGGAGAACCGCTGAGACTCAGAATCGGAATTCACTCAGGGCCAATCGTCGCCGGCGTCATAGGCAAGAGGCGGTTCGCCTATGATTTGTGGGGCGAGACAGTTAATCTCGCCTCGCGTATTCAAACCTCCGCGGAGCCCGATGAAATCCGCATTTCGGATGCAACTCGCCAAATGCTTGGGCCAAATTTTGCTTGCGACCCACTCGAGGAAACGGAATTGCGTGGTACAGGTCGTGTGCGAATGTGGCGGCTCCCGGCCTGATTGCCGCGCAGCAGTGCCGATCCTGGGCCCAATCAAGCCCCAAGCTGTAACGCGAAGTTTTGACCCGATGGTGACCGCCGACGGTCTATTGGGCGACTTGGGACACGGCTGACATGAGCTCTTGCGGGTTTGGCGCCCCAAACATGTATCGCCCACCTTCTGGCACCTCCGTGAAGCTCCAGCGGACGATCCCTTGCCGGTCCAATAGGAACTGACCTATCAGTTGTCCGTGTCCCGTCGCCATCATCTGCTCGTCGGCTTCGGTCACTTCATAATTATCCCTCTTGTTGAGGATTTCGGTGGCCGCAAAAGGATCCATTGGACGGGGCAACTCGCTTGGCATGTCGACCAGCATGTCCTTTGCCGCTGCGATCGAGACCTTGTACGGCCAGTTCGTCTCGTTTTGGGTGAATTCGAGATTGGGCAGCCCAAAAGCACGATGGGAAGCGCGTTCAGGATCTGAGGCCGCAAGCAGAGTCGGCATCGGGTGGTAGCGGAAATACAGACGCGCCCGTTCGATAGGCGTGTTGACCACCGTCAGGCTCTCCACGCCCTTTTCGCGCAGCTCCGGATCAAGCCGCGCCTGAGCGGCGATATGGCGCCGGCAAAACGCACAATGCAGACCTCGAAACAGACCGACCAGCACCGGTTTTTGTCCGCGAAAGTCGTCAAGCGCGATCTTGCCATCCTGGGTAATGGCGTCGAGGACCAAGTTCGGCGCACGGTCGCCGGGTTGAAGCGGTACCAAGTCACTACGCGCGGACATTTCCAACCTCCAACCCCGGCTAATCGAGAAAGGGCAGCACCACAAGCGCTTCCGGGTCGAGCCCGTGCTGGGCGCATATACCCTGCGCCAAGGAAAAGTAGCATTCGGCCTCGGCAAGATTGTCGAAGTCGAGATTAAGCGTTGCCAGACCATCATAGCACGGAAACAGCAGTTGGGGTTCGCCCGTTTCGCGCGCTACCTCCAGTGCTTCGTGGAACAAGCCAACGGCCAGTTCCGGCCGGCCGTTGCACTGGTGGATTTGCCCAAGCACAATCAACGGCACCGGCAGGTGCTCTCGCTGGTCGAGTGCGCGGTCGATTTCGATGGCTTTCTCGGCAGCAGGCACGCCCTCTGTTGGACAGCGATCCGTGAAAGTACAACAAGCGACCGCCAGATTGGCGAGAAGGCGCGCCTGGAAGCCCAAATCCCCAATATGGCGCGCGACTTCAAGACCGCGTCGACAGACCTCCATCGCCCGTGCGGGATCGATGGTCGTGTAAAGCACACCTAGATTGGTATAGCCGCGACAGGCCGCGCCCAGCAGACCGGCGGCTTCGGCCAATTCAATGCTATGCTCGACCTGACGCACGGCTTCACGGTTTCGTCCAAGGCGAGCCAGTGCGACAGCCTTGGTATTGAGTGCCTCGGCGGTCACGAGAGTGGCATCATGCCCCACCTCGGAGACATGCCCCGTAGTCCGAGTGCGTACGCAATCCAACGCCGCATCTGCCCATTTTGCCGCGAGAGCGTGATCTCCGCTACGGAACGCCTGTCGGCCACGTTCTTGCCAGAGATGCGCCTGCTCGACCGGAGCATCGGCTCCATCGAGGAGCGCTGCCGCTTCAGCGTAGCGGAATTCTGCTTTTTCCCGCTTGCCGACGTCCCAGAGCAGCCGACCGATTTTACGCAGAACGCGCGCAGAGGCTACGCGATCAGCCGACTCACGGTATGCCTGCAAGGCCGCCTCGTAGTGATGCTGCGCGATCTCGCGGCGGCCCGCCGAGCCGCTCAAATCGGCAATGCGCTCGGCAATTGTAAGTTTGAGCGGTGTTTGCCCGGTCGCCTCCAACGCAGCCAGTGCTCGCTCGTAGAAACGAAGGGCGTCGTCGTTGGCGTATATCATGCGGGCGCGATCGCCGGCCGCCTGCAGGTAATGCGCGCCCTTCTCCCGCTCGGCGCTTTGTGCGAACTGGTGACCGAGCACGGTCAAGTCCTCGAGCCGTTCCGGATTATCGCCGCACAGTTGCTCCAAGGCGGCACCTATCCGCCCGTGGATTTCGGTCCGGCGTTGCCGGAGCAGATTCTGGTAGATCACGTCCTGCAGCAAGGTTTGCGTAAAGCGGTAGCTTTGCGACGAGACGGAGCCTGATCCGGCAACTTCCTCGATGATTTCCGCATCGCAAAGCAGTTCGCAGCCTGCTTCTAGCCTGGCGGGGTCGGCTGTCACGGTCTTCAGAAGGGTGGCATCGAAGCGCGCGCCGATTACCGCGGCTTCCTGGGCCAACCGGCGCACCTCTTGTGGCAGCCGGTCGACGCGAGCAAGCAACATTGCCTGGATAGTGGCGGGAATGTCGGTTGCGACTTCGCCTGCTACGGTCCGCCATTGCTGCCCCTCGCGCACCAGTACACCGCGATCAAAAAGGCCGCGAACAATCTCCTCGACAAAAAGAGGGTTGCCACCCGCTCGGTCGAGGATCTGATCGACCAGCCCTGCTGCGGAGCTTACCCAGCTCTCGCCGAAAAGCCCCGCCAGCAGGCTGCGTCCTTCATCGTTGTTGAGCGGTGAAAGCCTGAGCGCCGTGTGACTGACCCGACTTGAGTCGAGCTGGCCGCTCTCCGGTGCCGAGCGATGCGTGACCAGCACCATTAACCGCATGCGTTCCAACCTGTCCATCACGAAACGTAGTGCCTCGAGCGAAACGGCGTCGGCCCAGTGCAGGTCTTCGACGACAATCAACAGCGGCGACAACGCAAGCCGCCGTTCGATGATTGTTCGGACCGCGTAGAAAATTTGCCGCCGGAGCTGCTCGGGTTCGACGTGCTGCAAGGTGGCATCCGGGTCGCCAAGCCCAACCACATGGTAGAGCAAAGGCATCAGCCGCTTCGCCTCCTCGCCCTGCAGGCCGAGATCGGCAAGCAAGCCTGAGAGCTTCCCCCGCATATCGTCCCCATCGTCGTTTTTCATCATCCCGGCAGCACTGCGCACCACTGCGCCCAAGGCGCCAAATGATTGTTCGCCCAGTGGTGAGCACGTGGTCTGTCGCACGGCGACGTTGCGAAAACGGTCCTCGTCGCCGACACGGGCGACGAACTCCTTCACGAGCCGCGATTTCCCGATGCCGGCTTCTCCGACGAGGCGGACAAGTTGGGCCGTGCCGCCGCAAGCCCGGTCAAGGCTCGCCAGCATTCTGTTGAGCTCCGCAGCACGACCTATCATCGGCGCGCTGAGGCCGAGCGCCTCGAGCCCACGCGCTGCACGCGGCACCGCAAGCGGTGCATCCAATCGATGGACGAGCACACTGCCAGCCTTGCCGCGAAGCACGACATCACCCATCGACTCGTAAGAGAAGGCATGCCGGGTCAGCCTGTGAGTGAGTTCGCCTACCAGCACTTCACCCGGTGCGGCCTGCGATTGCAGGCGTTGTGCTGTATTCACGGTGTCGCCGGTCACCGAATAGGATTTGGCGGTGCCGATGCCTAATCGTCCAGTAACGACGGGGCCAGTGTTTATGCCAATATGAAGCAATAGAGGCGAGCCGGAGTGAGGGGTGCTTTCGCCGAGCCGCGCCGTCCGGGCGATCATGTCGAGAGCGGCGCGAAGCGCACGCTCCGGATCGTCCTCATGCGCGACCGGTGCACCGAACAAAGCGAGCAGTGCATCGCCGATGAATTTGTCGACGAAACCACCAAAATTTCGCACCGCCGCCGTCAATTCCTTGAACAGCTCGTTCTGCAGGGTTTGCATGACCTCGGGGTCCAGCTGCTCGCTGAGTGTCGTGAAGCCGCAAAGGTCGGCAAAGAGGACGGTTACCGTACGGCGATCGGCGTCAGAGATGGGCTGCAGCCCTTCGTCGTTATCAATGTTCGGAAGCAGCGACGGAGTTCGAGAGGGCGGCACAATGGTTCGGCTTGGTGTTGGAGCAAGCCGTTCGACGGCTTTTGCGGGCACACCGACGCTTGCCCCACATTTTGGACAGAACCCGAAATCAGATGCGCAGGGATAACCGCAACTGGCGCATGGCACGGGCTGGCGCTTGCCACACCTCGGACAGAAAGCGTAACCGCCCTCAACCTCGAAACCGCAGCCTGCGCAGTCCATCGAGCCAGACCTCACTAGGGGCCGTGACGGCGTGTTCTCCCTACGCATTTCCCGGCCGGTGTATTCACAAGCATGAACCCATAGCCGTCGATGGGCAAGCGGCAGCGCAAATGGGCATCGGGCGATCGGGTGGGCCTGTAACAGCGCGCAGCCAATTCGGTTCTGCGTGGCTGTCGGTTGCGAAAGTTCCCTCTTGGTTCGGTCTTCCTGCTATCGTGAAGATAAGGAGACGCACCCTTGAGCGAGAATCGTAAGCTAGCCGCAATTCTAGCAGCGGATGTGGTCGGATATAGCCGGCTCGCGAGCGCGGACGAAGATCGTACATTGGCGAGGTTGCGGGCACTGCGCAGCGACCTGATCGATCCGATCATCGCAGTGCACCACGGCCGGGTGATTAAGCGCACTGGCGATGGGGCGCTGGTCGAGTTCCGCAGTGTGGTGGATGCCGTGCGATGCGCCATAGAGGTTCAGAATGGAATGGTTGAGCGCAATGCCGGCGTGCCGCAAGACCGCCGTATCGAGTTCAGGATCGGCATCCATCTGGGAGATGTGGTCGAAGAAAGCGACGGCGACCTGATGGGCGACGGCGTCAACATCGCTTCGCGTTTGGAGGGACTCGCGGCAGCCGGCGCCATCTGCCTGTCCGAGGATGCCTATCGCCAGGTCAAGGCCAGGCTCGACCTCTCCGTCAGCGATCTCGGCAGCACACAGCTCAAGAACATTGCCGAGCCGATCCGGGTCTATTCGCTCCAAGTTGGCAGCGCCGGGACTGCCATCCCGGAAAGCGCAACTAGCCGGCCGGCTACGGCAGTGCCGCCGAAGCTGTCGGTCGCCGTGCTGCCGTTCGTCAACATGAGCGGTGACGCCGAACAGGATTACTTCGCCGACGGCATCTCCGAGGATATCATCACGGCCCTGTCCAAACTGTCGCAGCTCTTCGTCATCGCACGCAATTCGTCGTTCACCTTTAAGGGCCAGAACGTCCGTGTGCAGGAGGTGGGCACGAAACTCGGCGTGCGGTACGTTCTTGAGGGTAGCGTACGCAAGTCGGGGAACCGGGTGCGCATCACCGCGCAGCTCATCGACGCAACCTCGGGCGGCCATCTTTGGGCGGAGCGGTTCGATCGCGACCTGACCGACATATTCGCCGTGCAGGACGACGTGACGCAACAGATCGTCGGCGCGCTGGCGCTTAATCTGACCGCGGGTGATCGGCAGCGGCTGGCGAACGAGTACCCGCGCAATACGGAGGCGTATGACTATTTCCTGCGGGGCAGGGAGCTGTGGCACCGGCTGACGAGGGAGACGAACGTCGCGGCTCGCGACCTCTTGCAACGTGCCATCGAACTGGACCCGACATTTGCCTCTGCCCACGCATTCCTGGCCCTTACCCACGGCATCGATTACCTGAACCGGTGGGGTGCGTCGCCCGCGGAATCGATGGCGCAAGCGGAAGAGGCCGCAACGCGAGCGGTAATGCTGGACGGCAGCGATCCCTGGGCGCACTGGGCGCTTGCTATTGTCAAGCTGTACACAGGGCGACACGACGGGGCCATCGACGAGGCCGAGCGCGCGCTAGTCCTCAATCCGAACTTCGCCGAAGCGCACGTTGCCCTCGGCGAGGCGTTGTACTATTCGGGCAGATCCGAAGACGCTCTCGAGAGTTTTGCCCGGGGGAAGACCTTGAATCCATATTTCCCGGATGTGCTTCTCCACTTTCAAGCTTTGGCCTTGTTTCAACTTGGAAGGTACGAAGAGGCCGCTGACCTGTTGATGCAACGGATGGCTCGCAACGCTGTCACCGACGTCTCGCGGGCGCTTCTGGCCGCCAGCTACGGCCATCTGGGCCGTTTCGCCGAGGCCCAGGCGGCATGGCAGGAGGTGCTTCGCGTCAATCCTGACTATTCGCTGGAATACCGTCGTAAAGTCTTGCCCTACAAGAACCCTGGCGATTTCCAACTCATGGTGGAGGGGCTCCGCAAGGCCGGTATAGAGCAATGACAGGTGAGGCCATGCGGCGGGATCAGACGCTGTAGGCTTGGCCGATCTTGCGCCATCGCGCGTTTTCGCGAATCAGCTTTAGGTTGTCGGTGGCCTCGGCAAATGTCCACGAACGGTATTGCCGGAGCAGGTCCGCGAAGAGCGCCCCTTCCGGTAGGCCGGCAAGCTGCTCGCGGACCGAAATCTTTTCATCGATGACCCGGGTGCCCCAAGCATTTTCCCTTACCTGCAGCTCCGCAGCCAAATCACGCTCTTCCGGTGCGGTTTCGTCCAACGCAGCGAGGAAGATCGAGTGGAAAAGCGCTACATAGCCAATCTGTCTCAGGCCGCCGACAACCCGCACCCGCGGCAAGATGGCGAAAACCAGGAACGTCAGGAACAAGTTCGGCAGCAGCACGCCGTCCTGCAGCGCCTGCCTAAGATGTGGCCGCTCGAACGGGATGGAAAGACCATGCGGCTTGTCAGGCTCGATCAGGTTCCCGTTCTCAAGAACGAGCTTGCGCACGCGCTCCTCGCGGATGCCCCAAAAATAGTCAGTGGCATTGGGAAGGAACCTACCGAATGGGCCCGATGCCGCCTCTTGCAAGGCATAGTCGAGGCGCCGGCGTCTTGCGGGTTCGATGAGCAGCCTGGAAAGAAGACTGCCGTCATGTTGTAGATGCCGCGCCATGGCAGCCGCGGCGAGCCGATCATCGATGAAAACCGGCAGGGCCATGCCGGAGCGATCCCAATTGGCGACCAGATCCTCGTTCAGCGCTGTTATGGCATCGGCGGCGGTTCCAAAGACCTTATCCTGGTGGGCAAGCAGTGTACCTAGCCAGCGGCTGGCATCCGTTTCATCGCCCACCGCTTCGAGCGCGCGCTTGTTGAGGGAGACGGGACCGGCCGCGCAGGCGCTTTTGCGGCACAGCTTGTGGCGCCCCATGCCAAACAGGTTGACCTTGTCGTCACCGACATGGAGCCATCCGGGCCCCTCCCGGCCAATTGTCTCCATGGTCATCGTCGTTCCCATGAAGCCGACGAAGGTTGACAGCTCGTTTTCGACCGCGCCGAGCCAGGCAAACAGGAGGGAATCGAAGGTGATCCGATCCATCAGGAGCAGGCAGTGCAGACCGGACTGAATCACCGGTCTGTACTCGAACTCATCGAGGGCCTTGCCGATCTCCTCAGGCTGCATAATTTCACCGAGGCGCTGATGCAGGACTTCGCGCAGCATCGAGCGGGCAGCGATCGCCGGGCCCGATACTGGCCTTGCCACCGGGCGCCACAGGTGGCGGGCGTAGTCGGAAACCGGCGCATTCCAGTTCTGCTCGATGTCACGCACGACTTCCGGGCAGAGCAGCGACAGCACAGCCTGAATTTCCGCCGGAGGCGCAGGGGTTGGATCAAAGACGTCGGTCATCGGTCCCATCTAACCGCTTGCGGGGCAAACGCCAAATGAGAGCGGATCCGGCACGAATTGTCTACGTCAACGTCATAAACTGGGTTGTGAGAGATGATGCAATGAGCCTCAGATTGCGTGTTGTCGCTGTCCCGGCACTCCGAGGATACCTGCTGTCGACCGCGCTCGTTTCGCCAGCACGTTGATAAAAGCGGCCTTAGAACCGCAGCCGGGCCATACTCAGGAGGTCGCGGTACTGGCCGTCGGTAAAACCGGCCTTCACATGCCGGCCTTCGACCTCGAAGCCGTGGCTGGTGTAGAGGTGGATGGCGGGTTCGTTGTCGACATAGACGCTCAATTCGACCCGCTTCAGGGCGCGCCAGTTGTCGGCCACGTCAAGCAGCGCTCCAAGAATGGCAGAGCCGATACCTTTCCCGACAAAGCCGTCGTCTAGGCCGATATTGATTTCGCCGATATGTGAGCGGCGCGGCGAGCTTTGCACGACCAGGCTGCCATGGCCGACGACCTTGCCGTCCAATTCGGCGACGATCCAGGTGTCTTCCTGGCCGGACTTGGCGATGCGCCGCTCAACCTGGTTCACCGTCTCGAAGGGCATCCTCAACGTGCCCCAGCGGAACCCCGGCATGTTGAAGATCGCGCAAAGCGCCTCCGCATCGCTTCGCCGGACGGCCCGGAGCTGCGGATGGATCTTCTCGGATGGAGAGGTCGTGCTGGTCATGGCTTTCCTGGCGATGCAATCGGCCCTACAGATGCACCGGACGTCACTTGAAAATCCAGCCGTCTCTGCCGCCTATGCTGTCGATTGCGCACCAAAATACCGAGAGGCGGTGTAGAGTTTTAAGGCGCCGCTGATGCCGATCCAGCCGAAAAGGGCGAGCCAGCTCAATGTGGCGGCCGCCGTCCAGTCGATCCGGTGAACCGCGCCGTTGGTGATGACGAGGCCAAGGATGGAAAGCAGGCCGACCAGAAATTGCGCCAAGCCTAGCACCAGCAATTCTTCGCGCGGCGCGCTTTTCCAAATAAGGTAGGTGCCGCCAGCTCCGGCGAGGAAGATGGCGCTGTAGACCTGGGCGTGGAAGGGATCGACCGTCCATGGCCAGGTGCTGCTGACCATGGCGGGAAACAGCAACATGCCCAAGCCATAGAGCCCAAGGACCGCCGTTTCCGCCAACATGTAGCTGCGCCATGCCGGGCTCGGGATCGCGCCATTTGCTGACTGACGGGCCCTTGCCCGCCACAGGAACAGCCCCGATACCGCGACCGAACCAAGATAGACCAGAAACCAGAGCCAGGCCGCCTTTCGTTCGAAGTTGAAATAGCCGAGATTGATCAACGAAACCGCCGACACTATGAGGGTGAAGATGAACGCCATGACCAGCACGAGCCTGCCCGGCGACCAGCGATTCCAGAATAAGAGCGCCGCCATCACTGCCATTTCGGCGGTGTAGAAGCCGCCGAGAAAGCGGGCACTGAACGGCGTGACGGGCCAGGGCCAGCGCGGCTTGACCAGCGCAGGCGCGAAAAACAGGCCGGCGCCGACGATGAGGACGATAATGACCCCTGCCGAGAAAAGCCGTAGCGCCGCGGGAAGTGGCGGGTTGTTGGATGTCGGCACGGGAGAATGCCCCCAAGATGAATGCCTCATGCCCCCACCATAGCGCCGCTTGCGGCCGGTGAAAATCCGCCGCATCGAAATTGAGCCGTCATCAGATCTATCCATTCGAATGGCCGTTCGATCCCTTTCGACGTATGATGGGGTGCGCGGACCGAAGCCCGGTCCGCCCAATACGCCTCGGGGCGCATTTTCCGGAGCCTGCACGATGACCGAAGCTCAGGATCTGTTCTCACTTCTGCGGCAATCGACCGATGTCGAACCGCAGGCAATCGATGCGATCCGGCGAACCATCGCCGAGGGCAAGGACCGCGAGCTTTGCCGCATCAATGCGCTGGCCTTCGCCAGGAAGAATGGCGTCGACGAGGAACGCACCATCAGCGCCTTTCTGCATGCGGCGCGGGTGGGCATCTTCGACATCTCCTGGAATGTTCTGTGCCCCGGCTGCGGCGGCGTGCTCGACACCAACGCCACGCTGAAAACCATGCAGAAGGACGAATACACCTGCGCGCTGTGCTCCGAGGGCTATTCGCCAACCCTCGACGAGATGGTCGAGGTGACATTCACCGTCAGTCCACGCATACGCAAGATTGCCGCCCACACTCCACACGAACTGCCGTTGGTGGAATATTTCCGCCAGATCTACTTAGCGTCCGGCGCGGATCTGCCGGAAGAAGATTTGGCGGAGGAGATGGAAGCGTTCTCGCTGGAGGATATCGAGCTTGCGCCCGGTGAAAAGGCGGTCCTGCCCATACAGCTTCCGCCTGAATTCGTCATCGTGTTCGAGCCGGTCACGCATTCAGCGCAGTTCATTGATGCGAAGGGCGAACCAACAAAAGAGCGCCGAAGCCTCTCCTTGGTTTTCGACCGCGACCATGTCCAGAACCAGACGTTGGAGATGCAACCAGGCCCTTTGCGTATTTCCCTGGAAAACAGGACCGACACCCGCGTGCTGCCGACGGTCTTCATCGCCGGCCACGCATTGCATGATTTCCTGGGCAAGCGCCGGCCCTTCCTGACCGCCAAGCGCTTGCTCACCAACCAGACGTTTCGCGATCTCTATCGCACGGACACGCTCGATATCAACCAGCGGCTGAAGATCACCAGTCTGACCTTCCTGTTCACCGACCTGCGCGGATCGACCGAGCTTTACGAGCGGGTGGGCGATCTGTCGGCCTTCGATCTGGTGCGCGAGCATTTCCAGGTGCTGCACGAGATCGTCGCGGCAGAGGCGGGCGCGGTGGTGAAGACGATCGGTGATGCGGTGATGGCGACCTTCGCGACCCCTGATCGTGCGGTGGCCGCGGCCCTCAGGATGCGCGATGCCATGCGTGGGCTCAATGGAAAAAGCGGCCGCGAGGACCTGCTGCTCAAGATCGGAGTCCATACCGGCCCTTGCATCGCCGTGTCCATGAACGAGCGGCAGGACTATTTTGGCCAGACGGTCAACATTGCTTCACGGGTCCAGAACCTGGCCAACGCACAGGCGATCTTCGCCACCCGCGCGGTGGTCGACGACAATCTCACCGCCGATCTGTTGCGCAGGAACGCGCTGACGCCCGTGCCTCACGAAGTCTCACTGCGCGGCATTGAGCGGGAGATCGCGGTATATACAATTCCCTGAGGAATTTCAGAGCAATTCCTGGCCAAGCGTGAAATGGTTTCTCGGGAGAATGGCTACGATTTCGCTTGGGGTTAAAACAGGAGCTGGAGCAGCGTTTCCGTGAGGCGCTCTCGGCCGCTCACAAGCGCTTGCAGAGGAAATAACGATCGGCAGGCTCCGACGTCGGCGCCGGAAGGGGTTGCAGCAGCGGGTGATCGAGCGGCGTGCCACTGACCGCGAAGCCGCCAACGCGAAGCAGGCTCGCAATCAGATCGGGAAGCCAGGTAGCGGTCACTGCATCGCGATCATCATAGCCGGTCCCGATATCGGCATGAACCAGGGCGGCTTCGATGCCGATGAACTTGCGGCCCGTTTCGCGTATTTCGCCGAGCACGAGGTTTTCAGCTTCGGGAATTGAGCTGGCGTGTGCGCCGACTTCGCGGTCGAACACTACGATCCGGCGCCCGGGCAGGCGTTCGCGCAGATGGTGGTACGTCCGGCCATTGCCGAGGCCAAGCTCGAGCACCAGCCCTTCCATCTTCGCCACCTCGGGGCAGACGTGATCGAGAATGTCACGCTGTGCGGTCATCCTGCTGATGAAATTCTCGAGACGACTCATATGCTTTGTGTGTCCTCAACCAGATCAAGAGATCGGTAATGCCCGCGATCAAACCCCGATCGCGCCTCGCCGCATATAGAGGCCAACGATGGACACTGCAACCACCAAACAGGCTGCCGACGAGGGTCCTACCGGGTTGGACTTGGCGGCCCGGCGGGCGTCGGAATATGCGGTGTCATTTGTATGGGTCTGCCGCGTCCCGCAAGCCGTCGCCAAGGAAGTTGAACGCCAAGATGACGAGAACAACGGGCAACATCGGCAAAAGCAGCCATGGATAGAACGCGATCACGCTGACGCTGCGCGCCTCGGTTAGCAGGATGCCCCAACTGGTTGTCGGTGGCCTCAGGCCCAGCCCAAGGAAGCTCAGCGCCGTCTCGCCCAGGATCATGCCGGGTATGGAGATCGTCGCCGTCGCGATCAAATGCGACATGAAGCCGGGAATGAGGTGCCGCCGGATAATGCGGCTGCTGCTGGCGCCCATCAGTTGCGCGGCCAGAACGTAGTCCTCCTCGCGTAAAGCCAGAAGCTTTGAACGCACGGCCCGCGCCAGCCCGGTCCAGTGGAGCAGCCCCAGGATGACGGTGATGCCGAAATAGATCAGGATTGGGCTCCAGGTTATCGGCATGATCGCCGCCAGAGCCAGCCATAGCGGAATGCTCGGGATCGATTGCAGAACTTCGATTATCCGTTGAACGATCAGGTCGAAGATACCGCCGTGATAGCCAGCCAGTCCGCCTATGACAATGCCGAGCAGGAAGCTGAAACTGATGCCGACAAGGCCGATTGTTAGTGAAATGCGGGCGCCATAGATGATACGCGAGAGCACATCGCGCCCCAGCCTGTCGGTGCCGGCCAGAAAGAGCTGGCCGTTTTCGGCAGGACAGAAAAAATGCCTGTCACCTTCGACGAGGCCCCAGAACCGGTAACTGTCGCCCTTGCAGAAGAAGCGAATCCGCTGAACATTATCCAGTTCGTCGATGTAGTTGCGCTTGAGTGTGTCCATATCCAGCGTCATCTGGCGACCGTAGACGAATGGCCCGACAAGCTGGCCGTTGTGGAACAGGTGTACCCGCTGCGGCGGCGAATAGATGTAGTCCATGTTGCGCGTGTGCAGATTGTAGGGCGCCAAGAATTCGCAGATCAGTATTCCGAAATAGAGTGCTGCCAGAAATATGCCGGATACAAGGGCAAGCCGGTGCCGTCGGAATTTCCACCACATCAGCCGCAACTGAGACGCCTGAAAGACCTTCGACTGCTCCGCCGTCATCGCCTCGACCGATTGCAGATCAAAGGGCGCGATGGAAACATAGTGTTGCAGTGTGGCACCCGGAGCGGGCAGGGGCGATTGCTTGTTCATTTGGTGCTGCCGCCCTGCAAACGAATTCGTGGATCAAGCAGCGCCAGCGCCAGATCGGAAATCAGGACACCGATCACGGTCAGAAAGGCAAGGAACATTAGGAAAGACCCTGCCAGATACATGTCCTGGCTTTGCAGTGCTCTGATCAGCATCGGCCCCGTCGTTTCCAAAGACAGCACTATCGCGGTGATTTCGGCACCGGAGATGATGGCCGGCAGGATCGAGCCGATGTCGGAAATGAAGAAATTTAGCGCCATGCGTAGCGGATATTTGACGAGCGCCCTGAAGGGATGCAGGCCTTTGGCGCGCGCGGTCACGACATATTGCTTGTGAAGCTCATCGAGCAGATTGGCGCGCAGCCGCCGGATCATGCTTGCCGTGCCGCCGGTGCCGATGATCAAGACCGGGATCCACAGATGGGCAAGGATCGACTTCGCTTTCGCCCAGCTCATCGGCTCACTGAGATATTGCGGGTCCATCAGGTGACCGATGGAGGTGCCGAACCAGATATTAGCGAAATACATCAGGATCAGCGCCAACATGAAATTCGGAATGGCCAGGCCGAGAAGCCCGAACAGAGTAAGGCCGTAGTCGCCCCAACTGTATTGATGTGTGGCGGAGTACATGCCGATCGGAAAGGCGATGAGCCAGGTGAAGATGATCGTGACGAAGGAAACCAGCACGGTCAGCCACATTCGGTCCCCGACGACGTCGCGAACCGGCAGCTCATACTCGAAGGAATAGCCGAAATCGCCGTGCAGCATCCCGCCGACCCAGTAGAAGTAGCGAATGACCGGCGGCTGGTCGAAACCATATTCCTTCCGCATCATTTGGATGCGGTCGGAATCTACCGCTTCGCCCTGGGCCCGAAGCTCGGAAACATAGCTGTCGAAATAATCGCCTGGGGGAAGCTCGATGATCGTGAACACCAGCGCCGATATGATCAGCAGCGTTGGAACCATCACAGCGATGCGCCAGACAATATATCGAAACACGCTCAGGACTCTCCAAGCCAGAATGTATCGGGCATGTAGACACCGAAATAGGCGGTCGGGTCATAGCCGTAGAGCGCCTTGTCAGGCAGATTGCGCAGCCGTGAGGACGCCAGAACCGGCTGATGCGTTCCATTCACCGTGCCGATCGAAAACACCTGATCGGTATAGATCGACAGCATTGAATTCCAGATCTCGGCGCGCTCCGCGGCCTCGGTCGATGCGTTCCAGCGCTTGAGCAGAGCCATCAACTCGACCACAGGCGGAAGATCGGGCGCCTCACCGAGCGTGCCACGAGACAGGTAGTGAGCGCCCCACAGCGGCCATTGCAGCTGGTCGTCGATGGTGGGGGCCAACTGGTACGGATTCATGTCGGAGGTCGGCACGCCGTTGTCGATGCCGGACCACATTGACATCATGATCTGGCCGCCAAGCGCGCGGCTGCGGAAGATGTCGCGCTGCGAAGTCCGGACGAACAGGGCGATGCCGATCTGGCGCCAGTGATCGGTGATGAGTTCGAGCGCGTCGGTTTCCAGCGTGCTTTCGCCGGCCGTTTCCACTATGATCTGCGCCGGGCGTCCATCGGGAAGGACACGCAGGCCGTCATCGTCGCGTTTTTGAAGCCCGACCTCGTCGAGCAGCGCGTTGGCTTTGTCAGGATCATGGGCGACCCAGGCCTTCGCGAATTCCGGCCGGTAGAGCGGGCTCTCCGGCAGAACCGTATCGGCACTTTCGCGCGCTAATCCGTAGAATACAGCCAAATTGATCTCCCGCCTGTCCACAGCGAGGGAAAGGGCGCGGCGCACGCGCACGTCACGAAAAAGGCTACGCCATAACTGGTCAGCACAATTCAGATTGGGCAGCAGCGCCAGCCGGGAACCTTGTGTGCGTTTCCAGAGATGCATCTTCACCGGGTAACGCTTCTCCGTATCCTTCAGGAAGGAATAATCAGCGAAGTCGATGCCCATGCTTTGCAGGTCGCTCTCACCCGCACCGGTCTTGGCGGAAATGATCGCCGACGAGCTGACATTCAAGACAAACTGATCAACATAGGGCAACTGCCTGCCATTCTCGTCTATTCTATGAAAGAACGGGTTTCGCTCGAAGATGAACTGCTCAGCCGGCGGCTTGGTCCGGTTCTGCCACGGATCGAGCGTCGGCAACTCCGGGTTCTCCGGGCGATACTGCCGCGACATGCGGATATGCAGGAGCGTCCATTTCTTGACCCGGTTCTCCGTCATTAGGCCGGCGAGCCGGAACGGATCTTGGTATTTCTTGTGGAACTGCTTGAGATAGGCGGCTGGCAGAACAAGCGATAGCGGCGAGGCAGCAGCGAGCTTGGGCAGGAAGTCGGGATTTGGCGCCTCCCAACTGTAGCGGACCGTCAACGGGTCGACGATCTCGAAGCGTGGCGGCTTGCCATCTGCCACCAGGCCCGGAGCAAGCCCGCCTGGCGAAAGCTCATCGTTCAGCCAGACATCTTCCCAGCAATAGCGGAAATCTTCCGATGTCAACAGGCT
Organism: Mesorhizobium sp. WSM1497; assembly: GCF_001672455.2. NCBI lineage: Bacteria > Pseudomonadati > Pseudomonadota > Alphaproteobacteria > Hyphomicrobiales > Phyllobacteriaceae > Mesorhizobium > Mesorhizobium sp. WSM1497. Next base: position 312,058 of record NZ_CP021071.1, on the reverse strand, counting down.
GCCGTCAGACCATTTATGTCCTTCCCGCATCTTGAATGTGAAGACACGATCATGCGCTACGTCGAAACTTTCGAGGATGTCGGGTTGCATGTTAAGCTTTTCGTCATAGCCGACCAGGCGAGCATACCCATAGATCGTCATTATCCGGATATCTTTCTGGCTGCCGATGATCGTGCGCAGCGTGCCGCCATACTGGCCGGGCTGCCGGCCCATCGAAGCCAGATTCAATACGCGCGGGCTCTTGGGCAGGCGTTCGGCGAGTGCCGGCAGCGCCCTGGCCGTGAGCTGCGGCTGAAGAAACTCCGGCTCCAGATCGCCTGCGCGTAACGTGCCCGGCACAAATGCCGAAGCCATGAGCCCAAGGACGGTGCGCCGGCTGATCAAGGCCGTAGCTCGCTGACATGGGCCGAACGTCGGGCCAGCACGAGGTGGCCGCCGCCAAGGTCGAGCGGCGACAGCACATCCTCGTCGCCCTCGTCGCGGAATTGCGGTCCCCATGCGCTCCTGTCGGAAGCACCGCTGAGCTTCAGCGTCTTGAAATCCATCGGCCTGTCGAGATCGGGAAACGGCACTGCGGCGACCAGTGAGCGCGTGTAGGGATGGACCGGTTTCCTGAGCAGAATTTCGCGCGGCGCAAGCTCGACGATACGCCCGCCGCACATCACCGCGATGCGGTCTGCCATGTAGTCCACCACAGCGAGGTTGTGGGAGATGAATAGGTAAGTCAGGCCCAGTTCCTTCTGCAGGTCCTTCAGGAGGTTTAGAATCTGCGCCTGGACAGAGACATCGAGCGCCGAAACCGGCTCGTCGCAGATCAGCAGTTCAGGCCCCAGCGCCAACGCGCGCGCGATGCCGATACGCTGCCGCTGCCCACCGGAGAAACTGTGCGGATAGCGCTTGATGAAGCGCGGATCGAGACCGATTGCTTGCATAAGGCTCTTCACCGTGGCTAGTCGGGACGCGGCATTGCCTCGTTGATGGATTTCCAACGGCTCGCTCAAGATGCTCTCCACCGTCATGCGAGGTGAAAGCGATGAAACCGGATCCTGAAAGACCATCTGGATTTTCGCGCGCAGCAGGCGCAGGGCGTCTCTGTCGCCTCCCAACACATCGATCGGTCCATCGCGTCCATTGAAAAGCACAGAGCCGCCGCTAGGCGTGACAGCTCGCATGAGCATCTTGCTGACGGTGGTTTTGCCGGAGCCGCTTTCGCCGACCAGACCCAGGCACTCACCCCGCATGATATCGAAGCTCACGCCGTCCACGGCGCGGACAGGCGTTTGATGATCGCCGCCGAACCATCCCGACTTGCGGATGGTGAAGGTTTTTGTCAGATCCCTGACCGATAGCAGGATGTCGTGCGGCCCCTTCGATGCCGGCGCCGTCTGTTTGCCGAGCAGGTTCTCGACATTCACCGGCACCTCGCGCAGCGCCTTTAGCCGTTCACCAGCCTTCAGGTCGAAATGCGGAACGGCTGCCATAAGGCCCTTCAGGTAAGGGTGACCTGGCCGGCGGAATATCGCCTCGACAGGTCCCGCTTCCATGATCTCGCCATGGTAAATGACGACCACCTCGTCGGCGACATTCGCGACCACGCCCAGATCGTGGGTGATCAGCAGCATCGCCATATTCAGCTTGCTCTGAAGCTCGCGCAACAATTGCAGGATTTGCGCCTGGATGGTGACGTCCAACGCCGTCGTCGGCTCGTCGGCGATCAACAGGGCGGGCCGGCAGATAAGCGCCATGGCGATCATGGCGCGCTGACGCAATCCTCCCGAAAGTTCAAACGGATACATGTCATAGGCGCGCTTGGGATTGGGAAAGCCGACGAGGCTGAGCATTTCCTCGGTCCGCGCCTTGCGCTCTGCCCGAGGCATGGGCGTATGGATCTGAAGGGATTCGCTGACCTGGTTGCCGATCGTGTGCAGCGGCGAAAGCGATGTCATCGGCTCCTGAAAGATCTTGCCGATGCGGCTGCCTCTCAACGCCCGGATTTCGGGTCCATCGCGCGGCATCTGCAGGATATCCTGTGTCGTGCCGGGCTTTTCAGGATCGGAAAATAGGATACGGCCACGAACATGGGCTGTGTTCGGCAAAATGCCCATCACTGCCTGGCTGAGAACCGATTTTCCGGAACCGGACTCGCCGACAAGCGCGGTAACCTTGCCGGGAAGGACGCGAAGATTTGCCCGCCTGACGGCATGCAAGGGTCCCCCGATAATGGCAAAAGAGATGCCAACATCTTCGACCCGCAGTAGATCAACTCCCGAATTCATGCTTACACCGGCCCGGTTTGCCGGCCTGCCGGGCGGCAGACCAGAAAGCGAGACTAGCGTATTGCAGGCTTAGAGCAACTTGGATTCGAAACGGTTGCCGGTGGCGAATCGGGCGACCGGACATCGACAAGGCGTTCGGATAAGATTGGGGCGGGCTACTGAAGCTTCCTCGGGTCGGCCGGCGACCGCCGTGCGGCATCGCGATGAAGCAGCATGACCTGCTCTGCCTCCGATCTCCGGTCGTAAATCGCCTCCAGCGCACCCTCTTCATCGAGTGCGAGAGCTCCTGACAGATCGGGGGAAAGCACCGTCAGCTTCTGCTTGAGCCCCGCCAGTTCCTCGATGCCGAGCGTCAGCCAGCTGTTGGCGCCGCAATAGCTCGCGAAGTCCTTGCTAGCGAGAACGCGGTGCCGGTATTTCTTGGTCAGGGTCTGGAGACGCTGGACCTCGTTTACAGCCGAGCCAAACACAGAGAATGTGAGCCGGTCGGTAAGCCCGACATTGCCGAACATCACGTTGCCGACATGCAGGCCGATGCCAAATTTTATGTCGGACAACCCTTGTTCCCTTCTTCGCAGATTGAGCTCCATCATGCGCGCGGTGGCCTTGTGCGCTGCCGCCAGAGCCGCCTGGCACGCGATCTCGGACTGCGAGCGATGCCTTTCGCAAGGATAGACGGCAATGAAGCCATCACCTATGAAGCTCATGATCTGCCCGCCTTTGCGATTGAAAGGTGCAGCAATGGCGTCGAAAAACTGGTTCAGCGTGTCGATGTAGATTTCGCGGCCCGAAGTTTCGGCAAGCCGTGTCGACCCGCGCATATCGGCCATGACCAGTGCGGCCCGGATTGTGTCGCCCTCGCCGCGCTTGATCTGGCCGTCCAGCACGCGTCTGCCGGCGTCGCCGCCGAGATAAGTGGTCATCATGTTGTCGGCCAGCTTGGTGAGCACCGCCATTTTGGTTGCGATGGCGAGATGGTTTTGGATACGCAGCAGCGCCGAAATCATGCTGTCGCTGAAACCTGAAGCACTGTCGGTCGACCAGGACCCGATCATGCCCTGACTTGTATTGCCGTTGAAGGGATGGACGAAAGCCATGTAATCGGTCACGCCCATAAGCCTGAGTTCATCGAAGACAGGAAATTCCGAGGGGACCGACGGGTCGAGACGACGCCGCAGATGGTCGAGCTTGTTGCTGAGCAGATGGTAGTATGGGCTGGTCAGGAACCTGTCGGAATGAACGCCATCCTTTTTGCGGAAGCCTTCCACTTCCATGCCCTGGCCGCGAAGCCAGGTAAAGCCAAGCGCGTCATAGAGCGGATGAAGCATCGAAAAGCTCAAATGCACCCGCTTCAGCGGCAGGCCGGCAGCAGCCAGCCGCTCGCAAAACCCCTTTACCAATGTTTCCAGCTCGTTGCCCGCCAGCGCCGACTGAGTAAGCCAGTCGGCAACCTTATCCATGAGAATTGTGGAAATTTCTGCTCGCGCCATGCTCATACCACCTCGAAACCCGTCGACTTCGATCCGCCATAACACAGTCCGCCAGAGACCCAAAGATACCCCAGGTCAACCGTCACGTGCGGCGGCAAAGGCGAAGGAATTCCCGAATGACTGTCGTTGCAACCAAGGAACAGGCTTAACTGCATTCATGCCTTGCGGCGTTATGTGCGAAGCTGCGGCCGGTGTGCAATCACGTTCCTGACATTGGCAAAAAGTTGCCGGCTGGGGCGCTGTCAGGCCTTCACCACCGTGTCTCGGAGCAGCCCGAGACGGCCAAAAACATTGCGTGTGTCGACGATCAGAAGGGCATGATCAGCGATCGACTGATAGTCGATCGCGTCATGGTCGGTTGCAACGACGACAGCATCGAAATCCTTGACCACCGCCTCGGTCAACTCGAGCGAGCGGCGCCCCCTGATGGCCATATGCTCCCGTGTGATCGGGATCTCGGGAACATGCGGATCGTGGAATTCCGCCTTGCCGCCCCATTCCTCGATAAGTTCGATGAGCCGCAATGAGGGGCTTTCGCGGATGTCGGGCACATTCTTCTTGTAGGCGAGCCCGATGATGAGAATGCGCGAGCGGCTGAGCGCCTTGCCGCAGCGCCGGTCCAGTGCTTTGGCCAGTTCATCGACCACGTGACGCGGCATAGCCGTGTTGATCTCTGCCGCCAACTCGATGAAGCGGGTCGGCAGTTCGTATTCGCGCGCCTTCCACGTCAGGTAGAAGGGATCGATCGGAACGCAGTGCCCGCCCAATCCGGGGCCAGGATAAAAAGGCATGTAGCCGAAGGGCTTGCTCTTGGCCGCATCGACCACCTCCCAGATGTCGATGCCCATCGCGCCGAGCACAACCTTCAATTCGTTGACGAGGGCTATGTTGACTGAACGGAAGATATTTTCCGTCAGCTTGACTGCCTCGGCAGTCGCCGTGCTGGAAACGGGAACGACGGTTTTGACCACCCCTTGATAGAAGGCCTGCACGAGCGTCGCCGCTTCAATGCCGTCACCTGCCACAACCTTGGGGATCGTCGCAACTTCAAAGTTGCGGTTGCCGGGATCCTCGCGTTCGGGCGAGAAGCCCAGGAAGAAGTCTATCTTCGACTGCAAACCGGTTTCTTCCAGTATGGGCTTGATCACATCGTCGGTGGTGCCGGGATAGGTGGTAGATTCCAGCACGACGAGGTGGCCGGGACGCAGATGCTTTGCGATGATGCCAGTGGTGTTCCTGACAAAGGAGAGGTCCGGCTCACGGTTTTTCGTCAGCGGTGTCGGAACGCAGATGATGATGATATCGCAGGTCGACAGTTCGGCAAAATCCGCTGTGGCGCGGAACCGTCCACTCGCCACGTGGCCGGCAAGGGCTGTAGACGTCACCGCCTCAATGTAGGATTGGCCGCTGTTCAGGCTCTCGACCTTCTGGGCTTCGATGTCGAAGCCGAAAACCCGGAAGCCGGCGCGTGCGACTGCAATCGCCAGCGGCAACCCGACATAGCCCAATCCGATCACGCCGACTTGCGCGGCCTGGGTCGAGATACGGTTCAGCAGACGGTCATATGCCGAAAATCGTGAAGCGTCCAAATCTGCTTTCCCGTTAATTGGGACAGGATGGCCGGTGCCATGCGCGGCTTACCAGTCCCACAGAACCATGGCCGAGGCATATTGCGGAAAGTGGATTCTCGCAAGCTGTCATCCGACCGGCAACTTTGCCTTCAGGTTCGCGGCAGCCATCGCATAGCCGCCGGCTGCACCATCTATGAAATGGACGTGATCGCGGTGCAGCGGCGAGGCGACGAGGCATGTCATCAACGCCGATTTCTGGCGGTGCAGGCCATAGTTGCAGATGCCCGCCTCTTCCGCCTGTTTCAGCCGGTTCTCTATCCGCTGCAACACATCAGCGTCAACGTCGATGGTCATCTTCAAGCCGTCGTCGAATTTCCGGAAATCCGAATTGCTGGCCACGTCGCGTTTGTAGATCTTCGGATCGAAACTGCCGATGGTCCAACCATATCTATCGGCGACGGCCGTAAGCCCCATCAGGAACACTATCCACAGCTTCGACAGCCACCGCCGTCCCACCGGCGCCGTGGCCCGCGCCTCGATATCGAGGCCGGCGGGCAGCAAGCTGTAACTCGGCCCGTTCACCGGCACCGGGTGCCCATCGCGTTCCTGTCTGCCGGCAATGGCGATGATGTCGGATGCCAGAAACTGAAAACCGCGCAGATCGCGCGACGACCCCGGAGTGGCTATGATCGAGACGATTTCGCCATGACGGGTTTCGATCGGGTTCCAGCGGCAGGACAGGCCGGTCAGATCCGGCCGTGCGCCGGCCGGAGCAGGATCGATGCGGTAGCGCCCCGCTTTCATCTCGGCTTCCGCCCAACTGCCGCCACCGCCGGCGAACATGGTATAGATGACCGCATCGGATGCTTGGAACCTTGCCACGCGGACGTCGAGGCCTTGCGCTCGGATATCCTTTATCGGCACGATTGCGGCACGCAGGGTTAGGTCCAGTTCGTCCGCCACCCATCTCTGGACAGCCGCCAGCGCCTTGCGGGTGGGCTCCATCGCCGAGCCGGGAAAGGCGACGAGCGCCCCGTCGCCGCCGAAGACAAAGGGAAGGTCTTGCCGACCCAGCGCGTTGAGGAGAGCCGAAATGACGCTGGCGCCGGCCATATTGACCGTTTTGTAGCGTCCCGTCTCGATCGCCTTGGTCGAGCCGACAATGTCGGCGGTGGCCAGCGCCCAACCATCGGGGAGGGGCCAATAGTTGTCGATGTCGGCAACGCTTTCGAATTTTGCGAAGACGGGCAGAGAAGCGACAAACGGGTCCGAGGCGGCAGCTGTTTCCATGAGTATCAGATAGCACATTCCACTGCTTGGAGGTGCAGTCGATGATGCTTGGAAATTGACTTGCGCATGCTTTCCGATCATAGGGTCGCACAATGCGAATTGCCTTCTACGCGCCGCTGAAGTCGCCCAATCATCCCGTTGTCTCCGGCGATCGCCAGATGGCACGGATGCTGGTCCAGGCGCTGCAGCATGGCGGGCATAGCGTCGAACTGGCATCGGAGTTGCGCTTCTATCTACGCCAGCCGGAGCCGAAAAGTTTCGATGCGCTCAAGATCGAGGCCGCAGATGAAGCCGCGAGACTGACAAGGCGTTGGGACCGTGACGGCAAGCCCGATCTCTGGTTCTCCTATCATCCCTACTACAAGGCGCCCGACCTGATCGGGCCCGCGCTGGCTTCGGCCTTTGCTGTCCCCTATGTGACGGCGGAAGCCTCTTATTCCAGGCGACGCAACGCCGGCTTGTGGGCCGATAGCCAGGCGTTGGTGGCGCGAGCCATCGAACAAGCGGCACTGAACATCTGCTTCACTCAAAGGGATCGTCAGGGACTGGCGGATGCCATTCCTGGCGCAGTTTTCGGCATGCTTTCACCCTTCATCGACACATCGGCATTCCACGAAATGCCTGCACTGGATTATCCGACGCGCCTCGTCACCGTCGCTATGATGCGCCCGGGCGACAAGGTCTTGAGCTATCGCATGCTGGCGCAAGCGCTCGGGTCGATCGGCCACCTGCCCTGGACCCTATCGGTCGTCGGCGACGGACCTGCCCGTGACGAGGTCAAGGCGCAATTCGCCGGCTTGTCCGCCGACCGTATCGAATGGCTTGGCGCGATCGAGCCGGCCGCCGTGCCGGATGTCCTCTACACCAAGGGAATCTACGTCTGGCCGGGTTACGGCGAGGCCTATGGCGTTGCCTATCTTGAAGCACAGGCCGCCGGCCTTCCGGTGGTGGCTCAGGACATTGCCGGCGTGCCGGAGGTCGTGCGGGATGGCCAGACCGGGTTTCTCACCCCGCCGCGAGATGTGGCGGCGTTCGCTTCCGCCATTGAAAGGCTTCTGGCCGGCGCCGACGAAAGAAGCATAATGGCTGCACAAGCCAGACGTTTCGTTCTCGAAGAACGCTCCCTCGGTGGCGCGGCGGCGCGTCTGGCCGAACTTCTCAAGAAGATCCCGGTGTCATGACATCCGACCCGATCTGGCAGCCCCTGGTGGAGGAGCTGGCGCGCCGGCAACGGGCGGGTCGCAAGGCGGAGTTCTGGCTGCGCGACGATGACGCCGTGGATCCGACGCTGGCGCTCGATCGATTGCTCGACCTCACCGGTGAGTTCACGGTTCCGGTCACCCTGGCCGTCATTCCGGCCCTGACCAACGAGAAGCTTGTCGTCCGGCTTGACCAGGCGCCGCATGCCACAGTTGCCGTCCATGGCTGGGCGCACCGAAATCATGCCCCCGAGGGCGAGAAGAAGCAGGAGCTCGGCGCGCATCGGTCACGCGAGGTGGTGCTCGACGACCTGGGTCGCGGGCTGTTGCGCGTAACCGGCCTGCACGCCGCACGTGCCGTTCCGATGCTGGTGCCACCCTGGAACAGGATCGACGCCGGCCTGGTATCCGATCTTGGATCGACAGGATTTACGGCATTGTCGGTCTTCGGGCCGCCGAAGCCGGCTGCCCTGGCGGTCATCAACAGCAATGTCGACATCATGGATTGGCATGGCCCGCGCGGCTGCCGCGATCATGGCCTGTTGGTTCAGGCCATCGTCGCGCAATTGCAGCGTGCATTCGACGGCGGCGAACCGGTCGGCCTGCTCACCCACCATCTGGTCCATGATGAATCGGCCTGGCTTTTCCTCGAACGGTTGTTCGAGATCACCACACGGACCGAAGCCTGCGCATGGCTTCCGATCAAGACATTGATCGGGTGCGGCGCCGCTAAAGCTGTTCCAGGAAAAGGGTAAGCGGAGGAATATACCTCAGCGCTTTTTGTGCACCGAGACCGGAAATTTGAGCGTCTGGCCATCCCGTGCGGCAAAAGCGCCGGCAAACCTGTCTTTGGCCAGTCTGTCCATCCCGTCCAGCTCATCGTCGGTGCGTGACGGGTCGTGGTGAAACAGCGCAAGTTCGCGCGCACCGGCAGCTTCACAGAGCTTGACGCCCTGTTGCCACGTCGAGTGCCCGTTACCGCGGTAGCGCTCCATCTCCTCCTCGGTGTAGGTGCAATCGTAGATGACGAGGTCGGCATCTTCGATCAGCTGAAGCACCGCCTGGTCGAGTTCGCCCGGCTCGTGCTCGGTGTCCGTGATCACCGCTACGACGCGGCCGCCCCATTCGACCCGGTAGCCTATGCAGCCACCCGGATGGGCAAGACTACCGGTTCGCACCACCACCCCTTCGCGCGGGCGAAGCACGTCGCCGGATGCGAAATCGCGGCAGTCGAGGCTCGCCCTGCAGACACCGAGTGTCACCGGAAACCATGGCGGCCGAATGAATTCATCGACCATCTGCCGCGTCGTCATGCGTCCAGCGAGATGCCCGGACCAAAGCGTAACTTTGATGCCCCGTTCATACATAGGCTTGAAAGCCGGCAGCCCGATGATGTGATCGTAGTGGCAATGGGTGAAAAACAGATCGAAATCGGTCACGCCCGACGCCCGAAGCGCCTTGCCGGCCGGCCGCAGGCCGGAGCCCGCGTCGAACAGAAGCGTATGCTCGCCGCACCGCATCTCGATGCAGATCGTGTTGCCTCCATAGCGAGCGAATTCTGGCCCCGACACCGCGATGCTGCCGCGGACCCCCCAAAATCTGACCAGGAAAAAGTCGTCGTCCATGACGCTCTAGGCGGTTCGTGCGTCGATCAGGTCCGCGGTCGTACTGCTTAGCCGATCGGCAAGTACCCGCAATATCTCGATGGTCATCTCCGGAAACTCCTTCAGAAGCCTCAGGAAATGGTCCTTGCGAATTCTCAAGGCTTCCAACTGGCTTGCTGCCCTGACGGTGGCCGTGCGGGAGCTGTTGCACAATATGGCGATCTCGCCAACGATCGAATTTGGCATCAATTCGGCGACTTTTATCGACCCGTTGTCGGAATCGACCAGAATATCCGCCCTGCCTGAAAGGATGACATAGGCGGCGTCCGCCTCGTCGCCCTGCCGGAAAAGGATCTCGCCGGCATTGTAATTCACGCGATCGGATGTGAACGCGAGCAGCTTGAGCTTCGCCGGCTCGATGCCAGAGAACAAGGGAACGCGTTGCAGCATTCCAACTTCATCCTTGAGCAGCATTGTCGCAAACCTTCCCACAATTCGCGTCTGTCAGACTATGACAGAAGTTCCTTGAAGATACCGTTTCCTGCCAAAAGTGTCTCATGTGTTCCATCTTCCACCAATTGCCCCGCATCGAAGACGATAACGCGCTCGAACATCGTCGCCATTGCCGGATTTGTCACCACCCACACAATGGCCGGCGAATGATCGTCGCGTCTGGCTTCCTCGAGTACGTTTCGCAGCACCTTCTCCTGCACGCGCTGTTCGAGCGCTGACAGCGGCCGGTTGAGAATGAGAAAATCGGGACGCTTGAGCAAGGCCCGGGCAACATCGAGCTTCTGTCGCTGTCCGCCGGTCAGCCGCCTGCCGCCGGCGCCGACATTGAAATCGAGACCGACATCCAGAAGCTCGGCATAAAGCCCCAGTTCGTCGAGAATGTCATAGACGATGGAGCGTATGCGGTCCGGCGCGTCGGGATGATTGTTGCCCACACGCCCGAACAGGACATTATCCATGACGGTGGCCGCGGCAATGTATTTGTCTGGATCGTACCGTTCGATCGCGTTCTGTAGCTCGGCCGGCAGGTTTTCATAGAACCGGCTGCGTGCAGCGACTATCTTGCTCATCAGCTCGTCGGTCAGCAGGCCGAAGCGATGCCGGGGCTCGATATAGGCAAAGCTTAACGTGACCATCATGGCGCGGTCGTTCTCAGAAACCGCATCGTATGGACGATTCTTGAGCCGTTGCAGCAAGGTTTCGTAGGCGGGTATCTCCTCGGCGCTCATGAAGGCGAGCTGCTGGAAGAACTGGTGTTCGGGCGGCAGGTCGGCAAACAGCTCGATCGCCTGTTCGGCGATCTCCATGCCCATTTCGTATAGTGTGCGGTCGAGGCCGGCTTGCTTCAGCACAGAAGCAAAATAGGGATTGGCTGCCAGTGCCTTGTGAGCCAGGTCGGGGCCGGCGGCGGCGCCGAAGAGCAGGTTCTGGCCGATCGTCGCCTCCTTGTTGTAGGCGCCCGGTTCGAAAGGAACCACCAGCGCGCTCAGCCCTTCTTCCTCCAGCCGGGTTCGCAGCGCCGCACGCAGTTCGACGATCCGCCCGGCAAGCTTCGTGTGGCGCGTGAGATCGGCCGAAGAGCGCAAGCCAAGATCCAGAATGTCGCGCGACAGAAGAACCGCGTCGAGCACCCGGCGCACGGCTTCGAAGAGGTCGTGCGGGCCGGTGGCGCCAGCGGAAGCATAGTTGATCCAGTCGCTGCGGATATCGAGATCCGGATTGCCCGACCGGCGCGCCTCGTCGACGTTCCAACGCTGCTGCTCCGCCGCGGCGCCATCATAAGTCACCGCTGTCAGCGGCGCATGCTTCAACCCGTAGAGCAGATTATCGCGCAGGCTTGCCTGGAACAGGAAAACATCCGACGAGGCGTAGGACATGCGCCGGCCGGTCAAGGCTTCGGGGAGTTCAAGCAGGTCGTCGCTGCCCGAAGCGACCCTTCCGCTGTCCGGCCAGTTCAGCCGCGCGAAGGCTTCCGCAAGCGCCTCCGCTCCACCTGTTGCGGTGCTGACCAGCGCCACCGTCTCACCCGGCTTGACCTCAAGCGAGATGCGATTGAGGAGCATTGCGCCGCCATCGTCGGCTATGGACAGGCTGATCGCCGACAGCGGGTTGGTCATCGGACCGGGATCGTCGATCGTCAATGCTCCGATGCTCGGCGCGATGATGTCCTCGACAGTGAATTGTTCAACGACCTGCTGATATTTGACCTGGACATCCTGCCGATCCTGATCCCAGTCGATCAGTTCCTTCATCGGGCCAGGCAGGTCCTTGTAGGCGCCTATCACGGCCACGAGCTGGCCGACATCCAGCCGCCCCCGGATGACCAGATACCCACCGATCATGTAGAACAGAAAGGGCGTGAGCTGCGCTAGAAAATTGTTGAGGAACTTTACCATGAATTTCCATTGGTAAAGATCGAAGCGGATCTTGAAGATGAGCCCGAGCCGGGCAGCTATGTCGGCGCGCTCATAGTTGGATGTATCGTGGACGTGAACCGCGCCGATGCCGTCGACGATTTCGCCAACGCGGCCCGACAGTGCGCGCGCCGTCAACTGCCGTTGGCGCCCGAGCACGAGCAGCCGTCGCCGCATGCGGGGGATGAGCACGATCTGGATCGCCACGATCACGACCGCTATCATTCCGAGCCAGACGTTCTGGACCATGATGAACAGCATGGCCGTCAGCGCCTGGCCGCCGAGCAGCACCGGCTGCAGGAAGGCATCGCCGATGAAGCCGCCCAGCGGCTCCACCTCGTCCTTCACCATGGTCGCCACTTCGGCTGATTTCACCCGCTTGAAGTAAACCGGCGGAAACCGCAGCACACGATCGACCAGATCGAAGCGGATACGCCGCAGCATGCGTTCGCCAAGGCGGCCCTTGTAGGTGTTGATGTAGAGCTTGAACAGGCCGTTGATGACGACCAGCAGGAGGAACACGATGCTGAGCGCAAGCAGCGTCGCCGTGCGGTCGAGCTGAAAGCCGGAGAAGAACTGGACCTCGCCAATGAACGGCAGGTTAAAGTGCAGCCTCATGAAGGGCAGGGTCGCGCCCGGTTGCTCGAACCCCTTGCCCTGGATCGGGCCGTTGACGATCAGCTTCGGCAGATCGAACGACATGAAATACGGGATCATCGACAGCACGACGATCATCAATATCCAGAGCTGCTGCTTCTTAGTGTGCGTCCAGATATAGCGGGCTAGGCTGGGTTCCATATGCGACTGTCAGTTTGAAGGATGCAGGATGGAAAGACACCTGCTGGCAAATGAGGTGTCGGCAATGGCTTCGCCGCCAACGACGAGCTCGAAGCGGCAGCTGCGAGCCTGGCGGATGGACGCCGACGGTGGTCCGGACAGATGCAATCGGCCTCCTCCGCGACCCGGCAATGGCGAAACGGCTTGCGGCGCAGTCGCGTCCGCAAGTCGAACAGCCTTGCGTGAGGCAAGATTGCGTTGTGTCACCCGAAATCCCAACATAGAAGACGAATATGATAGATGTCACGCGACCACGCAATGCCGGCATGGGCAATGCCAGCCTGGAAGGGCACGAGCAAGCCCTAGACCTCACGCGGGGAATTGCCGCCTATGTCAACCACCCTCTCGTGGCCGGGCTGGCGCGCGTCATCGCCAAGCATCCGGGTGCCGATATCGCCAACGCCTTCAACCACAAGCAGGTCGCCTGCAAGATGTGGGCGCTCGACAGGCTGTTCGAAAGCTGCGGCGGCCGGTTCGGGTGCATATGGGTTCTGGGTGGATGGTACGGCGTATTGCCGGCAATGCTTTTCAACGACGCCCGCTTCGACATCGCGGCGGTCAACAGCATCGACATCGATCCCGAAGTCGGCGCCGTCGCTCGGACCCTCAACCGGGACGCCGGCGACCGGTTCCGGGCGCTGACGGCAGATATGTACGCACTCGACTATGCCGCCGGGCAGCCTGACCTGGTGGTCAATACGAGCTGCGAACACATAGCCAATCTCAGCGCCTGGCTTGCGCTGCTTCCGCGGGGTACGAACGTGCTGCTGCAATCGAACGACTATTTCAGCGAGCCGACGCACATCAACTGCGTGGCGTCACTTGCAGCCTTTGAAGAAATGGCTGCGCTGCGAGAGATCAGGTTCTCCGGTGAACTGCCGACAAAAAATTATAAACGCTTCATGCTGATCGGCGCTGTTTGAAGCGCGATGCGCGAATCCAACCCGGGCGCGATCGGGTCCACCTCTCTGTTGGAGCATGATCTTTTCCGAAACCGGATTCCACTTTTCGGGATCATGCTCTAGGATTTCAGCGACCAGGTCCGATACCGCTCGCGCAGGATTTGCGCCGCTCGCCGCGCGCCTTCCAGATCGAGACGATGCGCGGCTGGCGGCGGTCCCGCAAGCGCCTGTTTGATCGCTTGCGCCAGACCTTCCGGCGTCAGCTCCTGTTCCGTCAGCACCGTTGCAAGATCGAGCTCTTCGAGCATCTGGGCGCGACGCGTCTGCTCGGTTTCCCCGCCGGCTGCAAAGGGAACGAGCAAGGAGCGACACCCCGCACGCAGGACATCGCAGACCGTGTTATATCCCGCCTGCGAGACCGACAGGCGGGCGCCGGTCAGCAGGCTGGCGAAATCCTCGCGGAACCGGAAGACTGACAGGCCCGGCGTGGCATCGCGGGCGATCGCGTCAAACTCGTCCTTCGGCAGGTTTGGGCCGGTGATCAAACACCATTTCAAAGCGCTCTTGGCATTTTGCGCAGCGGCGATGGTGGATCTGACAAGGCTCTTTCCGGCAGCCCCGCCGCCAACCGACACCACAACATCGAAGCGCTCGGAGGCCGCGGGCGCTGGCGGCGCGGCAACGAGCCCTGTGTAGCTGACCTCGGCCCTGATCGCCCCAGCCAGTGGAAACGTCTTGTCGATGGTCGCGAAAGCCGGATCGCCATGGACCAGAACAAGGTCGAAATGCCTGTTGACGAGGTCGACCATTTCCTCGTTTCGGCCCGGCTTGACGCGCTCCTGAAGGATATCGCGGACGGACGTCGCCAAAAGCGGCCTGGGCGATGTCGCGTCGATGGCCTCGATCAGCGGCAAGAGTTCGAAACGCATCTGCCGGCGTCCAAAGGGAAACGCCTCGATAATGACGATGTCGGGCCCGCAATCCCTGAAAGCCTGCAGCAGCATCTCTGAACGGCGTTTCTTGAAATCATCGTCGATGGGTTCGCCCTGCAGGTCGACAAGCCCGGAAAATGCTTCGTCACCGGAGGTGACAGGCGGCAGGGTTACAGATTCTACACCCGGTCCGGGAAATCCGGCGATCGGCGCTCCACCGGTCACGACGGTTACGTCAAAGCCGTCATCGACGAGAGCCGCCGCAATGCGACTGGCGCGCGCGAGATGGCCGATGCCGAGCAGGTGCTGGACATAGAGGAAGGCACGCAGCTGATTCAATCGACGGCCCGCCATTCCCGCTCGAACAGCTCCTTGAGCTGTCCAATGCTCGCCATATAATCGAAATTGGCGCGCACGTGCCGCTCTGCGGCCTCGCCCAGGCGGGCGCGCAGCACGGGATCCCGGATCAGGCGCTCCAGCGCCTGTGCCAGGGCGATTGGGCTATCTGTCGGTACCAGCAGCCCGGTTTCATCGGGCGATATAAGCTCCGGCACACCAGAAACATCGGTGGACACGCAGGCAAGCCGCTGGCTAGCTGCCTCCACAAGAACATTTGGCAAACCGTCCCGGTCGCCATTTGCCGTGATCCTGCAGGCAAGGGCGAAGATGTCGGCGCAGCGGTAGTGCTCTAGCACCTCCTCCTGCGCAAGCGCACCTTTCCAGGCGACGCGATCATCCAGTCCGAGCTTTTGCGCCAGCACCTTGAGCCGTTCCAGTTGCTCGCCCTCGCCGATATGCTCGAAACGCCAGGCCAAATCGCCAGGCAAGAGGGCAAGGGCCTCCAGCAAGGTATCGTAACCTTTCTTTTCGACGGCGCGCCCGACACTCAGGACGACCACCGCTCCGCCCCGTTCCGAGCCGTCATACTGTTTTCGCGCGGCGCCAAGATTTCCGAAGCGATGAAGGTCGAGCCCATGATAGCTCAGATGCACAGACGAGTTGCCGTTGGCGAGTTTTTTCAGACGATCGAAGCCGGTTTTCGTGCAGGTGACTGTCCAGCGGGCCGAGGAAAGTTTTCTAGCTAAATCCCAGTCCGGCGAGGTCCAGATATCCTTGGCATGGGCTGAGCAGCTCCAGGGTAGGCGACGAAGCTGGCTGGCGTAGCGCGTCACCGATGCCGGGGTGTGCACGAAATGCGCATGCAACCATCCTGCTTCTTCAGGCCATTCCGCCGCCAGCACGAGCGCTTGCCCGAAGCGGCGTGCGCGATTGCGAGAAAAGTCGCGGGAAATATCGGCGGCGAGCGATCCGAGCGCGCGCCAGAAACTCGGCCGCGGTAAATAGGCAAGCAGCGAGCGAAGCACGCGTCGCGGCTCGTCATGCAGGTATTCCGGCAGGTAGTGGACGGGCGCTTTGATCTCGTCATGCACAGGGTGTCGTTTTGCGTCGGTGGGCCGCCTGAGTGCGACGAGTATCAAATCGAACCCCGCGCGTTCCAGACCGAGCAGTTCCTGCGCAATAAAAGTTTCCGACAGCCGCGGATAACCCTTCAGGACCACGACGATCTTGCGACGCTGCAAGTCAGTTGATTCCTTCAACGACCGAAAGGTGGTGGCCGGCCCGCCGGTCGAGCAATTCCGCGACAATCTCGGAAATATGAGGCAGCCCTTCCAGCGTCAGATGCGGATTACTTTGTGAGGGGCGGGACCGGTCCGGCAGCGACACCAGTGCATCTGCGAATCGCACGGAGTCCTTGGCTTCTTCCGGCAAAAGCAGCTCGATGAGGCCGAGTTCGGCTGCGCGCCGAGCGCGAATTAGTTGTTCCTGGCGTGGCTCGATGCGCGGCACGATCAGGGCCGGCTTGTCGAAAGATAATATCTCGCAATAGGTGTTGTAACCGCCCATGGCCACGACCGCCTTGGCGCCGGCAATCAGGTCTTCCATGCGGTTGTCGAATTCGATCATCTTAATGAAGGGGATCTTGGCCCCCTTTTTGAGCAGCTTGTTGCGCTTGCGGGCCGGCATGTAAGGCCCAAGCACGATCAGCGCCCTGTGCTGCAGTTGCGGATCCTCCTGATAGGCATCGATGACGTCGTGGATCAATTCGGCACCGTCGCCGCCGCCACCGGTGGTAACCAGGATATAGTCGCCCTCGGGCCGGTGGCCGGGCAACTCGTTCCGCTGCAGGCTCCGTTGCAGGAAACCGAGAAAACTCATCTTTGCCCTGACAGCCGGGGGCACATCCAGGCCGGTCAGCGGATCGTAGAAGTCCGGCGGGCCGTAGACCCAGACCTTGTCGTAGAACAGGGCTATCTTGCGCATCACATCCCTGCGCGCCCACTCTGCTTCGAGCAGGTGCGGCGCATCCATCACCTCGCGCAGGCCAAGCACCAGCGTTGTTCCACGCGTCTTGAGGTAGGACAGAGTATCCTCAATCTCACCGCGCAGGCCGAGCGGTTCCTTGTCGACGATGAAGATATCCGGCCGGAAGGTCTCGGCTGTGTGTCGGATGATCGACTGGCGCATTCTCAGCGTCTCATGCAGATCGATATCCTTTTCCAGCGAGGTGTATTCGCCGTTGCGCAACTTGATGACGCTGGGGATCTTCACGAAATCGACACGGGCGCGGTAGTCGAAGGCGCCAGCGATCGTCGCACCCGAAATGATAAGCACCTGAAGTCCGCGGAAATCCTCGACCAGCGAATGCGCGATAGTCCGGCAGCGCTGCAAGTGGCCAAGCCCGAACGTGTCGTGGCTATACATGAGAATTCGAGCGTTTTCTGCGTGCTGGGTCATTGTTGAACGTCTCTTAGAATTCTCGCCTTAAGGACCGTGAGCGACGCGCCGGCTTCGAAACCACCGTGGCTTTGAGAAATGAGGCGCCATTTTCAATATATTTTACTTCGGTGGAATGCCTGCCAGACAGGCATTCCGATCGTTTGAGTCGGAAACTTGATGGATTGGCGAATATCGCCTTGTGGGGGGCCGAGACTCCTGATCTCGTTTGGGAGGGATCGAAGGGGAATGTGGTATCCAAAAGATCGGCAGAAATCATCCCTCTTGATTCCAAAAAGTTTCGGTGTCTCCGAAAACCATTGGGTCGGAGCGGTGCGGGTGAGTTGCGCTTTCGGGCCCGTGTACCCAATCGTCCCACGGTTCACTGTTGTTGTGGAACTCATTTCGTGCGCCGTTGTCCTCGGTCTTGAGGGACCAAAGGTGCTGCCCAACAATCTGTTGATGGGCCGTCTGATTGTGGTTCACCGACCAGAACTGAGTCATCTGTCGCGCAAGCTAGCCGGAATTTCAGCAAGAATCGAGTGGATGTCAGCGCGGGCAACGCACCGCCCCGCAGGCGGGTGTGCAAGACCAGTTGCTTGTCGATCGTAATGGCCTCTAGTTATCTCGCAACGTTCGACATGACCAGCCCACCGCCGTGCTCCACACATGGGGCTCGGCAATGACGCACCATCCCCATGTCCACATGATCGTGCCGGGCGGTGGCATTGCCCTCGACGGGACCCGCTGGGTCTCCTCGCGCCCGGCCTTCCTCCTTCCGGTGCGCGTGCTCGGCAAGCTGTTCCGCCGCCTGTTCCTCGCCCGGCTGATCGCACTGCACGATGCCGGACGGCTCACTTTCTTCGGATCGATGGCGCACCTCGCCGAGCGAGGGGCCTTCCTACGCCACCTGGCTCCCGTCAAGAAGAAGCGCTGGGTGGTCTACGCCAAGCCGCCCTTCGCTGGTCCCGAGGCGGTGCTCGCCTATCTGTCGCGCTACACGCACCGGGTCGCCATCTCGAACCGCCGCCTGATCGCCTTCGAAGAGGCTGGCGTCACCTTCCGCTACAAGGATTATCGCCGCGACGGCACCGACCGGCAGCAGGTCATGACGCTCGCCACAGACGAGTTCATTCGCCGCTTCCTGCTCCATGTCCTCCCGCGCGGCTTCCATCGCATCCGCCACTATGGCTTGCTTGCAGGCGGCTCTCGCAAGGACTGCCTCCCCGCTCGCCCGCCAACTGCTGGCGGTCGCGCCTGCCGTCACGAATGATCCTCCGGCGGAACCGGACGACTTCCGCCCGCCGTGCCCATGCTGCGGCGGGCGTATGATCGTCATCGAGGTGTTCGAACGGTGCAGCCAGCCGCGCGGACCGCCGGGCGCACGGACGACGAACCGGGAGACCACCCCATGACCCGGCACGGCCCGTCTGGCCACACGACCGCGCTACGCCGGCGCAGGTCAACGAAAACGCATGTGCGCGTCGCTGCAGCGCCAGTCTCTCGGCACCCAAACCACACCGTCCTCATCGCGACAGGCTACCCGACCAAGCCGGAAGGCTACTTCCTCGACACCCTGACAGCACCGCGCGGACGTTCGCGACAGGCGCTGGCACACCTCGAAATACAAATCCTCACGGCCCGCTGACCGCGGGTTCCTGCATGAGAGGCTTTCGTACGCCTGACGGCACCCGAAACCCTTCAGCATGTCAGTCATTGGCAAGGCGCCGTCCATTTACCAAAAGTGGACATCGCTAACGTACGGGCCACAGGTAAGCTGTGAGCCCGACATTCGTGCCGAACGACTTGGATCGATCCTGCCGCGGACCATCGACTAATGGCTTGGAGCTATCTTCCCTTGGCTCGGCAGTAGTGCCAGACTGGATGGAGGGAGCACAACATGAGGGAGACCCGCAAAATAGCAGCGATCCTGGTCTCGGATGTGGTCGGCTACAGTCGGCTAGCCGGCGCGGATGAAGATCGCATCTTGGCACGGCTGCGGGCGCTGCGCAGCGATCTCATCGATCCCACCATCGCTGTTCACCGTGGTCGCGTCGTCAAGCGCACAGGCGACGGGAGCCTAGTCGAGTTCAGCAGCGTGGTGGAAGCGGTGCGCTGCGCGATCGAAGTGCAGAACGCCATGCTTGAGCGCAATGCCGGGGTGCCGGATGATCGCCGCATCGAGTTCCGGATCGGCATTCACCTGGGCGACGTCGTGCAAGAAGGCGATGGCGACCTGATGGGCGATGGCGTCAATATTGCCGCGCGCCTAGAAGGCATCTGTGAACCTGGCCATATCTGTCTTTCCGAGCAGGCCTATTGGCAGGTTAAGTCAAGGCTCGATATCGCGATCAACGATTGCGGTCATGTTCAACTCAAGAACATCACCGATCCGGTCCGGGTCTATTCGCTACAGGTCGGCGTTCTCTCCAAGGCAAAGCCCGCGGCACCAACTGCCCCTCTTGTTTTAGAGAAGCTTTCGCAGCCGCTCGCACCGCCCGACGAGCCTTCGATTGCTGTGCTGCCCTTCATCAACATGAGTGGCGATTCCGAACAGGAATTTTTCACCGACGGGCTGACGGAGGACATCATCACCGATCTGTCGAATGTGTCCGGCCTCTTCGTCATCGCCCGCAACTCCACGTTTGCCTATAAGGGCAAACCCACCGACGTCCGTCAGATCGCTCGCGATCTGGGCGTCAAATATGTTCTTGAGGGCAGCGCCCGACGATCCAACAAGCGGTTGCGCGTCAATGTGCAGCTTATCAATGCGGCAGAAGGCGGCAATCACGTGTGGGCCGAACGCTTCGATCGCGAAATCGCCGACATCTTCGACCTTCAGGACGAGGTCACGCGACGCGTTGTAGAAGCAATTTCTGGCAAGCTTGGTGAAAAGAAACTTGTTACCCGTTCCCGACCGTCAAATCTCGAAGCCTATGATCTCTGTGTTAGGTCGCGAGGCAAGTGCAACAATTCCAGATCGGACAACAGTGAGGCGTGTGCTGACCTGGAACGTGCCGTTCAGATCGATCCAAACTACTGCGAGGGGCACAGCAATCTTGCCATCTCACTGCTATTTGGCTGGATCGTCTGGGGAGAGCCACAGGAACCCGGCCGCGCAAACGCTCTGATGCACGCGCGCCGGGCCGTGGAAATCGATCCCGACGATTCCCACGCTCGCAGGATCCTTGGCTGCGTTCAGCTTTATGAGCGCAACTGGGATGAAGCAAAATCCCAATTCGATGCTGCCATTCGGCTTAATCCCAACAATGCAGATGCGGTTGCATGGATGGGTGAGCTGCAAATCTACTTAGGCGATCCGCAAGCGGCGCTGATTGCTTGTGGCGCGGCGCTCCGTATAAATCCTCACCCACCCGGGTGGTATTTCTGGATCGTGGGAATTGCGCAGATTTCCGCCGGTTACTACGAAGAAGCTGTTGTGACCTTGAGCCGGGAAGATACGTACGGGACGGGTTCGAGGGAGCACCTGGTTCCCGCGCTTGCCCTTGCCGGTCGCGTTCCCGAGGCACGGGAGGAAGCCCGTCTCTACCTTGCGGGTAATCCAAATTGGAGGATCGGTGAGACGGCGGCGAACTCGCCCTTTAGGGATATGAGCACTGCACAGCTCTTTGTTAGGGGCTGGCGTCTGGCGGGCTTGCCAGATTAGCGCGTTGGCAGGAAGACTGGAAGGTTGCTGGGCCGCCGGGCGCCAAACAGCCAAGCAACACCGTCGCGCTCGACTGCCAGGCGCTCGCCGCTCCCTCTGAGGCACGGCCTCACTTTCAAAGGCGGTTACGGCATGTCCTCGCTGTTGGTGCCATGCATGTTGGAACCATGCATGAAGGACTGGATTTCGTCCCGATCGATCTTGCCGTCACCATTCTCATCGATGCTACTGAACATCCTAGCGACGGCGCCTTGAACCTCGCCCTTGGACAGCGATCCGTCGCCATCCGTATCCAGCAGGCCAAACATCAATCGCATGCCGGCATGGCGCATCATTTGATGGCCTCGGTGTCCAGTCATTCTGTGTCCTCTGCCCCAGTCACCATAATTCCGCCAACGGTCGCCATGGCGGCTAGCCTCATCGTGGTGGTCAGCATCCTCGTCGCGGCTGCCCTGGTCGTCGTAGCTACCTTCTTCATCGCGGTAACCTTCGTCAGAACCGCGATCCTGCTGCATCCTCTCGCGGACCGCTTGCTCAACCATCTGGCGGATCATTTCGCGTGTTGGTCCATCCCCATGTCCGTCCGCATCCGGCAACTGCCTGGCGCGCGGCTGTTCGGTCGCTGGAGGGGGTGCAGGCGTCGAAGGTGCCGGTGTTTCGCTTGTCTGGGCAAGGGCGGGGAAGGTCAGGGCTATGAAAGTTACGGCCGCAGCCGTCGTGCCGTGTGGAAATCTCATGGCATGCTCCATCCATTGGTCGTGTTTGCCTGGAAGGCCAAACTGGAGCGCGATCTGATTGTTCCCTGAGGGGATCAGGCTACGCTGTCTACCAGCCCAGGTCGATCGAAGCGGGCTGTAATCGCCTCTGAGAGCGATGGGGTTACAAGCAGATGATCCATACGCAGGCCGGAGCTTCGGTCGTTGCCTCCGCGATAAGTGAAAATTCCAGTAGGTGTAGATGCCCTTGCCCGGATGGATCCTACGGATCGCGTCCACCCAGCCCAAGCTCAGCATGCGGGCGTACGCTTTTCTGCTCTCCGGGAAGAACACGGCATCGCCCAGCCAGCGCCCAGGTACGACGGCGTCTATGTCGGTGGGAACGACATTGTAGTCACCACACAGGATGGTCCGCTCCCCCAGCAGCGATCTGCTGTAGGTCGCCAGGAAGGCCACGCCGGCGTTCGACCGGATCCCTGCCACGCCCCAGTATAGCTACACTTTGTAGGATTTCTGGCCGTGCCAGACGGCGCCATAGCCGGCATCCCGGATGGCTTCGGCCAGAAATTTATCGTCGGAGTTTTTCAGTTCCTGAAGGCAGACTACATCACAGCGTGTCGGGCCCAGCCACTTCAGTAGAACAGGCAGGCGGCCGTTGACACCATTGACATTGAAGGTCGCGATCCGGGTTACTCCTTCCTCGCTGTTTGGCTTCTCCCACGCTTACAACGCCAGGCGTGGTGGTGGGGGGTAACATATTCTGGAACCAATCGAAGGATGGAGCCGCCGCAAACTCCTCGGAGTGCCGCTTTGCCGCCGGCGACTTGGATCACCAGTACGGCGCGAAGCAATAACGCTCGCCACGCCGGAACGCCTTCTGCACTAGTCCGGCATTGCTACTCGGGAAGTCCAGCCAGCCGAAGGCTCTCGGCGATGAAGTCGCGGTCCTCCAGCTTTCGAAATGGGTCGATCTCGACATACCGGCCGATGGTCATCTCAGGCATTTCCGAGAGGAGCTTCTCAATTCAGCCTTTGCCTCACCCAGGTGACCAAGGCGTGCATGGCACATCGCTACTAGTCCTCCGGAATGGACTTCGCCTACAGTCACACATACCATCGCCGCAGCTGGTTGCAGGAGGTCTACACAGGTGGCCGAAGAACGCGTGCTTCGCCGACTGGCCGCCATCCTCGTTGCGGATGTAGTCGGATATTCGCGTCTAATGGAGGCCGATGAGGTAGGCACGCTTGCCACGCTTAAAGAGCGTCGGACCTTGATCCTGCAGCCTACAGTGCGCGAGCACGGCGGCCGCATCGTCAAATTTTTGGGTGACGGCGTGCTGATGGAGTTCGCCAGCGCGGTAAACGCGGTGACCGCGGCGATCGAGCTGCAACGAAAGATGATAGGAGCGAACGCGGACTTGCCAGATCGGCGCCGCATTGTGCTCCGCATAGGTATCAATCTTGGCGATGTCATCGGCGAAGGTGCCGACATCTATGGGGAGGGCGTCAACATCGCCGCGCGCCTCGAGACGCTGGCGGAGCCCGGCGGCATATGCCTTTCCGGCAAGGTTCACGACGAGGTACGAGGCAAGGTCGACGCCGCCTTCGAGGACGCGGGCGAACGACAGCTCAAGAATATCAGCACGCCGGTCCGCGTCTATCATTGCGGACCTAGCGTCGTGCCGATGACACCCCAGACGATCTCACCCGTTTCCAATAAGCCGTCGATAGCCATCCTGCCGCTGGACAACCTCAGCGGCGATCCCGGCCAGAAATACCTGTCAGATGGCATCACCGAGGACATCATTACCGAGCTGTCCCGGTTCAAGAACCTTTCCGTAGCCGCTCGTCATGCCTCCTTTCAGCTTGGCGGCAAAGGCGTTAACCCCGTGCTGGCTGCGCGCGATCTCGGTGTGAACTTTGTTGTCGAAGGTAGCGTGCGGAAAGCGGGCGAACGGATACGCATAACCGTACAGTTGATCGACGCCGGCACTGGCAACCACGTCTGGGCTGAACGATTTGACCGCGAAACACACAACATTTTCGCGGTGCAGGATGAGGTCGTCTCGGCGATAGTTGCGACGCTCGAAGGGCACATGATGAGCACCGCCGTAGCGCAACTGCGCAAGAAGCCAACGTCGAGCTGGACCGCCTACGACTTCTTCATGCAAGGTAGAGAAGTCGCCCGCCGGGCCAGCGACAGGGAAGCTGCACCCTTCTTCGCTGGTGCAATTTCCATCGATCCGGGATTTGCCCAGGCTCATGCCTGGCTCGCAATCGGGCACCTCGGCAACTACTGGGCCGATGCCGATCCATCGACTCTGGAAGAGGCCCGCCTTGCCGCGCAAAGGGCCTTGGAACTGGACAGCAACGATGCAGCCGTTCAGCAGGCCAACGCGATGGTCGCGCTCTGGCTGGGACAGCACGAACGTGCGAGCATGCACTTCAACCGCGCCGTCGATCTCAATCCCGCTGACGCGGAGATACGCTCCGACCGGGCGGAAGGGATGCGATTTGCCGGCCAGCCAGAACAGGCGTTGATCGAGATCGACGATGCGCTGCAGAGGAGCAAATTTCCACCGAATTGGTTCTGGTGGATTCGCGGTGGAATCTTGATCGACCTGGAGAGATACGACGAAGCGATCGCCGCCCTCGGCAATATCGCACAGAAAGAATACGGCGCCTGGCTTCAGCTTGCTGCCGCTCACGCCCAACTTGGCCATGCATCCGAGGCTGCCCAGGCCTTGGCGATGGGACGGAAACTCAAGCCGAACCTCTCTTTGCGAGATGTCGTCGCGATGAGCCCGTATGCGCACAGGGAAGCGGGCGATCCGCTGTTCAACGGATTGCGGAAGGCCGGTCTAGCGGCGTGAAGCGGGCCACCGCTGTTTGAACGGCTGTCTTAGCGCCCCCCATTTGCCCAGCTTACCCCCTGTAAGGATTAGGGTGCCGAGCCGCGACGCCTGTTGATCCGGGCATCCGTGCCAGGCCGGATCGGTTTCCGGGGAGCCTCGGGGGAGCGGCAGCTCCTTTTCAGCGACCATGGCCTTCCCTGGGAGGGGTCAGGTGACTGCCTTGCCATTAATCCGGAGCGCCATGGGGGCGCGGCCCATTCATCGCGTGCATCGCGACAAACGGTCCGGTCCGATCAGTCCGATCATTTTCTATTTCTAAGCGCGAACGAAACAGCCGACTAACGACGATGTATTGGGCAGGGGTAGTAAGGAAGAGAATAGGGATTATGTTGGACCGACCGGACCGGACCGCGCTCCTGCCTGGGCAGCCGGAGCCGTTTCTCAGAAGCTGGTACCGAAAATCTGACGATACGATAGGCTGATTTCAAAGACGACATCTGCGGACGCTCGCGCCGACCTAGGCCGTAAACTCATAAACTGTGGACCAGCGACGCAGGCGATGGCAGGTGGTGTTTGATTGTGAGGCTTTGGAAGGTAGGATACCCTGATGCTCTCACTTGAAGACCACCGATGGGGCGAACTGCAGCACGCATACGGCCGCGCCGTGAAGTTCCAGGTCTGCTGCGGGAATTGCGCTCAGCCACCAGTCCTAAGAATGGCTATCAGGAAGAGCCGTGGTATAGCCTCTGGTCGAGTCTTGTCCATCAAGGTGACGTTTATACAGCCTCTTATGCAGCTGTTCCGCACATCGTGGAAATCGCAGCTGAGACGCGAACGCCCATCGACTCTTCATTCTTCCAGCTACCTGCAGCTATTGAAGTTGCCCGGAGAACAGGGCGCGGACCTGAGATCTCCACCGAATGCGCCGACGACTATCACCGCGCTTTGGCGAGCCTTGGAGAGGTCGTAAGTCTCCATCGAAATGATGCTTGGGATCAATCGATGCTTTTGTCGGCGATGGCTGCTCAGGCCGTTGCTAAAGGTCATGTCGATGTCGCGGAGGCCATGCTGAATTTGGACAGCGATCTGATCGCCAAAATCAACAGGCTTGAGTTCAATTAGACTTTCCTTCGACCGCTCAAGCTGATTCATCGTTGGCATGAGCCGATACGACCTGACCGACTTCGAGTGGCGCGCAATCCAGCCTCACCTTCCCAACAAGCCACGTGGTGTGCCACGCGTGGACGATCGGCGCGTGCTCAATGGCATCTTCTGGGTGTTGCGCTCCGGAGCGCGCTGGGCCGACTTGCCCGGCCGCTACGGCCCGCCAACGACAATCTACAACCGCTTCAACCGATGGCGCAAAGCTGGCGTTTGGGACCGCCTCATGGACGTGATCACCAAAGCCTATGACGGCAAGGTGCAAATGATAGATACCTCAATCGTCCTCGTCCATCAGCATGGCGCGACAGCAAAAAGGGGGATCGCGATCACTGTCTCGGTCGTTCCAGAGGAGCGGCATTGTTGGCGATATCCATCCTCAAGCGCGATCCGAGCGTCACAACGATGGTCCGGACAACTTCGTCTTGGACGACGAAGATACCTTCAAATTCGCGAGCATAGCGTTCGGCCCAGAGTTCCTGACCAGTAGTGCTATGGATAAGTTGTGCCGCCACGCGGACGCGTTTGCCGATACGCCTCACGCCACCGGCAACGATATATTCGACATTCAGTGCCTTTGCGATTTCCTGAGTACCGAGGTCCTTCCCCTTGAATGAGAAAGATGAATTTCGGGCAATCACGAACAGGTTTCGGAAGCGCGAGAGCTCAGTCAGAATGTCTTCCGCAATGCCTTCGGCGAAGTAATCCTGTTCCGGATCTCCTCCCACGTTGGAGAAGGGCAGCACGGCCACGCTACCTTTGGTCCGCGTTCCCGAACCGTGCGTCATGGCGGCAGTCTTGGGCAACACAGCGTCCAAAACGACGTTGTACACACGTATCGGCCGTTGGATGTTCTTGAGGCTGTGCTTGCCGGTATCCTCGAAAACCAGTTCGAGCTTGTTGGCGATTTTTTCCCGGACGGTAGCGGATCGACACGCCGCCGGGCTTGGCGATAGCCTCGATCCGCGCGGCGATGTTCACGCCGTCACCGAAAATGTCATCGCCCTCAACTATGACGTCGCCAAGATTGATGCCGATGCGGAACTGAATTGGGACGCCAGCGATGAGATTGCGCTGGCCCATTGCGCGCTGGATCGCCGCCGCGCATTCCACAGCGCTCACCACACTTGGAAATTCGGCTAGCGCTCCGTCGCCCATCATCTTTACGATTCGGCCGTGACGCGCGGTGAGAGCGGGATTGAAGGTTTCCTGCCAAACCTGTCGCAGCGCCGCAACGGTACCTGCCCCGTCGATTCCCATCATGCTGGAGTAACCAACAACGTCGGCTGCGAGGATGGCCGATAGCCGGCGCGTCGTCTGCTGTTCCGCCATACCGATCCCACAGTCGATGCGCTGAGGAGTGCTGTACACTACGAACTATTCTTCGTGTCGGGAAGTGCGGCACAAGCCCCTTCGTGCCGTCTGACTCGAAAAGACTCCATCCTACTCAAAAAGGGGCATGGACGGCGTGCGGCAAACGGCGGCCGCTCAACGCCTCGTCTGCCACAGCTGCCGTGGTGGCACCGCAGTAAGAGGCATCGACTGTCTCAGAGTGTAAGGTCACTGCTCGTCGATCCGAAGTCCCTTGCTGCTTCGTTGGTTTGCATATGGATTGCAATCCTTTCCCGCATGCCACAAAGTCCGCGACTATCCCGACCGCAGCTGTGTTAGGCTTGGGTATGGCAGGCAATTATCGAACTACGCAAGCTCGCGGCAATCCTGGTGGCGGACGTCGTCGGCTTCAGCCGTCTGACGGCTAGCGACGAGGATCGTACGCTGGCACGCATCCGCGCGCTGCGAAGTGATCTCGTCGATCCGAGCATCTCAGTTCATCGAGGCCGGGTGGTGAAGGGCACCGGCGATGGCGTGCTATGCGAGTTTCGGAGCGGCGTCGACGCGGTTCGCTGCGCTATGGATTTCCAGGCGGGGATGATCGAGCACAATTCCGGATTGCCGGCAGAACACCGAATCGAACTGCGCATAGGTATCCATATCGGAGATGTTGTCGAGGAGGCTGATGGCGACTTGATGGGAATAGCGTCAACATCGCTGCCCGTCTGGAGGGCATAGCGAAACCAGGACCCATAGGCCCGAAGATGCCTACCTTCAGGTGCGGAGCCGGACCCGCAAGCAGCGCTGAGAGCTTGCGCAGAGGCGCTGCGCTGCGCCGCTTCCTCCACGCTCAGCACGTCCGGCAGCTTGCGTGGATAGCGCATGATCACCAGCACACGTGCCAGATCCCGCCGCTTCAGCGTCACCAGGAACAGGAACCGCAACGCTGAGACCGCGCCGTTGATGGTCGCAGGCCCGACGCCGTTCTCATGCTGATACAACTGGAAGCCACGGATGTCCTCGGGCGTCGCAGTATTGGGAGAGCGTCGGAGGAAGGCTGCGAAGCGCCGGACGTGACGAACGTAGTCCTGCTGGGTATGGGACCCTAGGCCCCGCATGAGCATATCTTGCTGCATGCGCTGGCGAAGCGGCGTGATCGGTGCATCGGTCGACAGAGTATCCATGGCAAGTTCCTCTCGTTGAAGGACCTCCATGGTCGGATCGCAGCTTCTACCAGCTCAAGACCAATGCCTGTCGTACCATCTCAGAATGAGGCGCCCCTCCCGCGAAGCGGGTTCCTGCATGAGAGGCTTTCGTACGCCTGACGGCACCCGAAACCCTTCAGCATGTCAGTCATCGAAGTCATCCCGGCCGCCCACCAAAAGCGGTCACAGCTGGTGTTAACGCCACGGGGAGTTTGCGCTGTGAGCATTTCTCTCCATAATGATCCCAGCATCGGCTTTTTCCTGCCATGCCCACCGATCAAGTGTTTTGTGAACAGCATCGCACTTTGCTAGTATTGCCGTCACTGTGCGCGGCGAGGAAATCGCAGGATGTCGGAGAAGAGTCCGGTCGCGTTGCCGGCGGCGTCGGTGGCAACAGGTTTTCTGGGCGGCAACGGCAACAATACGTCCGAAGCCCGGCATGAGCGCCGGATCCTGACCGCGCTCTGCTACGACCTGGTCGGATCGACGGACCTTCTTGGCATCCTGGACATTGAAGAGTTCGAGGAACTGATATCAGCCTTCCAGCGGGCAGCGAGACAGGCGGTCACGTCGTGTTCGGGTGCCGTTGAGGTCGAGGTCGGCGATGGCGGCGTTGCTTTGTTTCCTGCCAAAATAGATGCCAAAGATGCGGCATCGCTGGCGATCCGGGCCGGGCTTGAAATCATCGACGCCTGCAGGCGCGTCGGTTCGGACCAAGGCCGCGCCGATTTGCATGTCCGGGTCGGAATCGCAACATCGATGACCCTGATCCAGAAGGGTGACGCAGACACGGGTCGTGACAATGTCACCGGCCCTGCCTTCGCGATGGCCACGCGGCTCCAGGCCATAGCGCAGCCGGATACGGTGGTGGTCTCGGACGCGACGCGTAACCTGGCGCGACGGTCACATGTGTTCAGCTTTAGGGGCACCCATGCGATCAAGGGATTTGCCGAGCCGGAGCTGGTCTGGCGCGCGCTGAGTCACAAGCGCGAGGTCGACCGCTTCTTCGCCTTTGGGCGGCTGAGCAGTCCGCTCGTCGATCGCGAGGCTGAGCTCGCCACGGTCGCCGAAGCATGGGACAGCGCCGTTGCAGGAAACGGCGGCGTGGTAGTGATCGAGGGCGAGGCCGGGATCGGCAAGTCGCGCATTCTTCACGAAGTGCGCCGGCGCACGCGTCACCAGCGCGCGAAACTGCTGCTTTTCCAGTGCACGCCCGGCGGCTTGCGCTCGGCGCTGCATCCGCTGCTACAGAACGTACGCGGCGATCTCGCCGGCAACGAAGGACAGCTGAGCGCTGCGGCTGTGGCCGAAGTATTCCGCGATAATGACGTCCGCGATCCCGAAACCATCGACATCTTCTCGTTCCTGCTCGGCGCTGCGGGAGCCAATCCGATGCTCAAGGAAATCGACGCCGAGGCGATGCGCGCGAAAGCCAATTGGGCGGTTCGCCGCTCGCTCGAAGCCCTATGCGCCAGCGGACCGATCGTCCTGGTGGTCGAGGACATCCATTGGATCGACCTGACGTCGAGACAATTGTTGGCTGAGCTTGCACAGTCGGCCCGTCACTTCCGGGCGCTTGTCATCGTGACCACGCGCCCTGAATCCGGGAGCTGGCTGGCAGCATCGAATCCAAGGCATATCTCGCTAAAGCCGCTCAACCGCGAGCAAACGCGGCTGGCGATCGCGGCCATGTTGCCGCAAGGCAAGCCGTCAACTTCCCCCGAATTGCTCGACGTGGTGGAACGCGTGACCGGAGGCGTCCCGCTGTTCATCGAAGAAATCTGCCAGTGGATGGCCGAGAACGCGGCCTCGGCAACGGATGTGCTGGCGCAGACCGCGACGCGCAGTCATGCCTCGGTGTTTGAAAGCGTGATCGAAGCCAGGCTCGAAACGCTGGGGCCGGCACACGAAGTCGCGCGTGCCGCGGCCGTCGCGGGCAATCGTTTCAATCAGGAATTGCTGCGGGCGCTGTTGCCGGAGCTCGACGACGAAATCATCGCAAATGCGCTGGATTCACTGAGCGAGGCCGGGTTCCTGATCCGCGTGCGGCCTTCCGTCGTTCCGGTCTATGGCGTGCGCCATGCGCTTATCCAAGAGACGATCTACAACGCAACGCTGCGCAAGAGACGGCAGGCCTTCCATCGCCGCCTGTTTGCCGCGGTGAGCCGCAACCGAAACCTGGCCGGGTGGCTGGGCACCGCCGAGGTCGCCGAGCACGCTGAGCGCGCAGGCCTTCTGGAGGACGCGATCGCTCAGTTCGTGATCGCAGGCACGGAAAGCTCGTCCCGCTCGGCAATGGCGGAAGCGAGGCAGATACTCGAGCATGCATTGGCGCTCTGCGAGCGCGTTGCGGCAGCCGACATGCGAGACGCGCTGCGGCTATCGGCCATGATCGTGCTCGGTCCCATCCTGACCGCTGTCGAAGGTCCGAACTCGGCGCCCGCCCGCCAATTGTACGAGGACGGCGTGGTGATGGCCCGGCGGCGGCCGGTAGCCGAGCGGGCCAAGTGGTTTCCGATCTACTGGGGCTGGTGGTTCACGGATACCGTGATGGACGGCGAGCGCGCGGAAGTCGTGCTCAGCGATCTCAGGGATGTGGAGGATGCCGAAGTGCAACTCCAGGCCAGGCATTGCGTGTGGGCAATTGACTTCAATCTTGGCCGCCACGACCGCTGCATCGCGGCCGTCGACGCCGGACTGTCGCTCTATGAGCACGGCCAGGGCAAAGCCAATGCTGCGTTGTTCGGCGGGCATGACGCGAGGGTCTGCGGACTCGCCCACCGCGCCTTGTCGCTTTGGTTCGTCGGAAAGCCGGCAAGCGCGATCCACTCGATGTCGGAAGCTAGGAGCTGGGCGCAGCAAACCGGACATGCCGGCAGCATCGCGCATGCCTATCTCAACGAGGCGATGCTGCATTGCTATCGCCGCGATTTTTCGAGGCTACGAAGCGTGATAACGGATCTGCGCCAACTGACGGAGCGCCATTATATGCCCGCTCTCGCCGCCGCAGCACAAATCTTCGAAGGCTGGTGCGACGGCAACGCCGGCCAGGTCGAGAGCGGCAGGGAGAAAATGCGGCAAGGCCTTGGCCTCCATGGTGAGTTCCAGACGCCTGAGGACGAACCGGTCTATTGCGGCATGCTGGCAGAGCTTTTGACACGAACTGCCGAGGTCGATGAGGCGCTCGCGCTGCTGGGCTCGGCTGTGGCGCAGGCCGAGGCCGGCGGCAGCCGCTTCTGGCTGGCAGAGCTCTACAGGCGAAGGGCGGAGCTACTTCTTCTCAAGGGCGATACGGAGGTGGACGTAATCGCTGCCCTCGAAAAGAGCATCGCCATAGCCGCGGAGCAAAGTGCCGTGCCTTTCCTCGTCAGTACATACGAGACCCTTCAATCATCAGGCCTGTCGCCTGAACTGTCGTCGCGCTATCGCGATCGGGTCGAATGTGCGAAATCCGCTCTCGAGCCGGGCGCCGCGCTGATCGTCAATCCCGAATCGGCCGTTCGGCACTAGCCCTGCAAGAGCATCCGCGATGCTGGAGCGATATCAACGCCTTGGTCCGCCGCCCGACGAGGCGCTGGCGAGGCTGATGAAGATGCGCGAAGGCCTCGGCATCACGCGGATCGCCGACATTACCGGGCTCGACCAGCTCGGCATCCCGGTCGTGCAGGTGACAAGACCTTTCTCGCTCTCCAACGCGGTCGCGCAAGGCAAGGGCGCCACCCTGGCGCAAGCCGCGATATCGGCCATGCTGGAATCGGCCGAGAGCTTCTTTGCAGAGCAGGTGGCGAATTTCGAACCAGTCGTCGGCTGCGCCGATCAATTGGGCATCCCGCCAGATCGCTTCGAAAGGCATCTCCAGGGGGGCACTGCGCCCGGATGGCGCGGCAGGGAGACGGCGTGGTTAGCCGCAGACAATCTTCTTACCGGCAGCCGCGACCTGGTCCCGTTCGAGCTCGTGCACACCGCCTATGTGTTGCCGTCACTGCCCCATGACGGGATTTTCGCGGCATCGACGAGCGGTTTGGCAGCAGGCTTCGAGGAGCCGGATGCCATCGTTCATGGCATGCTTGAATGCATCGAACGCGACGCGATCGCCACGGCATACCGGACCCACGGGTTTTTCCATCGTCAACGCATCGATCCCGAGACGATCGATGATCCGTCGCTCCGCGATCTCCTGGAAACTTTGGCGGCAAAGAAAGTGCTGGTCGGCCTTTGGCAAGCTTTTTCGCCGTTGGGCATACCGGTGGTGTGGTGCCATCTGCTGGAAGACGAACCGACGGAAACGGTCATTTTGGATCATCCGGCTGATGGTTCGGCTGCCGGTTTCAGTCCCGCCGGCGCGGCGGTACATGCCATCTACGAAGCGGCCCAGGCCCGTCTGGCGGCGATCTCGGGCGCGCGCGATGACCTGACGCGCGCGTCCTATCCGAAATACCCCGATCGGCAGATGATCGCAGCGCATCGCCGACTCCTCCGCGATGGCCCGCGCAGCGTGGATTTCCGCGCGTTCAACGAGCAGAAGTTCAACCCGGCGTCGGGAGGGCTGTCGGTCCTCTTGGCAATTCTCGAAGAGAGAGGGTTCGATGCGGTTCACCTAGTCCGGGTGGGAACGAAACCGCTCGACGCCCTGTCGGTTGTCAGGATTGTCATCCCTGCCTTACAGCCGCTCTTGCAGGGGTAAGGATTATGCGCCCGAAACTCGTCTTCACTGGCCCCACCGTGTCCCATTCCGACGCGTTGAAGGTCATCGATGCGGTATGCCTTCCTCCGGCCGTGCAAGGTTCGATCGTTTCGGCCGTGCAGCAGTTCGACCCGAGTGCGATCCTTCTCATAGATGGCGGTTTTCAGACCGAGCCAGCGGTTCGGCACAAGGAAATCCTGTGGGCCCTCAGCCGCGGCATTCATGTCGTCGGCGCGGCCAGCATGGGTGCCCTTCGAGCAGCCGAGCTGTTCCCCCATATGCAAGGCGTCGGGCTTATCTACCGATGGTATCGCCGCTTCGCCTTTGCACCCGACGACGCAGTAGCGGTATTGCACGGACCGGCCGAGGTGAATTTCGCTCAATTGACGCATGCGCTGATTGACCTGCGCCGGACCCTTCGCGCTGCTTGCCGGCGCGGCGTGATTTCACCCGATCAGCAGGCGAGGTTCGAGGGTGCGGCACAGGCCGTCAACTTTCGCGAGCGCACCCTAGCACGGATGGTCCGGGATGCGCACGATGGCAACGGCGACGTCGAGAATTTGTGCAGGGAACTCGGCGCGGCTTTCGTCCAGCAAAAAAAGCTAGATGCCCTGCGGGCACTCGAACTTTTGCGGGAGCAAGCATTTCAAAAAGCACACCCCATGCCGGGATTACAGCTAACCTCGGCCTTCTCCAAGGATATGGATGATGCGGGGCTGGCGCTGTAGGCCCAGACCTCTTGACGGTCGACGTTTACGCAACGTAAGCGCCGTGATAGCGTGGTAGCGTCAGAGGGGGCCAAGCGATTGGACGCGGTCGATCGTGTCGTTGCGCAAGATCCGTCGCTGGGAACGCGATTCCTGGTCTACCCGCAGGTCCCCCACCTTTTGGGTTACGGAACACCCGAAACAGTATGGATTTCTACTCCACCTGATTTGATCCGCTCCGGCCCGGAAGATCACCGCATCTACGTTCGCGATCCGGTCCTCGACAAGGAGCCTTACGACTACCCTTATCTGCCACCGTTTGTCGGCGAAATCTTTCCGCCTGCAGAGGCTGGCTTTGACGGCCATTTCGATCAGCTTTCCCTGACATCGCGGCAGTTCCTTTCTGCGCACGCTTTCGCCTCGGTCAGCCGCGTGCTGGATGTCTGGGAAAGCTACCTCGGCAAACCGATTGTCTGGTATTTTGCCGAGACGTACGAGCGGCTTGAAATCATCCCCTTCGTCGACTGGGAGAATGCGCAATCGGGCTATGGCTATCTGGAACTCGGCCGGGAGCGCGGCATCGACGGAGGCAACTATCCCTATGCGCTCAACTTCGATGTGATCGCACATGAGGTCGGCCACGCAATCTTGTTTTCGCTGTTCGGGACACCAGCCGGCGGCCTGACTAAAGGCGATTTCGGACCGTTCCACGAAGCCAACTCTGATCTGGTCTCGCTCTTGTGCTTCTTGAATTTCGACAGCGGCATGGACCGGCTGCTGCGGCACTGCGATGGCAACCTGCTTGTTCTCAATGAATTGAACCGGATTGCCGAACTGACTGGCGACCGGCAGATCCGCCTCGCCAGCAACGCACGCCGCATGTCGGAGGTGACGGCGGAAATCCATGACAGGTCACGGCCATTTACGGGGGCTGTGTTCGACACGATTGTCGACGTCTACCACGCGGCATTGGTGCACGAGGGGCTGGCCGACGAGCGGCTGCTGGGGATCGATATCAAGGATGTCGACCAGTCCGACATGCAGCGCATCTCGGATTTCACGTCCCGCGCCTTCCGCGCTCGGCCCTTCATGTTCAAGAGCATGCTGATCAGAGCAAGGGACGAAGTGGCCCTCGCACTTGCTCAGGCATGGCCGCGCCTCGATGCAGATGACCTGACCTTCGAGAATGCCGCAGCCACGCTGGTCGATGTCAGCGAACGGGTGGCGCCCGCGCTTGCGGAAAAGTTTGAAGAAAACTTCAGTTGGCGAGAGATTCTATGAACTGATCGATTGCTAAAAAAAGGAGCAAACAAAATGAGCGACGACTATCACCGACCGACACTAACGTTTCCATCAGGCGCTTACAACGCAACACAGGTCAGGCTTTACGGTATCGCACCGGGCGGCGGAGATCTTGTTTACCCCAACCATCCAAAAAACCTTGAGAGCGCAGACTTCGCAATATCAGTTCGATCACAATCGGATGATGTAAGTCAAAATGACCAATTTCTGCAGCAATTGAGTGATTCAAAGGTTACAAAGGAACAATTTCTCAACCTGATTGCAAATCGAAGAATCAGCGGATTCCCCGATGAGTTTGGGTACGCCACTCAGATTTCCTTAGCCGTGCGAAATATCGGATTCATTGTAATTTCTACGGTGGTATCGTTTGATGAAGCATATAACAGCGGAAAGGTACTGTCTTCTGGGATTATTGTCGGGTATTCATATGAGGGACATTGCTTTGACCTTCCAAAACCGAAGATCATGCTTCTTCCCGTTCTTCCTCAAATGATACCTCTCGACGATTGCGGATACGACAAGAAATTTAATAGACAGGATGAGAATGGCCCAGAAAAATATATGCTCTGGATCGTCGATAAGCTTGACGAATGCGTGGAATTCGAAATGAACCAGGGGTTCATCGAGCAGATCGTCCTCGATGCGAACCTTCCCGGCAAGCGTTCACCGACGATGTACGCATCCAAGATGACGATGGGACACCGTGGCGGAAAGCTGACCGAATAGTCTCTAATGTTCCCTGCCAAGGTTGAAGGCAAGCAGGCTCGCCTGCTTGCCAGGTTTGCCATCCAGGCTGATCGGCCGAAGCTGCACAGGGCTGGGGTGGAGATCAGAGACGACGGTTGATCAGACTCTCATCCGCGGACGGACGCCGGCATCAACATTTCGGGCCAGTCGCTCGGCGTCGACCGCAACGTCGAAACGCTTTGAGGAGGGCCAACCCATCGCAAAGGTCGCGATTGTCGGCAGCGGTTTCATCGGGAGGGCCTGGGCGATCAGTTTCGCCCGCGCCGGTCATGACGTGCGCATGTGGGACCAGTCTCCCGCCGCGACGGGCGGTGCCCGCGACTATATAGCGGGTGTGCTCGGCGACCTCGCCGCGAACGACCTGCTGCGCGGGCAGTCCGTCGACACCGTGCTTGGCCCGCATCGCCATCGCTGACGGACTGGCGGAGGCGCTGGCCGATGCAGCCCATGTCCAGGAGAACACGCCTGAAAACCTCGATGTGAAGCGGGAGGTGTTTTCCCTGATCGATAGCCTTGCCCGCCCGCAAACGGTCATCGCCAGTTCCACCTCGGCGCTGTTGCCGTCGAAATTCACTGACCATCTGCAAGGGCGGCACCGCTGCCTGGTCGTGCATCCGATCAATCCGCCCTATCTCATCCCGGCAGCGGAGGTGGTGCCGGCGCCATGGACTTCCGCCGAGACAGTCGAAAGGACTCGCGCCTTCCTCATCGACGCCGGCCACGCGCCGCTGGTGATGAAGCGCGAGCTCGACGGCTTCATCATGAACCGCTTGCAAGGCGCGTTGCTCGAGGAGGCTTTCAGGCTTGTCGCCGACGGCTATGCCAGTGTCGAGGATGTCGACATCGGCATCCGTGACGGGCTGGCGCTGCGCTGGTCGTTCATGGGACCGTTCGAGACCATCGATCTCAATGCACCCGGCGGCGTGCGCGACTATGTCGAGCGCTATCAGTCGATCTATTCGAACATTTTTCCGCAGATGCTGCGCCGCGTCGACTGGGCGGGCGAGGTGATGAAAACCGTCGAGGCCGACCGCCGCGAACGTCTGCCGCGCGAGAGCCTCGGCGAACGGCAGGTGTGGCGCGACCGCCGGCTGATGGCGCTGGCGGCGCACAAGAAAAAATCGGACCAGGAGTACGGACAATGATCGAAACGAGCCGCAAGCCCGGCGCCCCGCAGACGAAGGGCAAGGTCATCATCACCTGCGCGGTGACGGGCGCCATCCACACGCCGACCATGTCGCCCTATCTGCCGATCACGCCGGACCAGATCGCGTCTGAGGCAATCGCCGCGGCCGAGGCCGGGGCGGCGATCCTGCATCTGCATGCCCGCGGCCCGGAGACCGGCAAGCCAGACCAGACGCCCGAGGCCTTCGCTCGCTTCCTGCCGCGCGTCAAGCAAGGCACCAATGCCGCCATCAATATCACCATCGGCGGCAGTCCTTACATGAAGGTCGAGGAGCGTGTGCGCCCGGCCGCCCAGTTCAAACCGGAAGTCGCCTCGCTCAACATGGGCTCGATCAATTTCGGGCTCTATCACCTCGCCGACAAATACGAGACCTTAAGTTCGACTGGGAAAAGCCGCATCTGGAGGCGACGCGCAACCTCGTCTTCCGCAACTCCTTCAAGGACATCGAGTACATTCTGGCGACCTGCTACGACAACGGCGCGCGCTTCGAGTTCGAGTGCTATGACATCGCCCATCTTTACAACCTCTCGCACTTCGCCGACCGCGGGTTGGTGAAGCCGCCTTTCTTCGTGCAGTCGGTGTTCGGACTGCTCGGCGGCATCGGCACGCATCCCGAAGACGTCGCCCATATGAAGCGCACTGCCGACCG
This sequence comes from Mesorhizobium sp. WSM1497, assembly GCF_001672455.2. Classification (NCBI taxonomy): domain Bacteria; kingdom Pseudomonadati; phylum Pseudomonadota; class Alphaproteobacteria; order Hyphomicrobiales; family Phyllobacteriaceae; genus Mesorhizobium; species Mesorhizobium sp. WSM1497. Next base: position 274,545 of record NZ_CP021071.1, on the reverse strand, counting down.
GCTGTTTGGCGACCAGTTCCGGTGGTCGGTGCTGGGCGCGCCAGCCAGCTGCGCATCGCCGCGCAATCGGCGGCCCTTGGCGGCAACATCCGCGTCGGGCTGGAGGACAGTCTGTGGGCCGGCAAGGGTCGTCTGGCTAAGTCGAATGCCGAGCAGGTGGTGCTCGCGCGAAGAATAATCGAGGGGATTGGTATGGAGGTCGCCACGCCGGACGAGGCGCGCGCCATCCTCGAACTCAAGGGCGTCGACAAGGTGGCTTTCTGATCAGCATAGGGTGGGGATATACGCTGCGGCTAAAGCGCTGAATGACCGGCCGGATCAGCTCGCGAGAGACCGCCATAGGCGGAAGTCTACTGTTCGGGCTCGTGCCGACCGCTGCTCGCTCCAACTGTGGCTACGTTCGCGGTCCCATCTGCTCTTCACGCCGTTCAGCATCGAACGCCTGCCTGCCCTTCGCAGTCCATAATCGTTGGGCTTGCTCGCCTTCATGGCTTTGCAGCTTGGCGGCGATCCAAAGCAGCGCGCCGTAGATGGTAGCGCGATCGTCATTGGTGAGCTCAACAATGCCTGCCTTGACGACGAGACCTCCGAGTTCGATCAGATGTCGGGTACGCTTGCGGCGCTCGACCTGCCAGGTGCGCATGTCATTGCGAGCCTGTGTCGCTTGCCGGCGATTGCGGGCTGCCCGGTTGCGCTTGAGCGCTGCGAGGGTTGCGCTGAGATCCCGGAGCAGTTCGCCGAGACCTGTTTTCGAAAAACATCACTCCACGCTTGGCCCATGCCTCACGCTTTGAGGTGTCTTTCGTCTCGGCAATTGCGACGAGTGCGCCGGCCAATTCGTCGGTGCTAAGCTGATCGGCGCCTGTGGCGATCACCATCTCGCCAAGTTGCTGCACCTTTCGCGTTTTGAGCTCTCGCGCCTTGTCTTCCAGTGCCTTCAGTTCGGCGTCGAAGTCCCTTGGTTTGCGCATGGCTGTCTCCATTGATTGTCGATCTCTGGATGATAGTTGAGCGTCCGCCGGAAGGCTTCAGTGTTGCCGAGACAGCCCGGGACGGGCTGGTCCATCCTGAGAATTTTTCGAGGGAGGGCGCGCTTATACGTCGTGCCGACGTGTGCTTTGCCGTGCAAACGATATTGTCGCGATGGCGATCTATCATCTTCACGTCAAGGTCATTGGCCGCAAAGCAGGCTCAAGCGCTGTCGCGTCAGCCGCCTATCGTTCAGCATCGCGGTTGCGCGCTGAGCGCATCGACCGCACGCATAACTTCTCGGCCAAGCGCGGTGTCGTCCACTCCGAGGTGATGCTGCCGGAGAATGCGCCGGAGGCGTGGCGCGACCGCGAGAGGTTGTGGAACGATGTCGAGGCCTTCGAGGTCCGCAAGGACGCGCAGCTTGCCCGCGAGGTCGAGTTTGCGCTCCCGCGTGAACTCAGCCAGGCGCAAGGCATCGAGTTGGCGCGCGACTTTGTGGAAGCCGAGTTTGTCAGCCGGGGCATGGTCGCCGATCTCAATGTCCATTGGGACCGGGCAGAAGATGGCAGCCCAAAACCGCATGCTCATGTCATTCTGACCATGCGGGCCGTGGACGCGAACGGTTTTGGGTCAAAGGTGCGAGACTGGAATGCTACCCAGCTGGTCGAGCGCTGGCGCGAGCGATGGGCGGAGCTTGCCAATGAACGCCTTGCCGAACTCGACATCGACGCGCGCATCGATCATCGCAGTCTGGAAGCGCAGGGCATTGCCCTGGAGCCGCAGACGCAGATTGGTGCACCGGCTCAACGCATCGAGGGCAGTGGCCTTGCTGCTGGCGACAGTGAAGCAGATCGCGCTGAACTGCACCGCGAGATCGCGCGCAACAATGGTGCGCGCATCATTGCCGATCCATCCGTGGCGCTCGATGCCATCACCCATCAGCAATCGACTTTCACCCGAAAAGACATCGCGAAGTTCTCGCACCGGCACAGCGATGGAATGGAGCAGTTCAACGAGGTGGTGGTAGCCATCAGCAATGCACCTGATCTGGTCGAACTCGGCAAGGACGGACGCGGCGAAGACCGCTTCACCACAAGGCAGATGATCGAGACCGAACAGCGCCTTCACCGCGCGGCAGAGCGTATCGATTTGGACGAGCGCCACGCGGTGAGTGATGCGCATCGCGAGGCAGCGCTGGCGCGGGCCGCGCAACGCGGGCTTATTCTTTCGGAGGAGCAGAGCGATGCGCTTGCGCATATCACCGATGGCCGCGGTCTGGGTGTCGTTGTCGGTTTTGCCGGAACGGGCAAGAGCGCCATGCTGGGCGTTGCGCGCCAGGCATGGGCAGCGGCGGGCTATGAGGTTCGAGGCGCTGCACTCTCAGGTATTGCGGCCGAGAATCTCGAAAGTGGTTCCGGCATCCCGTCACGCACGATCGCCAGTATGGAGCATGGCTGGGGACAGGGCAGGGATCTGCTCACCGCGCGCGATGTGCTGGTGATCGATGAGGCCGGCATGGTTGGCACGCGCCAGCTGGAGCGCGTGCTTTCCCATGCGGCGGACGCTGGCGCAAAAGTCGTCCTCGTCGGCGATCCGCAGCAGTTGCAGGCGATCGAAGCTGGCGCCGCATTCCGCTCTATCCACGAGCGACACGGCGGCGTCGAAATCGGCCAAGTGCGCCGGCAGAGCGAGGACTGGCAGCGCGATGCCACGCGCGATCTGGCAACCGGCAGGATCGGCGCCGCGATCAGCGCCTACGACGCGCAAGGCATGGTGCATCACGCTGCAACGCGCGACGCAGCGCGGAGTGAACTCGTCGAGCGCTGGGATCGCGACAGGCAGGCGCATCCAGAGGCAAGCCGGATCATCCTTACCCACACCAACGACGAGGTGCGCGCCCTGAACCAGGCAGCGCGCGAGCGTATGCGCGCTGCCGGCGATCTCGGCGAGGATGTTCAGGTGAATGTCGAGCGCGGCCCAAGGAACTTCGCCAGCGGCGACCGGGTCATGTTCCTGCGCAACGAGCGCGGGCTTGGCGTCAAGAACGGCACGCTCGGCATCGTGGAGGAGGTCAGCACACAAAGCATAGCCGTGCGCACCGATGACGACAGATCGGTTCGCTTCGACCTGAAAGACTACGCGCACATCGACCACGGCTATGCCGCGACCATTCACAAGGCTCAGGGTATGACGGTTGCCCGGACCCACGTCCTGGCGACGCCGGGCATGGATGCGCATGGCAGTTACGTGGCACTGTCGCGGCATCGAGACAGGATGGAGCTGCATTATGGCGGCGACGACTTTGCCAATAGAGAACGGCTCGTCCGGACGCTGTCACGGAACCGCGCCAAGGACATGGCGTCGGATTACGAACAGATCGACCCGGCGCAGAGCTATGCCGAGCGGCGCGGCATCACGTTCCGCGAGCGCGTGGTCGAGATCGTGCGCCGGATAGTTCCGGAGAAGCTGCGCGACAGGATCGGCGAGTTTCTGGACGGATTGCGCTCGCCTGCAGACGCCGAGCCCGGCAACGACCGTGGGCGCGGGCCGGAAAGGGAGAATGTTGGGGCGTTAAGTGCAGACGGTGGCGCGGCGCCTGAAAGAGATGTTTCGGTCAGGGGAGCGCAGCGCGACACGGATGCGGCGGTGAGCCCCGAAGCGGCGCTGCGCCGCGCTCGCACGAACGCGCTTGTGCGTCACGCGCGCGCCATTGACGCGATCCTGAGCAGCGGAAATGTGGATGGGCAGGGCAGCCCCGAGCAGATGCGCGAGTTGAGGGATGCCCGTAGCGCTTTCGAGAAGGTGCGGCCGCATGGCTGGCGCGATGCCGAAGCGGCTTATGTGAAAAATCCCGAGCTGCTTCGTGAAGCGGGTGCCGGCCGCGTCAATCGAATCGTGCTTGCTCTCCAGCTTGAAACCGAAATCCGCACCGGCTTGGACAGTGATCCGGCAGGCCGAGCGGAACGTTTCGTGGAACATTGGCAAAAGCTCCATCGGACAAGCCAGGACCAATACCAGGCTGGCGACATGTCCGGTTACAAGTCCACGCGCTTGGCCATGTCCAATATGGCCAAGAGCCTTGAACGCGATCCGCAGCTTGAATCCCTATTGGCAAACCGCAAACGCGAGCTTGGCATCAACGTGGAGTCGGGTCGCCGCTTTGGCGCGGAACTCGCATTCAACCACGGCATCGGCAGGGGCCGTGGCATTGGGATCTGAACATGTCCGATTCGCCGCCGTTTCCACGCCACAGATCGACGCGATGACAAATCTGATTGCGCGGCGACGTTGGGTTGTCCTGTCTGGAACCACTAAATGCCAAATGCTCTCACCGAAACGCAAGGCAGCCATGTCTGAACCGGATCGTATCATTCGCCTTAAGACCGTCCTAGCGCGGACTGGCTTGTCCCGCTCGACGATGTACCGAAAAATCGGCGAAGGCACGTTCCCGACCCAGGTCAAGATCAGCTTAAACGGTGCGGGATGGAGGGAGTCCGACATCAATCGGTGGGTCGCTGATCCTGTCTCATGGCACACCGGTGCATCACGAAAGAACAGCGACTAGTGGCGGTGGAGTGGCACGTTGCGCCCATCGTTGAACAGCCCTCTGATGTAAATTCAACGACTGGGAAGGGGCCGGAAGTGGGTAGGCAGCTTCTGGCCTCAGAACGTCAGATAGCGGACAGTCAGGGGTGCGTGGCGGTGACCCGTTGGAGAACGTCTGACAAGTCTTGCGTGTCAAACGGCTCTCAGACCGCTAACGCTATCAGACAACGTTCTCCACGACGTTGAGAAGCTCGATCGCTGTTTGCACCTCGGCATAGCGTTCCGCGTTCGTCTCGCCGGCGTCGATTTCCCCGATCAGGGCAAAGCGCGCAGTAGTGTCCTTCGGATCGGGGACGGTCTTGGTTTTCCACCAGCCGGCAACGGGATGCACTGCAATGAGATTGCGGGGCGCCAGATCGGAGGCCGGGCACACCAATTCATCGATGTGCAGCCTACCCGACATCACGGCGATTGCGGCCGAAGGTCCAATTATCATCTTCCTCGATGGCCGAGCCATCCGGTTGCTCGACCGCCTTGCTGATGCGCGCGAGAAGGCGGTCTGGTTCTCGTTGGGCCGGTTCAGCTTGAAGCGCAGATTATGTGAGGTATATCGGAATTTCGAACCGCGTGCCGGCTCGGACGGGTTCGGATCAATGAAGGTGCTCAGCGTCACGCGCAGGTTTACCGGCGCACTGACCAGCTTGCGCAATTCCGCAACCGGCCACGGGAGCTGAAAGACTTTCATCTCGTTGTGAACATTCTGCGCAGATGGTTTGTCCGCCTTTCGGTAGGGCTTGATCGTGTCTTGGACTTGCGTTGGAGGCACTGCGCCGCGCGCGATCGAGGTCGGGAACGCCAAAGCCATAGCGGTTGAACAGGAGCGCGTAGTCTCCCTTGGCCGGGCTGGCCGGGAGATGGCTCTTCATTCGAGGGCTCCAGCGCGCGGACGAGACGAACAGCGCGCGGATGGTTTCGGGCCAAAGGTTGACGTGGACGTCACGCCGACGCATATCCGCCCCTGCTCACCCCGAGCGGTCCGCCGCATCGACTCTACGGCACGATCAAGCTGCGCAAGGGTTGCACGCGCATCGTCGGAAACCTCGAGCCCGCATCAGACATTCGAAGCCGCACGCCCTGCGCCGAAAGAGCTGTACATCCAGCTCGCGTTCGAGCGCGTTGATCTGTTGACTGAAGGGCGGTTGCTGCATGCCAAGCCGTTCGGCGGCAGCGTAATGTGGCCCTACTCGGCGACTGCGATAAAATAGCGCAAGTGCCTCATTTCCATTGTCATAGCCAAAACATATGGATTCAACGTCTGGTATATTGTGGCTTGAACAAAGATCAAATGCTATGACCGGCGGATCGACCGAGGTCGGGGAAGGCCCGATGGGACTGACGGAAGCGATCCGTAGGGCGGGGATGATCCGGAGGCTTGCACCAAAGGGGCGATGATCATGGAAGCAGCGCCGCATTCACAGATTGCTGACCACTACGCGCGAGGCAGCCTAGTCGCAGATATTCGCGATGGTCTTGCCGCCATGGGGAAGACCGAAAGCACGGTCACCGCCGAGGACCTCTCGCCGGTTGACGAGTTTCACATTGGCGGCCGCGCCGCCACGGGAGAGTTGGCAGGGCAACTTGCGCTCAACCCGAGGGATCGAGTGCTCGACATCGGCTGTGGCCTCGGCGGACCGGCGCGACAGATCGCTGCGCACTACGACTGCCAGGTGACCGGCATCGATCTCACTCGCGACTACGTCGAAGCCGGCAATATCCTCTCCGGCTGGCTCCATCTCGGGGAGCGCGTCTCGTTGCAGCAGGGTAATGCTTTGGGTATGCCGTTCGCAGATGGATCGTTCACTGCCGCGTATATGTTGCACGTTGGAATGAACATTGCCGACAAGAGCGCACTATTTTCGGAGGTTGCGCGGGTCCTGCGCGCGGGTGCGCGTTTCGGTGTCTTCGACGTCATGCGCACCGGAGTCGGCGAGCTGTCTTATCCGCTGCCATGGGCGAGTACGGCAGATACGAACGCGATCGCCGCGCCTGAGCAGTACCGCGACACACTTTCCGCGGCCGGGTTCGAGATTTTGTCGGAACGCCAGCGGCGCGATGCTGCGCTTGAGTATTTCGCGCGGCAGCGCGCCGAGGTGGCCATGGGGCGGGCAGTACTGGGCGTCCAAACTCTCATGGGAGCGCGGCGGCCCCAGATGGTCCGAAACATGAGCGAAAGTATTTCAGCTGGCCGGATTGCGCCGGTCGAGATTATTGCCCGAAGGCGGTGATGCCTGCGGTCGATTTCAACTGGGTCTGGCGGGAAACGCAATGTCTGCTTCGGGTCAGGAATTGAACTAACGCGCCCGTGCAAGTCCGCTTTTGGCGAGCAGCAGCGCCGACCTCAACGGCCGAAAAGGGGGCGCATTGCTGACATTGATTGATAAACTGATAACCTTGAAGGCGCCTGTAGATGCCGCCTTCCTCTAAGTGTTCGCGGTACCGCGTGACAAGCGCACACCGGGGCCGCCGCCATTCTCTGGAATGAATTCTATTCCGGCTGCTTCGAGCGATAGCTTCAGCGCTTGCAGGATTGATTCAGATGCTGGTTTCGAACCACGTTCGAACTGCACGATCGTCCTCAAACTTACCTTGGATAGGTCCGCCAGTTCCTGTTGAGAAATGTCGAGAAGCCCACGGGCCGCGCGAACTTGGGCCGCACTTACCTTCATTATTCAAATGCCCTGTTGCACAAAAAGTGCAAATATGCTTGTTTTGGTAACGGCCGTTGGAGGTGGTTCCCCCGCTTCCAACAGTCTAACCACGCCCACGCTTTGCGGAGCTCGGATCATGGCTGATTCCGACAATAACACGACTTTGCCTTTCGTCACCCGCAGGAAGGTGCTTTCGGGAACAGCAACCGCAACGGCGGCGACGCAGGCTACATCGTTTGCTCGCATCGACTTGGAGGGTGATGACGCCATTGATCCTGCGGTGGCGGTGTGGAGACGATGGCACGCGGCGTGGGAAGAGGCTGAACGGCTTTGCAATCAGCAGCAGCGGCTGGAGAGGGTACTTATCGAGACCGTTGGCTTCCCTTGCACGACAGTTACCTTGTCCGACGGCGAGAGCGTGACAGTTCACTCCGTTGAAGCCCTCCGGAATTGCTCGGTGTTCGTCCGGCTAACACAGTGGCCCGCACCCAAGCTGAAGCTGAAATCGTAGCCAATCAGGCGCGCTGGGATGCCGCCGCTAGGGAGATTGGTTATTCGACAGCCTTACTTGCTGAGCGCGAAGCTGGCGAGCGGGCGAAGGAATTACTCGAAGCCTTATCCCAAGTTCCTGCAACGTCGCTCGCCGGTATCGCGGCCAAGCTAAATGCAGCGCTTAGGGAAGGGGAGTATTCGCTACATGACAGTGAGCCCCCGTGGCCACAGATCCGCTCGGCCTTAGACGATATAGCTCGGATTAGAGAGCAGAAAGTCTCGAGCTGAACTTCGGCAATAAGATACTGAAATCGCGATCATTCGTCGGTCTGGTGATTTTCGCGGGGGCCTACCGAGACAAACTCTCTACACATGGAGCGACTGATGCAGTTCCGAAAAGCATTTGGGGAGCCAGAGCGCCGCAGCGTCTTCAACGCACCGGTAAACCATGGAATCGAGAGTGGCCCGCACCCTGCTGATCAGTATGTCGGCAGGCAGATCGCCGCGGTTCGCGTTCAGTCGGACGTATCGCAGGCCCAGCTTGCCCGATCTATAGGCATCAGTTTTCAGCAGCTTCAAAAATATGAGAACGCGAGAAACCGCGTTAGCGCATCTATGCTCGTCGAGATCGCCAAGGCGCTAGGCGTCCCAGCGAGCCGTTTCTTCGCAGGACTGCCGGACAATGAGACCGATCGTGACGCTCCGCCGCTGCCGGCCGACGAGCGAATCAATTTTATTGCCAGCGCGGAAGGTCGACGCCTGATTGAAAGGCTTATGCATCTCCATCCGCGAGTGCGAGGTCGGGTGTCGTCTCTAATCGCAGCATTAGGAGAGGAACTGGCAGTCATCGACCCAAAGCAGGAGAGCGCAAGGCCCAACGAACCAATGCCAGTCGAATGCAGGCTGACTTGACCGGCAGTTATGGCAAAGCTCAACGAGTTCCCTTCGACGGCTGGAATGGCGAAGTTCGCGCTTTCGCTTCGATCCGCACCGCCAAGGAGGGGATGGTCGAGCGAGCGTTTCCCGAAGAGACCTCGACGAGGGCTACATCGCCGCAGGCAGGGAGACTGGCCCTGTCGTTGCCTATGGCGATGATGGGAGCGTTGCATGAAAAAGCTTCCGAACGCATCCCAAGTTCCTGCCATAGGCTTGCGGCTGCACCCCGTGCGATCTAGGTTCGCCAGTTCGGCGACTATCCGATTTCCGCGCCGCAGGGTCCCAAGTGCACGATCGAAGGGGTGTGCCCCTTTTATCGCCGGTGGTGTTAGTGATGCTCGGCTTCGTGAAGTCGGCACGACACAGACGCGATGGTGCATTGCTGCGCGAAACCGCCCCAGCGGTAACGCCGGAGGAGCTTCGCACAGCCATGCTTAAGTTTGTCGAAGCACTCGCCATCGCCGATGCCAGAGGCGATCATCTCAAATCCGTCGGCGCTTCGGCTGACCGAAATGCTGCCATGGATGCAGATCGCTGCAACAAGAAGGCTTCCGATACATGAGGCGGGCCGCTGTCTATGCACGCTTTTCGACCGAGCTGCAGAACGAAAAATCCACTGAAGACCAGATTGCGCTGTGTCGTGCTTACGCAGCGCGCAACGGTCTGGCTATCGTTGCGGTCTACGAGGACAAGGCGCGCTCCGGCTCATCTATATTGGGTCGTGACGCGCTGATGCGCCTGATGGAAGCTGCGGGCCAGAACGCGTTCGACATCGTCGTCGTCGAGGCGCTCGATCGCCTATCGCGCGACATGGCGGATCTCGCAGGTCTACACAAACGTCTCTCTTTTCTCGACATTGAAATCCAGGCTGTTCATGACGGTATCGCCGACGCGGTACTCATTGGTATTCGTGGGCTTGTCGGTCAGATGCAAAGGGAGGACGGTGCCAAGAAGGTGCGACGGGGCATGGCTGGCGTGGTCCGTGACGGACGTCATGCCGGAGGCCGAGCTTACGGCTATCGACCTGTCTTCGGCCGACCTGGCGAACTGGAGATCGTAGAACAGGAGGCAGAAGTTGTACGGCGCATTTTTGCCGCTTATGCGGCCGGTCGAACTCCACGAGACCTAGCGGGTGATCTCAACCGGGATGGAATAGCGCCACCGCGAGGAATTCACTGGAACGGTTCTACCATCAATGGAAATGCGCAACGCGGGGTAGGACTGCTCTTCAACGAACTCTATGTCGGTCGGATCGTCTGGAACAAGGTCCGGATGCTGAAGAACCCCGATACAGGCAAGCGTGTCTCCAGGCCAAATCCAAAGGACCAATGGCAGACGAAAGAAGTTGCCCATTTGCGCATCATCGAAGACGAAACTTGGCACAAGGCGCAGGCTCGCAAAGCAGTGAGGGTGAACGCAACCTCTCATGTCAAGCGTCGGCCAGCTCACCTGTTGTCCGGTCTGCTCCGCTGCGGCGTTTGCGGTTCAGGTCTGTCGGTTCACGATCGTGATAAGACAGGCAAGACGCGTATTCGGTGCTCGGCAGTTCGAGAAAGCGGGAGCTGCTCCAATCGGCGCATCATCTATCTGCCCGAGATCGAAAAGGCGGTCCTTGATGGCATGCGCGACCAACTGAAAGCCCCCGACCTCATCGAGGCATACATCCGCAGATACAACCAAGAGCGCCGAGAATTGTCCGCACAGGCGAATGCGATGCGCACAGCGCTGCAAGGCAAGCGCGATCGGATAGAAGGCGAACGGCAGCGCACGATCGATCTTGTGATCAGGAGCGTCATTGCTGAAGAGGATGCCAAGCAGCGTATTGCAGAACTCAAGACGCAGCTTTCCGAGGTAGAGGCACAGCTCTCCGGTCTTGATGAGCCGCCGTCACCCGTAGCTCTCCACCCTGCGACCTTGCAGCGTTACATCGAAACCGTCGACGGCCTTTCAAAGGCGTTGGCCGACCACGCAACTGCTGCTGACGACCGTGGCCCGCTGATCCAAAACCTTCGAGGACTTGTTCATAGTGTCACCGTGCACCCCAAGCGGGCACGTGAGGGCTTCGAAATTGAGGTCAAGGGCAAGCTTGCCGCCCTTATAGGCGGGGCCGCATTTCCCACTGCACGGTATACTGAAAAGCCCACCGGACTAGGCAGCCGCTTCAACGCTGCCGTTACGTACGATAGTGGGTTGGAAGTGGTAGCGGGAGAGGGCTACCGCCAATTCACCGCTGCTACCGAGTTCGTCTGTTGAATGTACTCGCAAGCAGGGACGACAGAATCACATCCTGTCCCCTGGCTGTGGTGGCCGGCTGATTTGAACTGTCATCAGAGGCCCGCAAAGTTCCCGTAAACCAGACATGCAAACGATAACACTTGAGGCCGCGGTTGCGCCAGGTTCGGTGAATCTTCCATGTGCCGCACGCCACCTTGGCTCCCGGCCTTCATTGTCGTACCCTCGCGTCGCAAAGTCAGCGTGTGCAGAGGAGGCGCGTTCGAATGCGGGTTCCAATTTGGCTCCTTTCGACCTTTGTGCTTTTGTTGGCAACATTTCCATCCGGGGTGCACGCTGCCAGCGACAATCCGAAGCTCACGCCACTCGTTGCGGAGATCATCGCTCCCCCGCATGTGATTCCAGGCTCGGACGGCAGGCGTCACATCGTCTACGAACTGGCAGTGACGAATATCACTGGCGGCGATGTCCGTTTCGAGAAGCTCAAGGTCGTCGATGCCGACAGCGGAGCACCGCTTGCAGAACTCGGCCCGGATGAATTGCGCACGCGCGTCACGCCGGGCGCAAGCCGCGGCAACGAAAACCGCGAGTTGGCCGCCTATCAGTTCGCCGTCATCTTTCTGCATGTCGTGCTTGCGGACGGGGCGGCGGTTCCGGCTCGCATTACCCACGAGATCACGGCGTTTTTCGCGGTCATCGGCGCCGACATGACGGTGACGATTGGCGAGGGTGCCGTCGTTGCGAAGGCACCGGTGGCTCTTGGGCCGCCTTTGCGCGGCAAGGGTTATGTCGCGGCTGACGGCTGCTGCGATTCCATCCGCCATGTCCGCGCCCTGCTGTCGCTCGACGGCAAGTTCTACCTTGCCCAACGTTTCGCTATCGACTGGGAGCAAATCGACGACAACAACACGCTGGTCGTGGGCGACCTTAAGGTTCCTGCGAACTACCACATCTATGGCAAGCCTATCCTTGCCGTTGCCGACGGCACCGTGGTCGGGACGCGCGACGACTTGCAGGACCAAGTGCCCGGTGCGCTGCCCGCCAACTTGCCGATTGACGAGGCCGACGGAAACTTCGTCGTGCTCGACATCGGCTCGGGCTTGTTCGTCAACTACGCCCACATGCGGCCGGGGAGCATTAAGGTGAAGCTCGGAGACAAGGTGCAGCGCGGCGATCAGATTGGCGAAGTCGGCAATACCGGGAACAGTCAAGCGCCGCATTTGCACCTGCATGTCATGGACAGCGCTTCTCCGTTGGCCTCGGACGGCCTCCCCTACGTGTTCGACAGCTTTACCATCACCGCCGTCGGCGAGGCCACCGAGGATTTTGACATGGCGGAAGCGACCGGATCGCCGATGACGCTTACGCCGCGCGTCCCGCCCCAGAAACTGGAAGACGTGCTGCCGCTTGACCTCTCTGTTGTTGACTGGCCACAGTGATCGCCTTGTAAAAGGCAGTGGACAGTCCGCCCTGATTTCCGAAATGGTGAGCTCGAAGCCGATGACCGCCACCCGCACAATACCCTTACGTCTTTTCCTTGCCGCTGCCGTCCTTACCTGCGCAAGTCCTGCAAACGCCGATCGGCTGCTGGACGAAGCGGTCGAATTCACCGGTACATTCGCTTTTGTGAGTTCAGGCGCGCCGGGCCTGGTGATCGCCGGCGTTCGCAACGGCGAGACGGCGTTTGCCGGTTTCGGCGAAACGGTCCGCGGATCCGGCATAGAGCCGAATGCCGACACAATGATGCGAGTGGCATCCATTTCGAAGGCATTTTGCGGAGACGCTCTCGCCAGTTTGTTGGTAAAAGGAGAGATCGGCCTGACTGACCCTGTTCAGACGCACCTGCCTGACGGTTTCGTGGTGCCGGAGAAGGATGGGCGGACCCTAAGGATCATCGACCTCGCGACACAGACATCCGGCCTGCCGCGCGAGATGGCCCAGGCAGGTGGAACACCCAACGATCCCTACGCCGGCCACACAAAGGAAGCGATGATCGCAGCCATGCACGGGGAGCCGTTTCTGTTTCCTCCCGGAACTGGCGCGCTCTATTCGAACCTGGGCTTCGACCTCCTGGGACTGGCGATCAGCGGAGCGGCTGGCAAGCCGTACGCTACCGTCTTGGAGGAGCGCGTGTTGCGGCCACGCGGCATGGTGGACACGGTCTTCAATCCGCGACCTGGTGACGAGGGCCGGCTGATGCAGGGCCACAATTTCGACGGCACGCCGCTTCCCTTCGTGCCGACACCGATGACGATGGAATGCGCCTCGGGGCTTTATACGACGCCCAACGATATGCTGAAGTGGATCGCCTGGCACTTGGCTCAAGGCGGCTCCGAGGACGATGCACGCCGCATTATCGACCACGCCAGCCTAGTCAGGAGGGATGGGCTCTCTCCGGCGCTGGGCCTCGACGACGGTGGCGCGCCGATGGATGCGATGGCACTCGGTTGGGTTGTGGTAGAGGCTGACGGCAACCGTCCGCTGGTGCTTCACAAATCCGGAGGGCGACAAGGCATGTTTACATATGTTGCCATCGCGCCGACGCGCGGCGTCGGCGTCTTCGCGGCGATCAACCAGTTCAACGCCGGGGGCTTTGAAGCAATGGTGCACGCAGTAAACGAACTGATCTATCAGCTCGCGCCCCGCTGACTGCGCTCTCGTCTCACAATCAGATTTCTCGTCGAGGACATTCCAATGACCGGTTCAGGCCACAGGCGCTTGCTCATCCTCTGCTTCACGGCAGCCTGCGTCCTTGCGGCTCCTCACGTCGCCGCCGCCAAAGATCGTCTGCTTGAGGAAGCCGTGGGATTTGCCGGCGGCATCGCCTTCCTGGGCTCGGGCGCTCCTGGCCTCGTGATCGCCGCGGTTCGCAACGGCGAGACGGCCTTCGCTGGCTTCGGCGAAATCCGCAAGGGCTCGGGGCAGGTGCCCGACGAACATACGCTGATGCGGATAGCCTCGATCTCCAAGACCTTCTGCGGCGATCTGATGGGCTCGATGATTGTGGATGGCGTCATCGGCGCGACCGATCCCCTTGCCAAACACCTCGGGAAGGACTGGACCGTGCCTGGGCTCGAAGGACGAACGCCGAGGCTCATCGATCTGGTGACGCAGGCATCCGGCCTGCCGCGCGAGGTACCGAACCAGACAGGCGGCACGCCGGACGACCCGTTCGCCGGCAATACCTTCGACCTCAGCCGCGCTGAGCTTGCGAAGCCAGAACCCTATCTTTTCCCTCCCGGCACGGGTGCCTTTTACTCGAACTGGGGTTACGATCTGCTCGGCCTCGCGCTGGCCAATGCCGGTGGCAAGTCCTATGGCGATCTGCTGGCCCAGCGGGTGCTCACGCCCCGCCAACTGACCGACACCAAGCTCAACCTGGCGGAAGGCGATGCGGCGCGGACCATGCAGGGCCATTTCTTCGACGGCACACCGTTGCCCCTCGTTCCTTCGCCGGAAACGATCGGATGCGCGGGCGGGCTCTACACCTCCGCCGCCGACATGATGAAGTTCATGGCCTGGCACCTTCGCAAGGATGCGGCCGGCGATGCGGAGCGTACCGTCGACCATGCGGGCTGGCTCTGGCGCGACGGTCTCTCGCCGGTAATCGGCATCGACGATGCGGGGCCGATGGGAATGATGACGCTTGGCTGGGTCGGAGTTCTGGCCGACAAGGACAAGCCCATGATGCTCAACAAGACCGGCGGATTGCAGGGGCAGTTCAGTTATGTGGTGTTGGCGCCAACGCGCGGTGTCGGTGTCTTCGCCTCGATCAATCAGTTCAGTGTCGGCGGGTTCAAGGCGATGGTCGCAGCAACGAATGATCTCGTCGCGCAACTTGCGCCAAGATAAGGGCAGTTCAGGCGGGAGCTACGCCACCTAATACGAGCTGATTAGCTGGAACAAAAAACGCGTGCCGGTATCAGTCAGACCTCGGTTATCTCTGAACGGTACCGCAACAAGCGCCCTTGCATTGAGGTGTTGCCCAAATGCAGCCTTTGCACCTATTCCGGCCGAGCCGAGTTCCGCCTCGATGTAATCCACGCCCGTATCGTGGTTCCAGACCGCACCGTAATCGACATAAGCAAACACGTTCAGATTTGGGATCGGCAAAGCCTCCGGGAGTTCGATGTTGCGTCCCAATTCCAGCGAGGCCGCTATCCCGCTATCGCCTGAAGCGGCCGAGCCATCGAAAGCCAGGCCATAGGGATCGCCGCCGAGCACCAACTGGACCGACGATGGCACCGCCGTCGGCGCATATTGCGCAGCCACTCTGAGGTGGGCGACGGCCAGCGAAGCGATCTCCTTGGTAAGGTCGAGGTCGCCCCGAAAATACCTGTAGTCATCAGGAACGCCTGGACGCGGTGCAAGCGGATCGGTGCTGCTGCTCGCGCCAAAGCCGTCGAGGCCTTGGCCGAAAGTACCTGTCAGCGTGATGGCGCCGTTTTCCAACTCACCGGTATACTTAAGGGAGGCCGCCAGCCATCGGAGGTCCTCATCCGTCTGCGTTTCGCCGCCCAACGCCAGCGAGTTGTCCTTGAAGTTCAATTCAAGGCGGCTAAACAGGCTGTGGTCAATTGTCCGCAGCAGTGGGTAGTTGACATACGCGCTGCCGAACCTAGAGGCTATGTCGACATCGAGAGGCTTGAGGTCGGCGCCCGGCTGGGAAGAGACATAACCGATGCTGTATCCTACATGCAGTCCGTCATACCCGATCGGGACATCGTGCGAAGCCAGCACGAACTTCAACTCCTCGGGACTGTCCGGAATGGTCACCAGGGCGATGTTCGCCACATCGAACAGCCTAAGCGCATCGTTGAAGGTGCCGGTGCCGGTCAGCTGAAATGGGCCGACGGCTTTGCTGCCGAGATTGTCGACTATTGTGTTTGCGCCGGCCCGCTTGAAGCCAATGTCGAGTTTCAGATCACCGCCGGCGGAGGGCGTTTCGGGCCGAATGAAAGTGCCTTCGATGGTCAGGCCGCCAAGATCGCTCATCAGCAACAGCACGCGCTCGGCCTCCTTGATCCGGATTGGCCGCATGGCGACGATGCGATCGATGTAAGGTTTCAAACGCCGCTCAATATCAGGGATGGCGCTGTTGATGGTGACCCGGCGCACGTAGGATTCGTAGAGAACGATGACGACGTTGCCGGATGAAAAGTCCTGCTCGGGAACGACGGCCCACGAGAAATATCCGGCCTTCTGGTAGATCTCGTCGATCCGCTCGGCGATGGCGTAAAGGTCGGCGGCGCTTATCTTTTTGTTCCGCTGCGCGGCCCACGCTTGCTCCAGCGTAGCGCTGGGCACCGTCACCGCGCCTCGAACGGTTATCGACCTCAAGGTAAACATTGTTTTTTCGGCTTGTTCCGAGCTCGTTGCCTTGCGTGCATCCGGAACTGACAGGTCAATCGTGCCGGGCTTCCTCGGAGCGGAATAGCGTCGGATGATCTCGTTCTGATCCGAAACCACCGAATCGATCCGCTCGGGGATCGTCTGGCTAAGGCTCGGTCCGACCATGAAGGCACTGGTTGCAAGACTGATGGACACGCGACGTACTGCGTCGAACCAGTGGGACAGCGCCTTGCGAAGAGGCATCAATCAAACTCGCTGACATGTCGTGGCAGGGAAAATCAACGGTTATTCGAAACTTGGTTTAGCAAATTAGCAAATATGTCGGGGTCCGTCATCCCGCGATGCACACCCGTCAGTGCCCCAACAAAGCGCAGACCGCCTGAGCCTGAACCTCCCGCAAGCGGTCGAGCAACGCGCCAGCCGGCTCAGCGATGTTCAGCGTGGTGGTGACCGAGCGCGTCCCGTCGGCGGTTGATGCCGCCCACTGCGTGTAGCCCGGGAAACTGCCGGTGTGGCCATAAACGACACCGCACGGCGTGGTGTAGCGGAACAGTCCGAGACCGGCCTCGTTCGTCCCGGGTCCGGGCGGACTGGAATTGCCGGCCACGAACTTCATCTGTTCAATCTGCTCGGCAGCGCCGAAGAACTTCAGTCCGAGATCTGCCCGTATGAACATCGACAAATCATCAGGCGTCGACACGATCGCGCCCGACGCCCACGCACCGCTCGGGCTGACGAAGGTCGTGACGTCTTTCGGCTCGGATCCGGGCGCGACGACATAGCCGTGGATGGCGGGCCCAGGCAGCGCGATGTCGCGCGTGGGGAAACTCGTCCGGGCGAGGGCGGCAGGACCAAACGCGATGTTCTTCAGCAGCGTCCCGTAGGGCATTCCTGTGACCGCCTCGGCGATCAGCCCGACGACGACGTTGTCCGTGTTGGAGTAGGTATACTGGGTGCCGGGCGTAAACTCGAGCGGGTCGTTGCGGACCCAGCCGATGATCTCAATGGGCTGCACGTAACCTTGAGGATTTGTCGCGACCTGCTCGGCCAAGCCCTTGGACTGCAAGTAGTCGGGCAGGCCGCTGGTGTGGTTCAGCATCTGGCGGACCGTGACGGCCGACCATGCCGCCGGCAGATCAGGCAGGTGCTGGCCGATGGTGTCGTCGAGGCCGAGCCGGCCCTTCTGGACGAGGTGCAGGGCAATGGCGCCGTTGAATGCTTTTGAGATGCTGGCGATGCGCATGTATTGGTCGACCCCCAGCGCCTCACCCGATATGACATCGGCGCGCCCCGCTGTGAGTACGGTCATGCGACCGTCGCGGTAGAGCGTGGCGATCGCCCCGGGAGGTCCATCCTCTGCATCGAGGAGCTCCTGTAGGCCGGCCTGGACCTTTGCATCGGCCGTTCTCAACTGAGCCGCGGTTAAGCCGGTCGAGCGTGCCGGGCCTTCGCTATCAGGATGTTTTACATAGAGATCCGGATTCATCTCTTCAGAAGACACGATGACTTCGTCATTGACGCCCGAGTCAATATAATCATCGGTAATTGAAAAGCCTGCCAGAAGCTGTTTGTCCGTGAGAGGATACCAGGAGCCGAGTTCGTGCGAGTAGGCGGCAATGGCCAGCATCGCGAGTTCACGATTGCTATACAGGTCGACTTCATAATCTTCGACCAATTTGCCATCCGAATATTTCTTATATCCATCAATGTAAGGATCGCGGGAATTGTCGCCTCTATACTTATCCACAATGTCGCCGACGGTGACCTTAGACTTGTTTCCGTGGAAATAGATCTTGCGGAGGAGAAAACCCCAAGCAGCTACCCCATACTCTGGGGTTTCATAAATGGCAGTTTGGTTGCCGTACCGGTCTGGCAGAGTGCAACCCACATATCCTCTCATGCTGTCTCGCTGCCATTTCGAGATGTTTATGGCGCCGGGATTGTTTGTTCGAAGGGCCCTCCGAGTAAGCGCATTTGAGGAACTATAGTCAGCGTCCGGCAGGCTGCTAAAGAAATTGCCGATCCCGACCAGACTTCTGAAGTTGAATTCAGTAGCTTCAGGATATTTCGCATCGTCGCGAAATGGCGGGGCTAGACTGCGCGCCTTGTTCGCTTGCCAAAACGGCAGCCCGAGTGCACTACCGGTCTGCATCCCCACTGTGCCGTCAACGGGCATTCCATATGTGCTCTGGAAGGACTTCACAGCGCTTGCTGTCTGCGAACCAAACACTCCATCAATCGCTGAGGCGTAAACAGATTTGTCCGTGAGTACGCTCTGTAGAAGCGCAACCCTACGATCAAGAACGTTGCTTCGTGTTTGCTGAAAGACCGGACCGACGGGTTGACGCTTGTCGCTGATGCTGAAGTTGCTGACCCATTCGCTCGACCCGGAATAATCGTCAGGTGCTCCGCATTTCAGGGGATTCGCTGCGCTAACTTCATCCGGGCTTTCAAAAGCGAAGGCCGGACCGGAAGGCAAGAGGGCCAGGAGCGCAATGCCAAGCCAACCGCCCATCCCCGGCCTGAAACAACCGCCTATCATTTGGCGACTTCACCGCATGCGTTGACTGCATCGGTCTTCGACATGCATCCTCCGATCTTCGGCGAATGTCAGTTCGCCTCCTTAACCGACCTTCTCGTCTCCCGAGCACTTTTTCCATATCATCCAAAGAGTGGATGACGGAAGGTGAACTCGATTCTGATATGGCGAATCTTTGTCAGAAACGCCGCTATCGCCGCGGCAGCCTGCAACTTCAGCGCCGAGAGCTTCCGCTTGTCCGACGTGAACTCGGAGGGAGCCATGTTTACGAGCTCGTATCGGCGAGAAACAGTCCTTTCCGGCGAATGGTTGAGCCGTGCGGTCTCCGATTGGAGCAGACCCTGACATGCGGAATTTCGATCCCCTATCAAGGGGTGCGCTTACGCACCTTCGGCGACCAGCGCGCATTTGCAGCCAAGTGGAGTCACTTGGCGTCGCGAAAGTGCGGCTGTGTTGAACGATGCCGGCCTGTCTGACTTCGTCGAGCTGCGCAAGGCGATCACACGACGGCAGCACGACCTCTACTTTGTCGCCTTCGACCTGCCGCACCTCAACGGTCATGACCTGCGCGACATGGCACTGGAGGAACGGCGTGAGATCCTTGAAAGCGTGATCCCCGCCAAAATCCGCATCCAATTCAGCCAGGCGCTGCCCGGCGAGGCCAATCCATCACCTGATCGATGAAGCCGGTCTGGAGGGGATGGCATCAAAGCCACGCCAGATCGGCGCCAAAAGGCATGAAGCGTGAAGCATGTGCGTGGCGAGGCAGACTCTTGCCATGCATCGCTGCAGGACTTTCGGGAAGAATGAGCAAGCGGGGAAGCGGTTTTCTCTCCCATTGGATATCGGATCATTTGGAGGACGATCCGATCAACGACCCTGTGTTGATGGTGATCGACATGGCTGTGGACGCAAAACGGGCAGCGCGAGCCAGGGCATTCCGGGCCAGGAGATCGATGAAGAGATCGGCCCGATCTTCGAAGACATCATGCAGGGTTGCGGGGCGCCACGCTTCGCCGCTGCGAGGAGGACTAATGCTCGGCAGCCGAGGGTTCGACAAGGTGTTGCTAATATGCAGCACCGGCGGCATCTCTGACGGCCACCGCCTGGAACCGCTTCTCACGGCTGGCTGTAGACGTCAAAATGAGAACGAAAAACGGGAGGTGACGAAGATGGATAAGCGAGAAAACAGGATCATTGAGACGTGTTGCCTTATAGCCGTTCCGGTATCGATGGCTCTCACTATGGTACTAGCTCAACTGATCCTTGGCTGAACCCAAGGCACCGACCAGGCAAGACATAAGCCGTATTAGGCGACCGCTAAACCGGCAGGCGATCTGGCTACGCTAGCTATCGTTGCTCGGGTAATGTCCCCTGTAACTTGCCGCGCTGGCAACGCATTGACGGCTTGCTGCACTGGTCCCCATATTCGGCTGGATGAACGGTGCCTTCTTGCCGGTGATCTTCTCGATCGATTTCAAGAGGGGGTCATGGACCTCACCAGCGCGCGTAGTGCTCGCAATACGGGGATATGAAGGGCTTGATGATGCTCAAGTGCGGCGCTTCCGCTGCCGCCACAAAGCGCTCAATTTCAGCCTGCGATGGCTTCTGCGAACCTTTTGACCTAGCCATTTGGCGAACTCCGTTTTGAGGGGATCGCTGCAACGAGGATAAAATCCTATATTCTGAAGTGGGTGACAAGCGGGCTCGCCGGCGTCACCTCTCAGCATGACTTGCGTAATTACTAATTTAGTGAAACGTTAAATGCTTCTAGGGAGTAGACGCGAGAGACCCGGTCGGTCCAGTTATGGGGCGGCATTGAGCATAAATGTTTTTTCCGCGATTCCTGATTGGGATGTTCGCCACTTCGACCGTGGCGGCGATCTGGATTTATCTAGCAACAGGCTCGTTCTGGAAGTCGCTTGCATGGACATTGCTGATCTTGATCGTTTTCCAGGTGGGATATCTCATATTGTCATTCGCGCTTTTTTACCAGTTTGGGACGAAGAGAACCGAAGAAAAACCAAACACTGCCGAGCCTACCCGTCGGGAGGGTGGTGTCTCATCTGAAGGCGGCCGATGATGGTCCCGGCTAATCCAGTACGGGCACATAAATTAGTGTTTGGTTGAAAGCGCCGCCACACAGTCTTCCAGGATGGCCAGGCGAAACCGGAGCCACTTTAATTCTTGGCCGACTTGCGCCAGCTTTAACATACCGGCCGAGCTCGCCACTCTTCGCCTCTGCTCCTCTTCCAAGGACGCGATTTTCACGCTTAACTCGAAGGCTTCTGTAGCCTTCGAGTTCCTAACTAACATCCGGGCACGCATATCCAACCCCACGCAGAAGAAACGTCGCCCTGAAATCGCACGGGCTGCGTTAAACTCTGGCGTTCAAATCATCGAGGATTTTAGTGATCACTAAAATAATGATATGCACCGGGGTATGTAGATTTCCATTGCATTGTGCGCCATCCATGAACTCCGTGGAAAAAACTCACAGTTGGGAAGACGACGAATGAGCGCAGGGGATCGTGCGCAAGCTTCGCCCCCGCAAGGCCCAGCGATGGTTGCGGGCGACCCTTCAACATTGACAAACCGTATTGGTGAACTCGCCGGGCGAGGCCCCCCAACTACTGCCTCAAGCCCGAGGAGCTGCCGGGGATCAGCCGGCAACCGCCTTCGGTGCAAGACGGGTGCCAGCACTTCCGATATTGCGAGCACTACCAGCAGACGCGCGTCCTCATGAGGCGCTGTCTAAAGCCGTGCGGGAAGTGACCGGGAAGGAAGTCCCGTTCATCCGGCGGAACACCACAGGACCGGTGAGCCCGCCCCATCCGGACTCCAAGCCTTAGGAGTCGCATTCTCCCACCGGGGAGAAGGGGCGTGGGCATACAGGGGCAGAAGGCTTCCAAGCCTATAAGGCGACGTAGGCGTCCGCTGTTAGAGCAGCGGGCGCTAATCCCTGTCTTGCTTTGCGGCGTTGCCGGGGCAAGCTACCTTTTACCGCAGTCCGTACAGCATCCTCTCCCCACAGTGCATCGTCAGGGCGGCGGCATTAGCGCGCTGAGCGGCTGCGCCATCAAGGGCAACATCAGCGTGGCAGGCGAGCGCATCTACCACATGCCCGGGCAGCGACATTACAACGAAACGGTCGTCAACTCGGCCAAAGGCGAGCGCTGGTTCTGCTCTCAATGGCAAGCATGGTGGGCAGGATGGCGGAAGTCGAAGGTATGATGCGGCCTTATACGGCGGAATCGGCAAAAACGTCTGGTTGGGTGACGGCGCGCAGAGAATTTTAGCAATCGGGAACGTACGGCTCCTGCCGGAGTTTCTCGGGTGAAAGGACCTCAGGGAGGGCTTGCAGTTGCGCGCACACATACGCGTCCACCGAATGTGACAATAGTGCAACCTCATTGAGCTAACGAACACGCGAACAGAACAGTCGCTTGACGATCAAGGCAGACTGCGACAGCGTTTGCCGTCCGGGGGTAAGCGGCGCACGGCTCGTCGAGAGCTAGTAAAAAGGGGCAGGGGCCTTTCTCGACGAGCCTGCCTCGGACATACCCGCTCGCTAAGGGAGATCGGCGACAAGGTGCGGGTCGAGGAGATCACGCCGAAGGTGAAGAAGCGCTGACGTCGTCCTAACTTCAAATTAGCCCGGAGAGGTGGAATAGCCTGGCAACTCGCACGCCAAGGCCAATAATGGTTTGGCCATCATTGGCGGCGAAATCCCAACCGCAAAATGCTGCCCAGCCAAAAAGCAGGATTGAGAAGCGCATTAGCACATTCTAAAATAGATAAATTGAATAAGCGTTAAAGGCTTCTTTTGCGCGCTGGCATTGGCAGGGCTTCCCCAGTGCGCTTTTACAAAGGGGCGATACTGGGGAGGGACCAGGGTAGGGTTCAGGGCAGCGGAATCGGCTTGTCGCTGAGTGTGCGCAAGTACGCGATCACGTTGACCCGTTCGGTCTCGTCCGGGACACCGGGCGTCTCCATCTTGACGCCCGGCGTTGTGAGCATGGGCCCGAAGAGATATGTGTTCAGGTCCTCATACGTCCATACACCCTCCCAGCCCAGCAATGTGTCGGAGTAACGCATACTTGCCATGGATGCCTTGTCGCGGCCGACGACGCCCCACAAGTTGGGCCCCGTCTTGGTCTCTCCCTGTGGCTCGGCATTGTGGCAACCGTGACACACATGGGTGAAGTAGGTTCGGCCTTTCTCGACATCCGCATTTGACAATTTCATCGAGATAGGGGCTGGCGTTGGCAAGACGACGCCGTGCGACAAGAGATAGGCGGCAACTTCATGTTGCCCCTTGAATTTTGCCATGTGGAGCGGTGTCTTGCCGTCCTTTGTCTTCGCATTCACATCGGCGCCGGCCTCGACCAGTGCCTTCACGCAATCGAGACAGCCGGATCTGACGGCGATGTGAAGGGCGGATTCACCGCCGCGCTGCGCATTTGGATTTGCGCCCCCCTGCAGCAACAGATTGATCAAGTCGACCCTGCGTTTTGCCAAAGCCGGCATGAGGGGAGGTCCCAAAAGCGGCGTCGGGGCAATGTTGGCGTCGGCACCTCGTTCCATGAGCAGTTTTGCCGCCGCAAGATGCCCGCCCCTAACCGCAAGATAGAGCGGCGTTGCTTTTCCATCGCTCTCGTCGACGCCGGCACCGGCGTCGAGCGCTGCCGTAATTGCCGCGACATCTCCCTTCACGGCGGCGTCGTGAATGGCGGCATGCGATACAATCGGGATGTGTGCAATCAGCAGTGAAATGAAAAGCAAGGACATGCGCATTCGGCACCCCTGTGTCAAACCGGAGGACGCGGCACGCTGCGAGAACGGATGACTTTAGTCCGAATGCTTAGTCGCGGCAATGTATTTCAGCAACTGCTGTCGTAAGCACATAAGTTGTCCGGATTTGGTAGCACGCGAGTTGTCCGGTTTTATCGCCAGCGAATGGAGGCTGGGGATGAAGCGGGCAGCGTGGCTAGAGGACCGGAGAATGCAGAAGTTTCGGGATGTATTGCGAGCCGCTGGAATGGCGGCGATCTTTCGATGATGGAGGCAGGCGAGTTGCTGGGCATGTCGGAGCGGAAATTCCGGCGTGACCGCGACCGTTACGAAGAGGCTGGGGAGGCTGGGTTGCTCGACCGGCGTTTGGGCAAGCTTTCGACGCGCTGGGTGCCCCGGAGGCCATCGAGGAGATGCTGGAACTTTATCGCACCGCTACCTTGGCTGGAACGTGAAGCAATCCACGAACACCTGCTGCGCGATCATGGCTTCAGCTGGGGCTACACCTTCATCAAGACGCAGCTTCATGCGGCTGGGCTGGTGGAACGGGCCAAGCTGCGCGGTGCTCACCGGCGCAAGGAAGCCGAGCGAGGGGATGATGCTGCATCAGGATGGCAGCCGTCATCAATGGCTGGCGGGTGGGCCGATGCTGGATCTGATCGTGACGATGGACGATGCGACGAGCACGATCTATTCGGCCTTCCTGATCGAGGAGGAAGGCACGTCGTCGAGCTTTCAGGGACTTCTGGAGACATTCGTCGCCAAGGGACTGCCGGGCCGGCGGTGCTGTCGACAAGATTCGCTTGACCCAGGTTGGCCGGGCGCTCGATCGGCTCGGCATCGAACATATTCCAGCCTATTCGCCTGAAGCCAGGGGCCGCTCCGAGCGAATGTTCTCAACCTTGCAGGACCGACTGCCTAAGACAATCTGGTGCTTGTCCAGAGCCTCGTGACGAACGGCGCAGATGTGAACGAATAAGGTGACGAGGGAACGCCGCTGCACGCGGCCGTTCTCCAGGGCGATATTTCAATGGCAGCCTTCCTGCTGGACAAAGGTGCCGATATCGAAGCTGTAAAGCCCCCGGCCGGCTACAAGCCTTTGCATATTGCAGCGAGCTACGACAAACCGGAAATGGTCGCCTTCCTTTTACAACGGGGAGCGCAGGCAAATGGCAGAGATTTCGAGGAGCGGACGCCCCTCCATCTTGTGGCGCGACTGGGCTTCATGCCGTTCCGCATCGAACGCCTGCCTACCCTCCGCAGTCCATAGTGCTTGCTCGCATTCATCGCTCTGGAGCTTCGCGGCGATCCAGTGCATCGCGCCGTAGATGATTGCGCGATCGTCGTTGGTCAGTTCCACGATGCCTGACTTGACGAGGAGACCGCCGAGCTCAATCAGATGTCGGGTGCGCTTCCGGCGCTCGACCTGCCACGTGCGCATGTCATTGCGAGCCTGTGCCGCCTGCCGGCGATTGTGAGCCGCCCGGCTGTGTTGGAGCGCTGCGAGGGTTGCGCTGAGATGCCGGAGCAGCTCGCCGGGACCGCCGCGTTGACCAGAGCGAAATGCTCGCGGACCAAAGCATAGGCGTTGAGAGTCACCCAGGCGCTCATACATGGCGGTCGAACCCTTGAGGTCCGTGCTGCCGGATGCCCCTCCTTCTCGTCGACGCGCTCGGACCGGAAGAGAAGGTGACCTCGATGAAGTCGTCGAGGTCGGTGTCGCCCGATACGTCGCACAGGCCGCAGACGTAGTGGGTCTTCAGCGTGCGCAGGGCACCGAAGCTATCGAGCACCATCCCGGACTGGGGACACAGCACATCCCAGCTCATGTCGAACAAGCCACAGCGGGCGGCGTGAAGGAAGAGGTCGATTGCTTCAGGCTCGGCGATTGCGCGGTCGCGAGCAAAGCTCAGCGGATTGAGCGATAGAGTGAGTGGTCGTCGGCGCTCCTGATCAGCGTCTCGAATTTCGAGATGATGCGTGGGCTCCAAGCTCGATCTTGCTCCACCTTGGTCATCTTGCTTTCGAGAAGACGATCGTCGACTATCGTTACGCCGGATCCTCAACCTTTCCTCGCGACAGCCTACTAAAAAACCAGCACGATGCGAATGGATTGCCGTCGAAAGCGTCTGCCGTCCCAGCAGCGATGCTTTATGCTCCTGCTCGTCTAGCCACCCATCCAAGCCTTATCGATCGCCCCGAGCGATACAACGATCCCGAGGGCCACTCAAGCAACGCCCAAACCACCTTCGAAGCGGCGGCTACGGGGCAGCAGCTTCTCGACGAAGACGAGCAGCGTCAAAAGCAGCATCCAAGCGACGCTCATGATGCCGGTCGCGACCAGCACGGCAAACAGCGCCCAGCAGCAGCCAAAGCAATAGAGACCGTGGCGCAGCCCCATCTTGAGCGCCCCAACACGCCCGTCGCGCCAGTGCTGAGCAACGAAAGCGAGCGGCGAACGGCAATGGCTGAGGCAAATGTGCTTGAGGGTCGTGAATTGGTAGAGCCCGGCGACGTAGCCGGCTTCCATGCAGCAGTTGGCGGCGAAAGTGAGAGAAATCCTTAGCGCATAAACTAGGCTTAGACTAGCGCTGGGCCTCTGAGTTCGCGTCACCGAGCGCGCAATTCAATCTATAGGTTCACGGACGGGACGGCTTGTTCTTGTGCATCGCAGCAACGATATTGCTGCATGCGCGTTGTGCACGACCGTGCCATTCCGGCGCACAAGGACACCGACTTGCGAAATATATCCGATACGATCGCTCGCCTGAGCGCGATGCACGCGCGGCCAGCAGCTGGATCCGGGGAACGGAACGACGCTCACTTGTCCGAAATTACAGGGTTCGGGTCCAATCCCGGAGCCTTGCGCGCGAGGCTTTATCTTCCGAAGAACCTGGCCCGGCAGGCGGCGCTGGTCGTCGTGCTGCATGGCTGCACCCAGAACGCGGCCAGCTATGATCATGGCTCCGGCTGGAGCGAGCTCGCCGCCGAGCATGGTTTTGCGGTGCTGTTCCCAGAGCAGCAGCGCGCCAACAACCCCAATCTTTGCTTCAACTGGTTTGTACCAAGCGATATCAGGCGCGACAGCGGCGAGGCACTGTCCATCCGCCAGATGATCGAGGCGGCAGTGGTTACGCATAGCCTCGATCGCAAGAGGATCTTTCTCACAGGTCTATCCGCCGGCGGCGCTATGGCGGCGGTGATGCTGGCGGACTATCCCGAACTGTTTGCCGGCGGCGCGATCATTGCCGGGCTCGCCTATGGAAGTGCCTCGACGATCTCCGAAGCCTTCGACCGCATGCGCGGCCATGGCGGTCCGTCCCAAGCCGACCTCCAGCGGCTGTTGCGGGCGGCCTCGCCGCACAGGGGTCCGTGGCCGCGTATTTCGGTATGGCAGGGCTCGGCCGACACGACTGTTGTGCCTGCCAATGCGGATGCAGTCCTGGCGCAGTGGCAAAGCGTGCACGATCTCGGCGAAAAGCCAACACGCATAGAGAAGGTCGACGGCCAGACGCGGAAGGTCTGGAGCGACAGCAACGGGCGCGAGGTAGTCGAGACGTTCACCATTGCCGGCATGGGCCATGGAACGCCACTGCAAACTGGCGGCGGCGATGGTCTCGGCGACGCAGGGCCTTTCATGCTGGATGTTGGGATTTCCTCGACACGCCACATCGCCCGCTTCTGGGAATTGACGAAGCCGGACGTGCGACGCAAAGCCAAAGCCGAGGTCGCTTCAGGCGCATTGCAGTCCTTTGCACCAACGGAAAACCCGCGGGCAGTCCGTATCGATCCCACGCCGGAGCGAGCCAGTGCGCGCGGTCCGGCAAGTGGGATTTCCAAGGTCATGGAAAATGCTCTGCGCGCGGCGGGGTTGATGCGCTGAATTGTTGTGGCGGAGGAGCTCTTTGTCTGGACCCTGCTGAACCAAGAGCCCACCATCGATAAGGCAGTGAGCCCCTGCTTACCCAAGACAGCGGCGTCGTTTGGGCCAGGGCTGTTTACCATCGGCCCTGGAAAGCGCTCTTGAAACAGGCCGGCCTGGCGGATGTGACGCTGCATGAGCTGCGGCATACCTATGCCAGCACGATGGTTCGAAATGGCGCTCCGTTGATCATCGTGGCGCAGGCCCTTGGTCACAGCGACACCCGAATGGTGGAGAAGCACTGTGCTCATCTAGCCCCGTCCTATGTAGCGGACATCATTCGCCGATGACGCCGCTCGGCGCGTGGCCGAGGCATTGGGGCCAACCGTGCGAGAAGCTGTGGCACGGCGATGGCAAAGCCACGGCGCTCCGAAACCTATTAAGCCCAACTCGAGCTACGCCATTGCCGTGAGGCGCTTGCCCGCGCGCTCGTGCACGAAGGTGACCATGTGAATAATAGGACCGACGGCCCCACCTTCCGTGTCGTTACAGCTTTTCAGAGCGATCGACAGTTCCACGCATTTGCGACGCCGCTTGGGCTTCGAAAAAGCTGACCGGCTTATCCGACGTCGCCCAGACGCAAATTCCGTAGGCAATCCCGAAGGAGATCAACAGGGCGGGCAAGATGGGTAAGCGGTGCATGGATCGGCTGGGCCTCTTTGTTGCAGACCCGCCCACAACCTCCTGCAACCCGATCGGTTCGACATAAAATATTTACCGTGTTGGCATGGTTTACGGATGGTTTCGCAGGCCATCGCGGATGCTTGCCACTGTGTCTGCTGGCGAAGACAAAAAAAAGCCCGCTGCCGGGAGGAGGTGGCAGCGGGCTCGATTTTCGAATGTGGCGCGGGAGGAGGTGCGCCTCATTCAGCGCCGGCATCGCATCTGGGAGGAGTAGATGGCCGACAATCAAAATCTACCCGCTGCCCAGCGATTTCTGCAATCGTGGATCGTGCATAGCTGCTGTGCAGATTCGCTTGTGCCGACACACGTGTAGCATCAGGCCTCCGAATTGGGCAATTTTGTAAGCTCATCAATCGAGGGAAGGCCGGTCCCGATCCTTGGAGGCGACACCAAGGCCATTCGTGACGCAGAGGAAGAGGACGTGTTCGACAAGATCGCCGCCCGGCCCCGGAAAAAGTTTGCCAGCGGGTCGGAACCTACTACTGCTGCTCCGGCATTTCAGTATTTTCCTGAGGGTCTTTTTTCACGCCCGGGCTGGGTGACGTATCCACTGGCGCATTACCGCCCTGGTTTTGCACAGGAGCACGCTTGAACGGTGCCGTCTGCCAAGAGCCGTTCGATAAAGGCGTGAGTACAAAGAATGCCATTAGGCCTAGGAAAATGACGGCAATAACCGCCACGCCCCACGCCATGAGTCTTCGCGTGCCGCGTTGTTCTTCCCTGCGAGATAGATTGTCCACCATTGCTCCGGCCTCTCGTGAAGTGGCGCCTGTTGCGAAAGCATCTCCTTCCTCGAACTTCGCTATTGCATCAAAGTTCCGGCCCCGGTGCAGCATCCGCGAAAGAGCATTTTTAAGCTTAGCGCTCTAACGGCGTCGCCGGCGCATTGGGGGAATAGGCTTCGGGTTTAGCCTTAGCCACTGACCGGCGGCGAAGTTCCTCGCGAATTCCTCGGTCTCGAAAAGATGCTGGGTGGTTTCACCATTCTCGACGAGTTGTACCGCCCACTGGCCGTCGATGTGTTCGATACGAACACCAGCCCTTTGGTCATCGTCCACGGCCCGCACTCCCACACACGACGAAGGCACCAACAAATCATAGCACCCAAAGCGCTTCAACGTTCGAAATGTACAAAGCGAAGGAGAAGTTCCTGGACCGGCGTGGTGCGCACACTTCTGGAACGCTGGCAACCGAAGGGGCGATCACGAAGACGGTCATAGGCGAAAATGCGACTGACGCGGCATCCCTGGATTGCTCGGTCGCGCTCGGTACGCTCGGCCTGGAGGTCACTGTTACCGGCGTTGCAGCAAATCCTACGGCTGGAATGCCGTCGTGCGGATGATAATAGGGCGCACTCGTTGGATACCAGGGTCACCGGCTTCATCAATATAGGCTACGTATTCGTAGTCTGGCGCGTCAGGAAAAACAGATAAATGACCAAAGACTCAAAAGAGACTCAACACGAAAAGTTTCAGAGAGTAGCACGGGAACTTGAAACCGATGAGGCAGAGGAAGCCTTTGACCGCGTGTCGAAAAAGGTGGTGAAGTCGCGGCCGCCGAAGGGCGAAAAGGTCGCTAGTTCCAAAGTGGCAAAGCGGCCCAATTCGCCGGAAACCCCGCGTGACCGATCTTGATGTTTGGTGCTGTAGGAAATTGCGCCATATGAGTCTTCAACCGATCGGCCCAATTGGTTCGCGGATTAATTTGTTTCAGTAGCAGCCTCATTATGGCCAAAGCCGCGTAGAGCCTGCGGTTAGCCCCAGCCATCTGCGATAGGTGGTCGAGATCAGGGATTTCCCCATGGTTCGGCAAAGCCGGTTGATCCACGAGCGGCTTATTCCAATGCCGAGAATGATGCGCGCAAACGTTCCGTATACCGCTGAGTGACCGCGTCCATGACTTGATAAGGAGTGGGCGCAGGCCACCATAGCTCGCAGAAATTGCTTGTACGTCTGAGTACCGCATCCCCGACAAGAAGGGGGATAGTGGGCCGAAATCCAACAACTCGACTGCGATCCAAACGGGCATCGTTTCGCCCGGATTCTTGGTTCTGAAATGGACGGCAAATTCCTCTTTGGAAGTCGCCGCTCGTTTATCTAGCTTTCTAAGCCATCCCGTATGCATCGAGTCCACAAAGGCGGGGTTTTTTGCAGTCGTGAATCTCTTATCAAGCAGAGCTGGTTCGCATTGGGCACGAGGATCGTGCCGGCCAATTGAAAGCGCCACCTCTGTTCGAACGGAGATTTCGATGCGTTCGATTGCATCGAGTACCAAAAGCCGAAGTCCCTTGTCGAAGGCGTACAAGTCCGTCGAGTGCTTGAACTGGGTACCCGCTTTAAACGCATTGCCGAGTGCGAAAGAGTTGTCTTGCTGCTGAACCAGTTTGCGAAACGGATACCAATATGCGCTGAGCCGGTAGTACCCTATTTGCTGTAAATATTCCTCAGCTTTCGGCACATCAGGTACGGCCATATCCCTCGATTCCAGCAGCGTACGCCGCTGAGGGATCGTCAAATATGGCTTGATATGGCATGAAAAATAAAAAGGCCGACGCTTGCATTGCAGGGGCGCCGGCCGTGTCGACCTTGTAGGTGGGTGATTTGACCGGTAATGTCAAGTCACGCGATTTCCCCTCCTACCGCGTGTTCACGAAATAATACTTAGCTGGTTACTGACCAATTGCCAATGGCCCTGCCATTCCCCCACAGCTGGGTAGCGCCATCTGGACTCCAACAAGCAAGAGTCGCATTCTTCCCAAGGGGAGAGGGTTATGGGCGTCCACAAACAGAAGCCTATAATGCGGCGTAGGCGTTCGCTGTTAGAGCAGCGGGCGCTGATCCCAGTTTTGCTTTGCGGTGTTGCCGGGGCAAGCTATCTCATGCCGCCGCAAGCCAAACAGCATCCCCTTCCCACAGTGCACCGTCTGGGTAGCCCTAGCTCGCCAAGTGGATGCAACATTAAGGGCAATATCAGCGTAACAGGCGACCGTATCTATCACATGCCAGGTCAGCGCTATTATGACGAAACGGTCGTTAACCCGGCCAAGGGGGAGCGCTGGTTTTGCTCTCAATGGGATGCTTGGTGGGCTGGCTGGCGAAAGTCGAAGGTATGACGGCAACTGAGGCTGCGGAATCGGCAAAAACGTCTGGCTAGGTGACGGCGCGCAGAGAATATTAGCAATCGGGAACATTCGGTTCCTGCGGAAGTTTCTCGGGTGAAGGCACCTCAGGGAGGTTGCTATGAGAAAACTGTTCCTTGCTTCCGTGATTGCCATCGCCTGCGCCGCAGCCGCGGTCGCGCCTGCGGATGCACACTTCGGTTCTGGCATCGGCTTTTTTGGTCCGTTCGGCGGCTTCAGCCCGTTCGGCGGCGGCCCGTTTTACGGCGGTGGCCCCTTCTACGGCAGAGGTCCGTTTTACGACTATGGCGGCCGCTACTACGGCCCCCGCTATCCTGGCTACGTGGCCCGCTACCCGCATCGCTACTATTTCCGGCATCGTCACCATTGCCGCGTGAAGTGGGTTAGGCACTGGCACCATCACCACCGGGTGCTGGAACGCGTTCAGGTTTGCCGGTACTGACAAGCCGGATTGGCCTACCGCCCGTCTTTGGCCTTGGCATAAGCATTCGCCTGCCCCATGCCCGAATGCTTCTAAGCCACCTCGTCCCCCGGTCGGGTCGGATGCTGTCGATTTAGCAGGATAGACAAGGCCGTGATGATCTGAGGTATCGCAAACGGCTTGCTGATCATTATGCTTTCCGGAACGCCTTCAGCACTCCAATAGGGCGCGCCATCGCCGCTGATGTAAATCACGGGGATGGCGGGGTTCACTCCCCGAAGATCTCTGGCCAACTGCCACCCGTTTTTACCAGGACCAAGTCGAATATCCGTAATCAAGCTGCTAACCGGCGCTTCGTCAAACGCCTTTATAGCCGCTTCGGCTGTTGTCACCCCGACAACCCGGAAACCAGCCTCTTCCAAAGCCGTCTCAAGGTCCAGCAGGATTAGTGGCTCGTCTTCAACGACCAGAACCGGGATTTCGTCCATTCCCCACTTAGCACAGCCCCTGTTGCAGGCGCAACTTCACTTTAGCCACAGCTAATAAACGAGCAGAAGCATACGCCTGTGCTTAGGGCACTGGAAGCAGGTGGCTTGGTCAGCGCCCGTCCTTAGCCATGGCGTAAGGATTCGAAACGCCCATGCCGGAATGCTTCGTCGGGTCGAGCGTGTAGCTGAAACCGACGCTTCGCTGTTCGCAATTCGAGCAGCGCATCTTAGGCGCGAGATCAGCGGCCATCGCTGGCGCATCAGCGCCGCACCGCTCGCGCAGCGCCTCCAGGTCGAGCGTGCGGGAATGATTGCAGCGGGCGCAATGCGCCGTCACCCGCATGCCGCTTTCGATCAATGAACCAAACGTCCATCCCATGGCGTGAACATAGCAAGAGCGGGAGCGGCGATCAACGATATCTCAGTGGCCGGCGCCCTTTGGCGGGGTGCTTCGGAGATGGACGCCGGCCTGGCGGGCGGGGTTGGCACGCCACAGGATGGTGGTCGACACGGTCAGATACCAAGCGACGGTGACAGAACCGTGCCGACCAATCTGGGCACGAGGGTGGGCCTAGTGCCCAAAGTTTACGCTACTCGCAAAACGACAGCGCAGCAATTAAACCTCATGGACTAGTTCGCGCAGTACGATCTTCGAACAGCCGGAACTATTCTTATTGGCACAGTGGCGGTCGATTCTCAGGATGTAGCCGCCCTAATTGCGACCCGTCGTGCTTGGCCAACGCGTCGGGTTCTGCGCGTGTCATCCCTTTGCAACCATTTTAGCTTAATCTAATTTAACCTCGGTCAGTCCGAGTTCGCGTATGTTGAAGTTCATCCGGCCAATGTTCCCCACGCTTGTCGAGGTGCCGCCGACAGGGGACAACTGGATTCACGAAATCAAGTACGATGGCTACCGGACGCAAATCATAATCGAGGACGGCACGGCCCGAGCGATCACGCGAAGAGGCTATGACTGGTCATCGACGTACAAGATGATTGTCGAGGCGGCGGCAACCCTTTCCCCCAAGTCGGCAATCATCGACGGCGAGGCAATCGTCCTCAATGGGAAGGGCGTGTCGGATTTCCATTCGCTGCGGTCCGCAATGCGATGGGCGCCGGATCGGATCATCTTCGTCGCCTTCGATCTACTGCACCTGGACGGGGTCAACCTGCGCCCAGCACCTCTGCTGGAACGTCGGGAAAAGCTGCTCGAACTCGTCGGGCCTGCCAAGGGCGTGATCCAGTACAGTCACCATGTGCATGGCGGCGGGGCCGACTTCTACGCTGCGGTTGATCGCATGGGCCTGGAGGGCATGGTGTCGAAGCGGCCTGACAGCGTTTATCGGTCAGGCGACACCGAAGCGTGGCTGAAAACCAAATGCTACGAGGAAGTCGACTTTGAAGTGGCAGGCGTGCAGCTAAAACCGGGATCGGCACCACTCGCTTTGATGGCAACCCGCGATGCGGAACGCCGCTATGTCGGATCGGCTCACATCGCGCTGACCAAAGCCATGCGAGAACGCCTGTGGGCCAAGGTGCAGGAGGGGAAAGGCACGCCCCCGAAAGGCGCGGACAAGCCCGACGCTGAATGGATCAAACCTGGCCTTGTCGGACGAGTGAAGACCCTTAAGCGCGAGGACAAGCTACGCCATGCGACCTTGCGGGCGATCCGCGAGGCTAAGGCATGACGCCCCGGCCGCTCCACCATGTGAACGTCGAACCCAACTCCCCTGTGGCAGTCGATCAGCGTGCAGCCTTGAAGCTCGTCCGAATGGCCATCGAGCAGGTATGCCGTGCCGGCGTGCTGCTTAGCGAGGAATGGGTGACGGGCTACTATGGCCCAGAGCCCGATCTATGAAGGCGAGGCATTGGCCAAGGCGATCATTGAGACCGTGGAGCGCCTGACGAAGTAAGCCCGCCGCTGAGGACACAATTACAGCGGCGGGCCTTGCACTTGCACCAGAGCTTGGATTTGAGGAGGGGAATCTCAACCAAGCACATTTCCAACTTCGATCTCAGAAACAGGTTCCAGCCCTACGAAAAAGATTCATCGCGGGTGGCCCGCCACCGGGTCTCGAAGCCAGCGGCGGGCCTTGCTTGGCTGTTTCAAGGAGATTTCCTTACCAAGCGCATTCCGAACTTCGACTGCGGACGCATGTTCCTCCCAGGTCGGTGCAAGAGTTTATGCACCCGGTGGCAATCGACGCATTGGCCAAGGGACGCCCAACAGGTCAACAGACCTTAAATCGGCTTTCCAGCGCGCAACATGGCCCGCGCAATTGCGAGTTGCGTTTCCAGCCTGGCGTTCTCTTTCTGAGCCATATTGTCGGCCGCTATGAGCCGTTTCAGCGCCCGCAATGTCTCGCCTCGCGTCCATCCCGCCTCCAGCATGCAATCGACAATCACCTGAAAGCCTGGCTCCATGGCCTCCTGGCAGTCGATGGCTCGGTCCTGATAATCGTCCTGTCGCTTGGGCGGATTGACCATATCTGCGTTCTCAGTTGGCGGGGCCTTTGGGCTTTGTCTCGGACGTAGATCCGTCGAGGAGATCGAGAAATGAGTGCAACGCCTTCACCATCATCCGAGCGCCGTTTTCGCTCAGGGTGAAGGATCGCTTCCCCTCGGCAGTCAATAGCCCGACAAGGCAGACCTCGGGATTATCGCGGTCATCGATTTCGATTGTGACGCCCGAGACCGCTGGCAGCATTACGTCCTTTGGCTTCTTCGGCATCACCACAACCTTGATACGTTCTCACTCCGTTCCCATCTTGGGCGGGCCTCGATCCTTGTCAATGAGACGACCTGAATGTGTGGACGCGTTTTTGTCAAATCGACCATCCCGGACATGGTGCGGCGCTTCGAGTTCGCGCACCTTGGCGACGTTGAGCGGGCAACGGGTTCCCGGTCTGGAATGGCGCGCCCAGCCTGACCTATCCAATCATTGTACGTGAAGAGCTTTCCACGAGCATGGCCGGTTTCCTTTCTGCGAAGTGGGGGCTGGTTCCCGGCTGGGCGCGCGATGGCGGCGGGCGGCCACCGCCTGTCAATGCGCGGTGCGAGACGATTGCCAGCAACGGCATGTTCCGAAAAGCATACGCCGCGCGCCGTTGCCTGGTGCCCGTCGACGGCTATTTCGAATGGCAAAAGCTCGATGGTTCGGGCACGAAAAAGCAGCCTTACGCTATCGCGATGACGGAGGACGAGCCTTTTGCCATGGCTGGAGTATGGGAAGAATATGCCGACAAGGCGACCGGCGAGTTGATCCGGACCTTCGCTGTCGTCACCTGCGAGCCCAATACGTTGATGGCGACGATCCATGATCGGATGCCGGTTATTCTGGCGCCTGCCGATTACATGCGCTGGCTCGGACCGGAACTGGATCCACGCGACCTCATGA
Organism: Mesorhizobium sp. WSM1497; assembly: GCF_001672455.2. Taxonomy (NCBI): domain Bacteria; kingdom Pseudomonadati; phylum Pseudomonadota; class Alphaproteobacteria; order Hyphomicrobiales; family Phyllobacteriaceae; genus Mesorhizobium; species Mesorhizobium sp. WSM1497. Next base: position 238,923 of record NZ_CP021071.1, on the reverse strand, counting down.
AGCCATATCCTTCGGAGCTGATGAAGATGTGGCCGATCGACAGGAAGGTCGGAAGCCCGCGAAACAACACGCCGGACATCATTGACGAAATTGGCGTGGGACCAAACGACCTTTTCGACGTTTGAGCCTTTACACTGAACGGTCGCGGTAGGAATATTGTCCTCAGGTGGGGCGACTCTCAAAAGGTGTCGCAATGGCTAGGTCAAAACCCTCAAAGCAGTTATCACAGGCTGAAATCGAGCGCTTCCTGGTGGCAGCGGAAGCGCTGCACCTAAGCATCATCAAGCCGTTCATATCACCACATTGCGACCACTACAGGCAGACGCGCGTCCTGCACGAGGTGCTATTGAAGGCCGTGCGGGACGTCACCGGGAAAGAGGTCGAGTTCATCCGGTGGAACACCACTGGACCGGTGCTGCCCCCCTAAGGCTGGGTAAGCGCCTGGCTGCCGGGGATCGATCAGGCCGAACCCGCAGAACTGACAATGCCAGCGATGCGGATAGCGACGGCATCAAGTCCGCCGTCGTAAATTCTCGTGAGGACGTGTTCCGCAGCTTCAGCCCGTTGGGCAGTGCAACCGCGAACGTCGCCACCGCCCAACCTTGCCGGCCTGTTGGCGACGCAATCCCGAACTCCCCACAATCCGTCGCGCTCAATATGACAATAGAATCTGTGCTTGTGATTTTCCATGCAAGGTAAACTCCCCGCATCCCCATTGGGGTCCGATCTATCCAGGAAGGTGGTTAATGGGCCCGCGTTCGCCGATCGCACTTTAGGCTGGCCGCAGTGGTCCGTCGCCGCACGATGGACTGCTCACTGCACCGGCCACGACATCAGCGCGGTCAGACGGCTGCCGATGCGGAATCGGCGAGATGCGGGAACAGAGTTCAGACGCCGACGTTTTTTCCCCAGGTCACGCGATTTTGCGCGTGTAGAACTAACGGAGGTAAAAATGAGCATCAAAATGCTTACGATGGGCGCGATGGCGCTCGCAGTGATGACGGGCTCAGCGCTGGCTGGCAGCAGCACCACTTCCGCGCTCGATGATCCTGCAAAGATGTCACCTTTCTTCACGGATGCCGGCATGAAAACCTTGAGGTCGGAAGCGGATTTCAAGACCGCATGGATGTCCATGAAACCGGATGAACAAAAGGCGGTGCTGAAAGACTGCGGCGACACCACGCTCAACAAGTCGCACGCTGATTTCTGTGCCATGGCCAAGAAGATGGGCGGCTGAGAATAACCGCTCTAGGCATTGTTCCCGAAACGTATTTGGCCCGTCCTTAGGGACGGGCCTTTTTCTGCGGGCCATTCCCTTGCGAGCCATGTTGCTAAGCGCTCCCGTCGGTCTCGCTTTCCTCGTCAATCATCCGGACTGGTAGATAAGCATTCGTTTCCAGCCACTCACGCAAGACGATCTGAATGAGCTCCGACCGGCCGATTTTCATTTCAGCGGCAATGGAGTTCAGTGCGTCCTGTGTTGCTGGCTCTAGCGGGAGGCCGGCGACGTTCCGGAGCATCAACGCAGCGCGCCGAAGCATGATCGGAAGATCCGCTCGCGACATGTCGGCGATGCTATCGGCGGCGTTCTCCAGTTCTTTGGCGAAGGATGATAGGGGCATGGCTCTCATCCTAAAGACAACAGCGGAATAATACACAGCAATTCAATTGAACAACGGGTGTATCGGGGAACGCCGCAAAATTATCTTGGTTGGATTGGCAGCAGGGATCACGGTTCACCTGGGCGGGCATCAATGGATGAGACGGTGATCCGAATATGCAGGCGGAACCTGTCGAAGAACAGCATGACCGCGAAGCCGTGGACCTCAGCTCTGTCATTGAACGCGTAACTGCGAGGGTTATCCACAGGTCACCAAGATTGGTAAAACGCTCCGAGCTTCGTTAAGGTTTCGTTAACACTCTGAGAGCATCGTTCGCGTGGGTTCTGAACCCCTAATCGCCTACGAAGCCCGCTGCCTAACCCCAAGCCCCCCGCCCAGGCAGCGGGCTTACTTTTCCAAAGAGAGCCACGTTGGCAGACAGCGCTCACCGGTTCAATTGAGCCTGAAAGCGTGTACGAACGGCGAACAAAGACCGCTTTGGGTCCGATTCGGCGGAGCCGTTCGCCAAAGGCTTGGCGGAACTGCAAGAGCTTAGCAGCCGGCATCGCTGCCCAATCATGTGCGCGGAAGCCGTCTGGTGGCGGTGCCACCGCCGCATTATTTCCGACTACCTGCTCGGAGAAGGCGAACGCGTCATGCATACTCTTGGGGCCGGTCATGCCGAGGAGGCCAGCCTGACGCCAGGCGCTGTGTGCGCGATGATGGAACGATCGTTTATCCCGGGAGCATCTCCTCGGGACGCAAGCATGGATCATTGCAAGATCGCGGCCATGGCGATCGCCAGGCGTTGAAAAGCCTTCCACGCCAGGCACAGGGTCTGGCGGAACAAGCTGTGACCTCGAAGGTTGGGTCACGCAGACAGCTTCTAAGGCACGCGAATGGCGTTGGACAGAGACGGGGCGAAACTAGCGGCCGGATTGTCCGTCGCTGCATTAGCGGCACTAGCGGGATACAACGCCATCCGCGCCAAACGTGCGATCGCCAGCCTGACATGCGGACGTATGATGGCAATTGATGGTCTGCGCCTGCATTTTATCGAAGCCGGAACCGGCATGCCGCTGCTTCTCCTGCATGGCAATGGATCCATGGCGGAGGATTTCAAGTCGAGCGGCGTCTTCGATGAGGCGGCAAAGACCTACCGGGTGCTCGCATTTGACCGTCCCGGCTTTGGGCGAAGCTCACGTTCGCGCACCCGGCGCTGGTCCGCTTGCGACCAAGCCGACCTCATACATGCCGCCGCCGGCAGATTGGGTATTAAGAAATATCTCGTCCTTGGACATTCCTGGGGAGCCTGGATCGCCCTCGAGTTGGCGCGCAGGCATTCTTCATCGGTCGCCGGCATTGTGCTTGTCTCAGGCTATTACTATCCGCCACCGCGGCTGGATCTTGCACTGGCCGCACTCCCGGCATTGCCGGTGATCGGAACGGGGTTTCGCCACACCTTGTTGCCGCTGCTTGTGAGGCTTGCCTGGCCTTGGGCAATGGAAAAGATATTTCGACCCGCTATGATCGCCAGCGACTTCGCCGCATCCGCCAAGGATGCCGCCAGCCGCCCTTCCCAACTGCGGGCGGTTTGTTCGGAGTCAGCATCTATGCTGGCCGCGGCCCTGTCGAAGAAGGCCAGCTATAAGGACATTTCCGTACCGACCGGCATCCTGGCGGGATCTGGAGACCGGTTGTTCGATGCGGAACGGGATGCACGGCGCCTGCATGCCGAAGTTGGTGGGTCTCTCCTCGAGGTGATTCCGGGCGCTGGCCATATGGTTCATCAGAGCGCCCCGCAGGCAGTAGTCGGTATGGTGCACACGATTTCAGCACGGCACGCCCTTTCCCAATCGAACCGTCGGCAGCGAGGTAAGCTGCGTGCCGACGAGTTCAAGCCAGGTCCGGCTCCGCAAATGTCCAGGCGGGCGACAAGTGACGCCGCTTGCACGAGATCGTCGTTCAAACGAGCTTTTCAAATGAGCGACCAACGTCCAGCCAACATGCATTCGGTGCTCCACCAGAACATAGAGGCACTGGTCGAGCACAGGCGACAACAGGAGGAGCACCAAAGCGTTCAGGTGCGGATTGCCGGCGCTATTTCGCGCTTCGCGGGGAGCATGACTTTCGTCTATCTGCATCTCGCAATCCTCGTCGCCTGGATCCTTGCAAACCTAGGCGCGATACCAGCCATCCCAGCTTGGGACCCAACTTTCGTGATCCTGGCCATGGTCGCTTCCGTCGAGGCAATCTTCCTGTCTACCTTCGTGCTGATCAATCAGAACAGAATGGCCGAACACAGCGAGCGCCGAGCGGAACTGGATTTGCAGATCAGCCTCCTTAACGAACATGAAACCACGCGGCTGATCGAGATGGTGGCTGCCTTGGCGGCGCGTCTGAATGTCTCCACCCCGGCCGACAAAGAGCTGCGGCAACTGGCAGAGAATGTCGATCCCCGAAAGGTGATGACCCAAATCCAGCAGGCTTCTGAAGATCAGCAGAAAGCTTGATCAAAGCGACCGCGCCGGCAAGCCGCCGCAGCGTACCAACCCGACACGAGCTTACAGCGAGAAACCATTCGCGCGGCTGCTGTAGGCCTGCAATCGTCCTCATCGTCTGGGCACTTGGCTGTCGAAGCACCAAGCCCGTCTTGGCGTTGTCCAAGGCGACCTCAGGACGTCAATCGATCGCGGCAGCGTATCAGCGGCGATAGCGAGGTACACTGGGGAGCCGAAGGTGTTCCCAACAGCATAATATGATCACCAAGCCCTTCTTTCTGCCGCAGATCATAACGGCCGTACCTCAACTCTTAAATGCTCAGCAAGGTCCAGAAACTCACATCCAGGATTCGGATATTGGCCCGAGCTGCTGACTGGATCGCAGCCGGCAAGTCTTACATGCCGTATCCTGCGCCGTGCTTCTGGCTCTTAGCCAATTATTTTCGCCTCACCAAAACTCCCGGAACATTCTGTCCATCCTGCGTTGGGCCGCGCCGGACAATCCCTCTTGCACAATCGCCTGTTGCCCGGCATCGGAAGCTGGATCCCCACAGCTTCAGCCCGCCTCGGCTCCCCACCCGAGGCGGGCGGCGCGGAGTTGATGCAATGCATAGAGACGCCTTCACCCCATCAGAGCTGGCCGTACTGAGCCGCGTCTTGGCGCGCAGCAACCCCAAAAAACGAGACCGAAACCGAGAGAGAACGGAGTGCATCGCGCATCCTGGCTTACTACCAAGCTGGGATAACGGACGAGGACGAACTCGAACAGCTTTCTCGACAATCCCTCGCGTGGTTATCGTCATTTCGGCAATTCAGCATGTGCACATACTAACTCCGGCGGACGGGCCACCGCGCGGCATGGCCCGACGCACCAGAGCGTTCTGCCGGCGTCGAGCGTGATTCAAGGTGACAGAATCACAGCCGCCAGTTCTTAGGGCAGCTAGGAAGCAATGCATCAACGCCGCACCGGCTGCCCCGTCCTGGAACACTTTAATGCGCGCCGCCAGGAACGGGGTCGCTGTGCTGACGTTCTTCTGGGGACAAGGTGAGATTTCAGTGAACAGGCATATTTCGCGGACGGATGTCGAACAAATCGATCACCCGGATGACAGCGGGTTTACGATAGAGCACGGCGTCCCGCCATCTTCAGCTATCGCGGCAGCGCTGGCCGGTGGGCTGGAGGCCAGCCGGCACAAGCACATTATCCATATAACTGCCTCGGAACGCAGCGCCGACGAGATCGTCGGGGCTTTGCGTCAGTTCCTGCCGCACGCGGAGATCATCTTGCTGCCGTCCTGGGATTGCCTGCCTTACGACAGGGTGTGGCCCACACGCGCCAATATGGGGCGGAGGCTTCGTGCGTTGTGTCACATGGCAACGAAGCCCGATCGTGCGCGCATCGGTGTAATGTCGATCGAAGCCAGTCTGCAGCGGGTGCCGCCCGCCCAGGTCATTGCTGGCGGTTTCGCAATTCTGGAGGTGGGACAAAAGTTCGACCGGGATGATTTCAGAACAAGGTCCGAAGCTTTTGGCTATCTCGTCGACGAGAGGGTCGACGAACCGGGTGAAATAGCTTTTCGGGGCGATCTCATGGACATCTTCCCCGCTGGCGCGGAGGACCCCGTTCGCGTCGTCCTTGGCCCAGACAGCTGCATTCGAGAGCTCAAGACCTACGATCCGATCAGTCAGCTCAGCGACCAGGTTCGAGACTCGATTGCTGTCGGACCGGCATCCGAGCTGATGTTTAAAGCTCGTGATCATCCTGAGCTGACAGCGATGCGCGCGACGTCGATGGAAGAGCGCCTGGTCGCATTATATGGCGCGATGCCATCTGTCTTCGACAGTGCGTCGAGCGCCTCGATCTCCTTCCTTGAAGGGATCGACGGGCAGCCGCTCGACAAAATTCTGGACCTGATCGAGGATGCACGCCGTGCCAGGCAGGAGGCTGCCGGGCGCGAGAAACCTTTGCCGGAACAATTCTATCTGTCGCGTGAAGAGTGGGATGCTTCCGTGCGCAACCGCTCCACGAGACTTGCCGTTTCTGCCGAGCGAGTTCCCAAATTCTTTCGCCAGGCCCGGCCCGGGTACGAAATCGCTGAATTCGTGACAAGGCAGACAAGCGCCGGGGCCAGGGTGGTGTTGACCGGCGATGCCTCTGAACTGCAGCGAGCAGATCGCCTGCTCAATAGAAAGCTAGGCCGGAGGGCTGAGGAAGCGGTCGACTTACCGCAAATACTTTCGGCCGCGAGAGGCTCTCTTCTCAAGGCTGGCTTCGTCCTCGATGAAGGGTTTGTCGACGCGCAATCCGGTATCGCGATGGTCGCCGCAGCCGACCTGTTTGGCCCTGCGTTGAAGGCGGATGCCGGCATGGCCGCAAGCATACTCGAACCCGAGTTGCGCATCGGCGACGTCGTCGTCCATGAAGACCATGGCCTGGGCGTGCTCGCGGCGGTCGAACAGGTCGACTTGGCTGGTCAGCACCAGGATGTTGTCAGGCTGGAATATCATGGCGGGGCTTCCTTGCTGGTTCCGGTCGACGACTTTGGGAAAATATGGCGCTACGGCTCGGAACCGGAGGCAGTGTCGCTCGATCGCCTCAACGGCGAGGGCTGGCCCAAGCGACGCGAGGCTGCGTTGCGCGAGATCGACAGGCTGGCCAAGCGCCTGGTGGGCCTTGCCGAGATGAGGTCCAGCCAGCCCGCCGAGATCATCAAGCCCTCCCGCGCGGACTTGGCCCGTTTTGCGGCGAAATTTCCCTATACCGAGACTCCTGACCAGGCCGCCGCCATCCGCGCTGTGCTCGACGACCTTTCCTCGGGGAGAACAATGAACCGGCTCGTCTGCGGTGATGTTGGCTTCGGCAAGACAGAGGTGGCTTTGCGTGCTTGCGCCGCCGCCGCCCTCTGCGGGAAACAGGTTGCGGTCATAGCGCCGACAACCGTGTTGGCACGACAGCACTATGAGACGTTCAGCCGCCGTTTCGCAGGAACGGGCCTGCAGGTCGCCCACCTGTCAAGGATGGTCGGGGCAGCAAAGGCAAAAGCGGCAAAGGAGGGCCTGCGGAGCGGCCAGGTTGCGATCGTCGTGGGTACTCAGGCCTTGGCGTCCAGGAGCGTCACATTCGCCAATCTTGGACTGCTGGTGATTGACGAGGAGCACCGGTTCGGCGTCAAGTTGAAGCTGGCCCTGCGGAAGATGGCGCCCTGCCTTCACACGCTGAGCATGAGCGCCACGCCGATACCGCGGACGCTGCAATCGGCGCTGTCGGGCATCCAGGATGTCAGCGTTCTAAACTCTCCGCCCGCCAAAAGACGTCCCGTCCGCACGATACTGGCGGCGTTCGATCCAGCATCGGTGCGCGCGGCCCTCTTGCGTGAATTTCACAGGGGTGGACAGAGTTTCGTCGTGGTTCCTCGCATCGAGGACATTGGCCCGGTCTCTGACCAACTGAACAGGCTGGTGCCGGAACTCGGCGTCATGACGGCGCACGGTGAAATGAAAGGGAGGCAGCTGGACGAAGTCATGGTCGGATTCGCTGACGGTGATGGCGACATTTTGTTGAGCACCGACATCATCGAGAGTGGGCTCGATGTGCCTCGAGCCAACACCATCATTGTCTGGCGCCCGGACCGGTTCGGTCTGGCGCAGTTGCACCAGCTACGGGGTCGGGTCGGTAGAGGAGCGATGCAAGCGGCTGCGTTTCTTCTGACGGAACCTGGCGTTGAGCTGGCCGACGGCACCAGGGCCCGGCTTTCGACAATGCTTGCGCTCGATCGGCTTGGCTCCGGCCTGGCAATCAGTCAAAGGGACCTCGACCTGCGCGGCGCCGGCGATCTGTTCGGCGAAGATCAGGCTGGGCATATGAAACTGATCGGAGTGGGCCTCTACGAGCACTTGCTGGAGCGGGCGGTCTCGGCGGCTGGAGAAGGGGCCGACCCCAACAGGCAACTTGCCAACATCAACGTGCCTGCAAAAGGGGCTTTTCCCGAAAGCTATGTAAACGAGCCTACTGTCCGTGTTGGCCTCTATGCGCGGCTCTCTCGTATTCGTTCTGACTTGGACCTTGATGCATTCAGCGAGGAGCTCGAGGACCGCTTTGGCGACATGCCTGGCGAAGTGACCGTTCTGCTGGAACTTACCAGGTTGCGGATAGCAGCGTCGGAACTGGGTGTCGGCAAAGTTGATGTTGGGCCCGAAGCCGTCGCGATCACCTTGCGCAACAAGCCTCTGGCGTCACGATGGCGGGACAGGAAGGTGTTGGGCCTGGAGTACCGAAACGGCCGCGTGATTTTCAGGCGGATCGAGCCCCGCGTCTCAGACATCGATGCCGTCCGCTTGGCGCTAGATGCCATACGTGCAGTTCAGCCAAAGCACGAGGTCTGACGAGCCTTTTATCTCCACCGCGGCGGTACAATGTACCAGCTTCATATTCACCTCAGCCAAGACTAGCAGGGCGAGGTTTAAGGCATCGTTCCGGCTTGATGGGCCGTCATGGCGGCCATGTTCTCGTTCAGGTGGGCCATGATCCAAACCGAGCCCAGGACCACCAGCGCAACGATCAGCACGCCGAAGGCCAAGGCCAGGATGTTGTTGGTGTTGTCCGGCCCGGTGGTCAGGTGCAGAAAAAAGACTAGATGCACACCCATCTGCGCAACAGCGAGCACCACCAGGGCCGAAATCACCGCCGGCTGGTAAATCAGATCGGTTTGAGCCGCCAGGAATGACGCGATCGTGAGCAGGATGGCCAGGCCGTAGCCGATCACATAGCCCAACAGCCCTCCAGCCACTTCGTGCTCGGTTATACGTTCCTCGCCCGGTGCGGAATCGCGGCGGTCCTGCATCTCGCCGGGCCTGCTCTCGGTGTCGGTCATGGCGATGCTCCCAACAGATAGACCAGGGTGAAGATGGCGACCCAGATGATGTCGAGTGCGTGCCAGAAAAGCCCGAAGCAGTGGAGCCGCCGCAAAATATCCGACCGAAAACCCTTGACCCATAGCTGCGCCATCATTGTGCCCAGCCAGAGCAGCCCCAGCCCGACATGGGTGCCGTGGCAGCCAACGAGCGCAAAGAAGGCTGATAGAAATGCGCTGCGCGAAGGCCCCGCCTGCTCGCCGATCATCGCGGCGAATTCCTGTACCTCCAGAAACAGGAAGGCTGCCCCGAGCAATCCGGTGACGAGCAGCCAGGCCTGCGTGGCAGCCATCGATCTGCGATGGGTCGCGAGTGTCGCCAGGCCACCGGTGAAGCTCGACGTGAGCAGAAGGCCCGTCTGCACCGCAACGCGGGTGGGCTCGAACAAATCCTTGCCGGTCGGTCCGCCGGCGGTCGCCTTGGCAAGCACGGCATACGCCGCGAAGAAGGCCGAGAATATGATGATGTCGGACAGCAGAAAGATCCAGAAGCCATATGCCACGGTGACGAATTTCGAGGCCGGGCCGCCTTCTCCGTGGCCGGTCGCGGAGCGCACGCCATGTCGGCCGCCCTGACCAAGCCGATAGGGGTCTCGGGCCTGGGTGCCCGCGCCGAAGTCGCCGGGTAACGCGTGATCGCTCATGCCGGCCGCTCCCAGCGCCGCAGCCGGGCTGACTGTGCGGCCTTGTGGTCATCGTCGATGCGCGCGACCTTTTCGGCGGGAATCTCATAATCCCCATGATCGCGCCAGGCGAAGACGACGAAGGTCGCGTAGGCGCCGATGAAGCCGACGATCGCCAGCCACCATATGTGCCAGATCAGCGCGAACCCGATCAGCGTGCTGAAGAAGGCGGTGACGAAGCCTGTCGGGCTGTTGCGCGGCATCTCGATAGGCTCGTATCCTTCCTCCGCACCGGGCCTCTTCTCCTCCCTTGCCCGTTGCTTGATGCGCCAGTAGGGCTCTTCATCCTCGACGAAAGGCAGCCGCGCGTAGTTGAAAACGGGGGGAGGGGAAGACGTCGACCATTCCAGTGAACGCCCGTCCCATGGGTCGCCTGTCTCATCGCGAAGCTTGTCGCGATGTCGGATCGAAACGGCGAGTTGCATGATCTGCAGTGCGGCGCCGGCGATCATCACCAGCACGCCGAACGCGGCCACCACCAGCCATGGCGCCCAAAGATCCATGTCGATATGCTGCAGGCGCCGCGTCATGCCGAGCAGACCGACGATATAGAGCGGCACGAAGACCAGCATGTAGCCGGCCAAGGTGACCCAGAATGCGGCCTTGCCCCAGCCTTCGTGCAAGCGGAATCCGAACGCCTTGGGAAACCAGTAGGTGAAGCCGGCGAACGCGCCGAACAGCACGCCCGAAATGATGACGTTGTGGAAATGCGCGACGAGGAAAAGGGAGTTGTGCAGCACGAAGTCGGCCGGTGGAACGGCAAGCAGAACGCCGGTCATGCCGCCGACGGTGAAGGTGGTCACGAAGCCCAGCGCCCAAAGCATCGGCGTGTCGAAGCGGGTGCGCCCGCCATACATGGTGAAGAGCCAGTTGTAGATCTTCACCCCGGTGCCGACGGCGATGACCGACGTGGCGATGCCGAAGGCGGCGTTGACGTCTGCTCCGGCGCCCATGGTGAAGAAATGATGCAGCCAGACCATGAACGAGACGATGCAGATGAACATCGTGGCCGCGACCATCGAACGGTATCCGAACAGCGGCTTTGACGAGAATGTCGAGAAGACCTCGGAGAAGATGCCGAAGGCGGGAAGCACCAGAATGTAGACCTCGGGATGGCCCCAGGCCCAGATCAGGTTGACGAACATCATCTGATTTCCGCCGGCTTCGTTGGTGAAGAAATGGAAGCCGAGATAGCGGTCCAGCGTCAGCATCGCCAGCGTGGCGGTGAGGATCGGGAAGGCTGCGACGATGAGCAGGTTGGACGCGAGCGAGGTCCAGCAGAACATCGGCATTCGCAGGTAGCCCATACCAGGCGCACGCATCTTGAGGATGGTCGTCACCAGGTTGACGCCGGTAAGCAGCGTGCCGACGCCGGAGATCTGGATCGACCACAGATAGTAATCGACACCGACGCCCGGCGAGTAGGTGGTCTCCGACAAGGGGGCATAGGGCAGCCAGCCGGTGCGCGCGAACTCACCGATGACAAGCGAGATGTTGACCAGCAGGGCTCCGGAAGCCGTCAGCCAGAAGCTGACGGAATTGAGTGTCGGAAAGGCTACATCGCGTATGCCAAGCTGCAGCGGTACGGCGAAATTCATCAGGCCGATCATGAAAGGCATCGCCGCGAAGAAGATCATAATCGTGCCGTGCGCGGAGAAGATCTGGTCGTAATGCTCCGGCGGCAGGTAGCCCGGCCCGTGGATCGCCAGCACCTGTTGCGTGCGCATCATGATGGCATCGATGAAGCCACGCAGAAGCATGAGCATCGCCAGCACAATGTACATCACGCCGATGCGCTTGTGGTCGACCGAGCTTATCCACTCGTTCCACAGATAGGGCCAGTAGCCCTTCACCGTTATCCATCCAAGCACGGCGACCGCTGCCAGAAAGACGCCGAGAGCCGCGACGAGCGGGATGGGTTGATCGAAGGGAATGGCCGACGAGTCGAGCTTGCCCAGCATCGTCATTCCGCCCCTTCTGCCTGTGGATGATGCCCCGTCGGCGGCGCCGCCGCGGGCAATGCCTTTGGGCTCACCTGTGGCTCGCCGCCGGCGGCACTTTCGGCCGGCCCCGGACCCGGGGGCAATATCTGCTGAGCGACGGCATCGAACAGCCCGGGCTGAACATGGCCGAACGTGGACGGCGGCACGTTGGTGCTTTGCCGGGCGAGCTCGCGATAGGCATTCGCGTTGAGCACGCCACCGCCGCCGCGCAGCGACGACGTCCAGCGGGTGAAGGCATCGGCTGAAACCGCGCTCACGCTGAAGTTCATGTCCGAGAAGCCGTCGCCGCTGAAGTGCGCCGACTGGCCGAAAAAGCTGCCCTCGCGGTCGGCCTGCAGATGCAACTCGGTCTGCATGCCGTTCATGACGTAGACCATGCTGCCAAGCTGGGGCACGAAGAACGTGTTCATCACGCTGGCCGAGGTCAGCTTGAAATGAACTGGAACGCCGGCGGGGATGACCAATTGATTGACAGCGCCCACGCCCTGCTCGGGATAGAGGAACAGCCATTTCCAGTCGAGCGCCACCACCTGGATGTCGAGCGGCGGCTGCGCGGAAGGGATCGGTTTGCGCGGATCGAGCTGGTACGATCCGTAATAGATCAGCCCGCCAAGGAAAAGGATGGTGAGCGTGGGGATCGACCAGACGATCAACTCGATGCGCCCCGAATAGGTGAACTCCGGGTCATAGCGCGCGTCGCTGTTCGAGGCGCGGAATTTCCATGCGAAGGCCAAGAGCGCAACAAGCGTCGGAACAACGATCACCAGCATCACCGCCAGTGAGTTCAAGAGGATCGTGCGGTTGCCCGAGCCAATGGGTCCTTGCGGGTCGAGCACACCCCCCGCGCAACCGGGCAAGAATGCGATTGCCGGGATCCAGAGCAGTTGCCGCCCCGGCTTGGGGCTGGATGGCAACAACACTTGCTCGGCCACCAATCCTGGAGAGGACGCGTTCTTGGGGCACGCGCTCTTGGCACTTCTCATCTGAAGCCTTCCTCTGAACCAACTTCAAGGCGCGTGGCCGGGGTGCCGCCCTCCGCCGGACGAAGGACCTAACTGGCGCTTCCTAGGTTTGTTCCTCCTCGCTGGCTCGTGCACAGACTCCATTCGGCGGCACGGCGATGGAGCACAGCTAAGTCGATCACCCCATCAAGCTGGTGGAGCCGGGACGGGGCTGGCCGCAAGTCGCCCAAGCGTGCGACGCCTAACTGGCACCTCCCGGGATTGTTCCGCTTGTCAGTGTTTGGGCGACATGGGCGCGACCCGAGGGGGAACTCTACCTGCTCGAGAGATGGAGTTGTCCAACGTGACCATATTCACAACGACGGCGGCTCGGTTACCTCAGCTATTTGCAGCCATCGCTGGCTCGCGTACGAATTTTGATTTCGGCGGGACGGCGAACACCGTGAAGCGCTCAGCCAGACTGTCAAGAGCTTTACGCATGCCCACTCCAGCGGCAGCCGCACCGTGTCCAGTGATGACCATCTGAGGGTTCAGGGCAGCCAGACGCTTCACAGATCTTTCCGCCGCATCCCAGTCCGGCGTGAAGTAGCGCGGCGGACCGTGCATCTCGAGATCCTGGACGGCGACCTCATAGACCGACTCCTGACCGGTGGTGATGAAAGCGTCCCCTACGATCAGCGAGCGGTCTTCCTCGCGCCAGAGCGAAATGTGACCAGGGGCGTGCCCGGGTGTGTGCAGCCATTGCCATCCGGGCATTCCGGGGACCGATCCGTCGGAGGGCAAGAGTTCCAATCGGTTGCCAAGATCGATCGGCCCGCGTGGAAAGAGCGGCGAAAGCAGCGCCATCAGTCCGCCCCCGACCCAGGGATCCGGTGCCGGATAACATTCAGTTCCGTCCAAATAGGGCCGCTCGAGTCGATGCGCGAAGACGGGCACCTCCCACCTATTCGCGAGGTCCAGAACCGTTCCCACATGGTCAAAATGGCCGTGTGTCAGGATAACCGCGGCAGGCCGTGCGTTGGTGCCAAACCGCTTTTCCGCGACCGCAAGAATACTGCTTCTCGACGTCGGCAACCCCGTATCTATTAGCACCCAGTTCCGATCTCCGCTGCGCGGTGCGCCGAAGAACACGACATTGACGATTGCCAGCCGCAAATAACCCAGGTCCGGTGCGATGCTCCAGGCACCGTCGCCATGATCTTCGCGCCTGGCGTGGTCGATCTCGGAAAGTCGAATCTGAACGGTCATGATCCCGTGCCTCGGTTGTTGCTGCGCAGCCGCTCGAGTTCATCGGCGGCGGTGGTACATGCCCCGAACTTGGGCACGGCCCCCTTGTTCCTTCCTTGATCCTCGTTCGCCACCCGGATTGCAGACAGCGCGACTAACCCGACGTTATTTATTAACTGGTTACGAGGCGGTTCGCCCAAATTGAGTCAAGAAGCTAGGCCACCCATTCGCTGGCTGCATTTATCTTACACCCCTTGGCAGCTTTGCTGCCCAATCTTGGTCATTGAGAGATTAGCAGCCGCTTCCAAAAAGCATACATCACAGGGACTGCGTCGTAGCTCTGATGTGCCTCAGAGCGCTTCTTTTAAGCAAACAGAAGCTGCTGTTCGTGAGCTAATACCGAGATCTCCTGGGTCGCCAGCTTTCTTAGCGGCGAAACGGTAAAATGGTTAGCTCCGTTTGTCGGGCTGGCCAGCCCGATTGAAGCGGAGCACGATCATGCCCTTCAAAGCACGTGGAAGGATGCCAGGGGCCTAGGTGGACGGGGTCCCCCTGTCAGACTTTCCGGCTGGCCAGCAGCCTTGTAAGCCAGTCCGGATCCATTTCCGGTACGGACGACAAAAGCCGTTCGGTGTAAGCGGCATGGGGAGGTGTGAGAACTTGGCTCTTCAGTCCCTGTTCAACGACTTTGCCCTGGTGCATGACAACGATTTGGTCGGCTATCGCCCTTACGGTAGCAATGTCGTGGGTAATGAAGATGTAGCTCATTTCGAGTTCACGCTGCAGGCGCATGAGAAGCTTGAGGATTTCCTCTTGGACGATCTGGTCGAGCGCGGACGTGATCTCGTCACAGATGATAAGCTCTGGATCGGCTGCCAACGCCCGGGCAATGCAGACGCGTTGCTTTTGGCCGCCCGATAGCTCGCCAGGCAGGCGTTCCAGAAAATCCTCGCTCATCTCGACCATGTGCATAAGTTCGCAGATCCGGCGATCCTTCTGCGCGCCCTTTAGGCCGAGGTAGAATTCGAGCGGCCGAGCTATGATTTCTTCGACCGTCTGGCGCGGATTCAGGGCGTTGTCGGGCATTTGGTAAATCATCTGCATGCGGCGCAGGACCTCCTTCGGCCGCGTCTTCAGGCTCGTGGAAAGGGGCTGCCCGGCAAAAGAAATCAAACCTGAAATTGGCGGCAAGAGACCGGTGACGACTCGCGCGAGCGTCGATTTGCCCGAACCGGATTCGCCGACCACAGCCACGGTTCTTCCGCGCGGAACCTTGATGGAGACATCCTGGAGCACCTTGACCTTTCCTGCATAGGCCGCGGTAACGTTGTCTATCGTCAGCAGATAGTCATCGGCTGGAACTTCGGGCTTGTCGAGCTTGCGTACGGCCCAGAGCGTTTTGGTATATTCTTGGCTGGGCGAGGCCAGCATCTGGCGTGTATCAGCCTCCTCCACGGTGCGTCCGTGGCGCAGAACCATGATACGATCCGCCATTTGCGCCACCACCGCCAGGTCATGCGTCACGTAGATTGCAGCGGTGCTGAATTCCTCCACGATGTTGCGAATGGAAGCTAGAACTTCAACCTGCGTGGTCACGTCGAGCGCGGTTGTTGGCTCGTCGAATATTATGAGGTCCGGACGACAAGCCATTGCCATCGCTGTCATTGCCCGTTGCAACTGCCCGCCGGAGACCTGATGAGGATAGCGAAAGCCTATGGTCTCCGGTTCTGGGAGTTGAAGGCGTCGATAAAGATCGACGGCGCTCCGGTTCGCCTCTTCCCGGCCGGCAATTCCATGCGCCACCGCTGTTTCGACGGTTTGTTCCAAGAGCCGATGTGCCGGATTGAAAGAGGCAGCCGCGCTTTGTGCGACATAGGCAATGCGGGAGCCCCTGAGGCGACGGCGCCCTTTTTCATTGACTGCCAGAAGATCAATCCCGTCGAACAGGACCGAGCCTTGCATGATCCGGCAGCCCGGCTTGGCATAACCCATTGCGGCAAGGCCAATGGTGGACTTGCCGGCGCCTGATTCGCCGATCAGGCCAAGAACCTCGCCCCGCTTCAGCGTCAGATCGATCCCGCGGACAATCGGATGCCAGCGCTCGTCCGAGAACCCCTCCACATGCAGATTGCGGATTTGAAGTAGATCCTTGCCTTTTTCGCGTGAGCCTGGACCGCTACTTTTCATCCCGCAACCCGCTTGTTGCGTGCAGGAACCAGTCCACAACGAAATTCACGGACACGGTAAGGAGAGCAATCGCGCCGGCCGGAAGTAGCGGGGTGACGTCGCCGTAGGTGATCAGGGTCGCGTTCTCGCGCACCATTGATCCCCAATCGGCCGTCGGCGGCTGAATACCGACGCCGAGAAACGACAGCGCCGCGACTGTCAGGAACACGAAGCAGAATCGCAAGCCGAACTCGGCGACCAGTGGCGGCATGACATTGGGAAGGATTTCCTTGGCGATGATCCATTTTGGTCCCTCACCGCGTAATCTTGCCACCTCGACATATTCCATCACCGCCACGTTAAGCCCGACGGCGCGAGAAAGCCGAAAGACCCGGGTGGAATCGAGAAGCGCAATGATGACAATCAGGCTCGTGATCGAAGAGCCGAAGATCGTCAGCAGCACCAGCGCGAAGATCAGACTCGGGATTGACATCAGCACGTCCACCGCACGTGACAAGATCTGGTCGAGCCACCCCCTGTACAATGCGGCAAGAAGGCCGAGCGAGACGCCGACCGCGAAGGACAGCAACGTGGTCGCGACCGCTATAGCGATGGTGTTGCGCGCACCGTAGATCAAGCGGGTGAGCATGTCGCGGCCGAGCTGATCGGTTCCCAGTTTGAACTCCTGGCTCCACGGCGCGAAGGCTTCGCTGAAAACCTGCGTCTCGCCATATGGGGCTATCCAGTGCGCGAAGACCGCAACAAAGACGTAGCCGAGGATCACGACGATGCCGAACCACGCGCTGAACGGTGCCTTCTTCAGCGCAGTTTTCGCCCGGGTGGCACGCGAGCGCCTCAGCCTCTGAAGCTCCGCGACAGTTTCGGATCTGGTCATCGTGGGTGCAAGAGCCTGGGATTGGTGGCGATGGAAATAATGTCGGCTAGCAGGTTGAGAAGGATATAAGTTGCGGCGAAAATCAGGGCGCAGGCCTGGACAACCGGAACATCCCTGGATTTTACCGCGTCAACCATCAGCTGGCCGATGCCGGGGTAAACGAACACGACCTCGACCACGACCACTCCGACGATGAGATACGCCAGATTGAACGCGACCACAGTGACGATCGGAGCCCAGGCATTGGGCAGGGCATGCCTCAGCACGATCACCATCGGGGACATTCCCTTGAGGCGCGCCATATCGATGTAGGGGCTTGACAGCATGTTGATGATGGCCGCTCGGGTCATGCGCATCATGTGGGCCACGATTACAAGCGTAAGGGTGATTGCCGGCAGGGCGACTTTCCAGAGATGCTCCCAAAATGGCGTCTGATCGTTCACATTCGACAATGTCGGAAATTTGGGAACCGCATTGAGCGCCCAGTTCAGCGAGACAGTGAGCCAATGAGGCAGCGTTTGAGCGAAATCGGATCCGATGAACGTGTCGCGCGAGATCACCAGGTAGGCGAGCATATAAGCGACGAAAAATTCCGGGAATGAAATGGTTGTCAGTGTCGCGACATTCACCAGCCGGTCGAACCAGCCGTTGCGGTACAGCGCAGCCAGAATGCCAAGCCCCAAGGCCAGGGGAACGGCTATCAGCGCCGTCACCGCTGCAAGGAACATCGTGTTGTAGAGGCGGGGTGCGATGATCTCGGCCACGGTACGCCGATATCCGGTGCGGCTCGCAAACGAAGAGCCGAAATCGCCATGGAGCATCTGGGCGACCCAAGCGAAGTAGCGCTCGACAGGCGGACGATCGATGCCGATCTCCCGCTGGAACGCGGCGACCGTTTCGGGCGTCGCCGACTGCCCGAGCGTGGCCTTGGCGAAGTCGCCTGGGAGCATCGCGATCGCAGAGAAGATGATGATGGACACGATGAACAAAGTGACCAGACCGAGGCCAAGGCGCTGCAGGACCGTTCTTGCGACGGGGTTCATGTGCGTGGCGTTTCCCTTTGGGCGGCAACCCTGCACTCGGAGCCAGCTGACCGGAGCCTCAAAACCATCGCGGCTCCGGCCCGCCATCTCATGCCGTGGCGATCCACCAGCGTTCGGCCATTTTCAGTCCATCGTTCTCCCAGTTGGGCGCCACATCACCGTGTGCGAGCTTTTTGGATTGGGCGCTGACGAAATTGTTGAAGACCAGCACGATGCTGCCGCCGTCATCGTGGGTTAGTTGCTGCATCTCGGCATACATCGCCGCTCGTTTGGCTTCGTCCGTCTCGGCGCGTGCCTGGACAAGCAATTCGTTGAAGTGGGGATTTTTCCAGAACGTTTCGTTCCAGCTGGAGTCCGCGGCAAAGGCTTGCGTGAACATCCAGTCGGCGGTTGCCCGACCGCTCCAATAGGAAGCGCACCAGGATTTCTTCAGCCAGACATTGTCCCAATAAGCGTCCTCGGCCTCACGCACGACATTGACGTCGATGCCGCATTGGGCTGCCGTTTCGCGAATGAGCGAAGCCGCATCCACCGCCCCCGCAAAGGCGGCATCGGCCACCGAGAGGTCCACCTTCAGGTTCTCCATTCCGGCCTTTTTCAGGTAGTGCTTGGCTTTTTCCGGATCGAAGCTGTGTTGCGGTTGCGGATCCTTGGCGAATTTGATGGCCGGCGCGATCGGGTTGTCGTTGGCCACAGTGGCGTGGCCAAGAAAGATCTTGTCGACGATTTCTTGGCGATTGATCGCCCATTTCAATGCCATTCGCACGTCCGGATTATCAAACGGCGCCATCGTGACATTCATCGGCAAGGTATAGTGCCCGTAGCCAGTGACCTCGACGATTTCCACCTTGGGATTGCGTTTCAACATGCCGAGGGTCTTGAGGTCGGCGCGGCCGATATAGTCCACCTCCCCCGTGGATAGCGCCGCCATGCGAGCGGCGAGATCTGTGATGGCGATGAACTCCACCTCGTCGAGATAGGGCTTGCCATTCTTGAAGTAGTTTGGATTGCGCTTGAGCTTGGCCGAAACGCCGGGCTGGAAATTCTCGAGGACGAAAGCACCGGTGCGAACGCCTGAAGCCCAATCCGCCTTGCCGTCCTTGGCCGGCATGATGACCAGATGGTAGTCACTCATGATGTAAGGGAAATCGGCGTTGCCGCTCTTGAGCGTGAAGACCACCGTTTCCGGGCCGTCCGACTTGACATCGGCGACGGAGTCCAACAGCGACTTCGCCGCCGATTTGGTGTCCTTGCCCATGTGATATTGCAAGGAGGTCACGACGTCATCCGCCGTCACGGTCTTGCCGTTGTGAAAGGTTGCGCCTTTGCGCAGCTTGAAAGCCCAGGTTTTGGCTCCATGCGAAGTTTCAAAGCTCTCGGCGAGGTCCGGTTGGACATTGCCTTTAGCGTCGACCTCAGTGAGGCTGTTGGACAGCGAGCCCGAAAATGCGGTTTGTGTGAACGTGTCGGGGTAGCCGGCCGGATCGATCGAATCCGTCGTCGCGCCATGAGCCATGCCGAGCTTGGCGAAGCCGCCCTGCATCGGTTCGGCCCGCGCCGTGCTCACGAACAGCCGGTCGGCGGCGGCAACGGTCAGGCCCGCGGCCAGCCCAAGATGAATGAAGTCGCGGCGGGAAACCTTGCCGCCTCCGACCAGGCTTTGCGCGATACCAAGCTTGTATTCAGATTCTGACATTTGACTCTCCCATTGCGGAGTTCCCCGCGTTATTTCTCGTCAAGCACCGGCGAACAAATCTGCTTATTGGCTCCGCCACCTTTCCTTCGAATTTTTCCAATCCCAATCGGCTTGCGCCAATCAGGCCGTCACGTAGATGCCGCCGGCTTCGACGGTGACTGGAAATGTGCGCGCGCGAACGGAGGGATCGACCAAGGCCGCGCCTGACTTGATGTCGAACTCCCACCCGTGCCAGGCGCATCGAACGATCTCGTTTTCGCGATGATAGATGAATTGCGCCTGTTCAACGGGCGCGGTTGTGCCGCATTGCGGCCCCTCGCAAAGCGGAGCGCCGCGGTGCGGACAGACATTCAGCAGCGCGTGGAATGAATCTCCGATGCGGAAAATCCCGACCGAAAGGCTGCGGATCTTGGCGATGAACGGAGACCCTGTTTCGATCTCGTCGACGCGGCAGATATATGTCTTCTCGGGCATCGTATGCTTCCTCAGGCGGCATTCGCGGCTTGCGCGCGGGGGATGCGTTTGTAGACTTCCAGCGCGTTCAGTCCCATGATCTTGCTCTTCCATGCAGGAGGGATTTGCAGCGTGTTGGCATCGTCGTAATCCCAGTGCGGATAGTCTGATGCAAACATCAGCGTGTTTTCGCCGTCCATCGCTTCGAGCGTGGACCAGAGATGTTGGATGTTTGCAGGCTGCTCCAGCGGCTGCGTGGAAAAGCGGATGTTGCGCCGGCAATATTCAGACGGCAGCATCTTCAGCCATGGCGTCTCCTTGCGCAGCGCTTTGTAGTCGGCGTCCAGGCGCCAAAGGACCGACGGAACCCAGGCGACGCCGCACTCGATGATCACGAAGTAGAGGTCCGGCCATTTCTCGAAGACGCCATGGGCGATCATGCTTGCCACGTGCGACATCGCCGACATGTGCAGAATGGCATGCGTTTCCCAGAAGAATGTCGTCGGAGCAGGAGCAATGGCAGTTGAATTCACGCCGCCATGCCCGCCCAGATGAATGGCGAATGGCAACCCCACTTCCGCGCAGGCTTCGTAGATCGGATGGTAAAACGGGTCGCCATACGGCTTGACGGACCCCTGGGAGGCGAGAACCTGGACCATGCGCGGATGGCGGCCAAGACGGCGTATCTCGGCGGCAGCGAGCTTCGGATCCTGTGGCGCGATGATGATCGAGCCCATGAACCGATCGTCTTTCGGCAACCACTGATCGATCTGATAATCGTTGTAAGCGCTGACCAGAGCGCTGGCATAGTAAGGGTTAGCCAGGGTCGACGCCTCGATAGGCTCATCGCCGGTCAGGATCGCCACGTCGACTTTGTATTTGTCGAGGTGCTTCTCTTTCATGATGAGATAGTTGTCGGCTTCCGTTTTCGGACGGATGTCCTTGCGGGAAAAGTCCTGCGGGTGGAACCAGGGCCGATGACCATGCGGAAAGGCCCCAACGGGCCCTGTTTTCTCGCCCTCGATGAACATGTCTTTCCACAAGCCGGAGAGATAGGGCTCCAACACAGTGGCGCTTGACCAGTAATTATGACAGTCGCAGTCGACTATGAACACTTCTTCCGCTCCGTATCCGTATCTCGTCCCGGCGGCGCTGCCGGCCGCTGATGTGCTACAGCTTCCGCCTTGAGTATTGTTTGATCAAGCTTATGATACGTGGAATATGATCGAGTTTTTCGATTGGAGATTTCATGCAACTTGATCACATCGAGACCTTTCTGGACATCATCGAATCGAGAAACTTCAATCGCACCGCGGATCGGCTAGGATTGACCCAGTCGACGATCAGCACCCGCATCAAGAACCTCGAGAGCGCAATCGGGTCCGAACTGTTCCAGCGCGGACGCGCCGGGGCGGAACCGACCGCCGCAGGACGCCGGTTCGAAGCTTACGCAAGATCCCTGCTGTCTACATGGTCGCAGGCTCGCCACGATGTCCGGGCGTTCAATCGTTTCGAAGGCACCTTGCGCGTCGCCGCGCAGGTCGGGATGACCCGCTCGGTTTTGCCGGGTTGGGTGGAGACGCTGTGTCAGGCTCTTCCCAAATCGTCGATCCATGTCGAGTCGGATTATTCGAACCAGATGGTCAGCGACCTAAGCATGGGAAATCTCGACATCGCAGTGCTTTACGCCCCGCGATACCTACCCGAAATCTCCTATGAACATTTGATGGTTGAGGAATATGTGATGGTTTCCACGGTAGCCAGAACCCTCTCCGAGGTCGATCCTGAAACCTATATTCGTCCTGGCTATACGGTCCTGCTGGAGAAGGCCCATGCCGAACTGCTTGGCGAGTTGGCGATCTGTCGCCTTTCCATGGGATCAGAAACCTTGGCGGAGATGATGCTACGGCGCGCGGGCGGGACCTGCTATATGCGAAGTGACGATGCGCGCAGGTTTGCCCTCGAACGCCCATCGTTCATCGTCGAAGGCGCTCCGACCCTGCATCAGCCGGTACACACGGCCATCCTGGCGCGCCGCAAGCACGAACCGATCATCCGCAAGGGAATCCGCGCCCTTCACGTTGCCGTGATGTCACTGGATATGTGATCGAAATAATCGATCATAACTCGCGAGGGAGGCTCCTGTTATGGCGGGCCCGGAAATGGCATCTTGGCTCTACTTCAAACCGAGATGAATGATGAACGCACACGTTGGGACCCCCGGCCTCCTCCCGATGATGCGTCATCGGCAATGGGCACAAACCACATCGCAGCTCGTACTCTGCCGTCGTGTAATCGAGGAGACGCCCGATGTGAAAACTTTCGTTTTCACATCCCCGACGGATCGGATGTTCTGCTTCAGCGCGGGCCAGTATGTGCTCGTGCACCTCAAGATCGAGGGTGCCGCGGTGACGCGCTCCTACTCTGTTTCCTCACCACCGACGCGACCGCTCGACCTGCAGATCACGGTGAAGCGAACACCGGGCGGCCTGGTTTCGAATTGGCTCCACGACAATTTGGGGGCGGGCGACGAGATCGAAATCGAAGGGCCGCTCGGCTCATTCAATCTCGATGACCTGCCATATGAAACGCCGCTCTTCCTTTCGGGCGGCAGCGGGATAACGCCCGTGATGTCGATGTTGCGTGCGCTTACCGACCGCGCAACCGACCAGGATATCTCCTTCATTCATAGTGCCAGAACGCCAGGTGATATAATCTTTCGAAGGGAATTGGACGCACTTGCCTCTCGCTTCCCCAACGTGCGGGTAACGTGCGTTTGCAGCCAGGAAGATCGCACCTGGAGGGGGCCAACTGGCCGAATAGACAGTCAGATGCTGCTGACCCTCGTTCCCAATCTCCGCAGGCGCACCGTTTTTGCCTGTGGACCCGAAGGGTACATGAAGACGGCACGGGCCTGCCTTCACGCAATAGGCTTCCCGCCGGCGCAGTATCACGAGGAGAGTTTCGGAGGCAGCAATGGTTCGCGGTCGGAATTGGCTTCAGCGATTTCGTCTTCGGTCCGTTTCGCCCGCTCGGGCGTGGAGCATCACTGCGCGCCCGGAGAGACCCTGCTTGAAGCGGCACGGAACTGTGGCATCTACATCCCAACCGCCTGCCAGCAGGGCGTTTGCGGAACGTGCCGAATAGCCAAACTATCCGGCGAAGTTGCCATGGACGATCTAGGCGGGCTGAATGCTGAAGATAAATCGGCCGGCTATGTCCTGGCATGTTGCAGCCGCCCGCAAGGAACGGTTTTGCTCGACGTTTAACTCGGCGTTGTTGACCTTTGAAAAGGCCGCCTTGCGCGCGCTTGGCCTCGAGGGTCTGGTCTCAAAATGTTGCCGCCGCCTTCGAAATGGGAGCAGAGCCGCCCCCTTCCTCCAGGTTTTCGGGTTTACCACCCGCGCACCCGTGGCACCGTTCGACTTATTCCAACCCTTACTGAGCTACAGACGCGAATGTCAGCTTTAGGGCTCGAAACGTGGCAGCGCATTGGCCGGCCGCTAGGCAACTACGATCGGTTGCTGGACTTCAGCCGCGCGGTCACCGGCACATTGTTCTTCGTGCCGGCGACGACATTTCTGGAGAACGTTGCGACCCGGGAAGCAGTCACCTCGACCGCTGGTCCGGCCCTGTCGGACGGATCTATTCGGAGTCATCGTAAGTAGGTCCGCCAGACCATACAGTACGAGGAAACGGCTTGGCGACCCGTACAGAGAACGCTGACCCTCAGCGACTAGCACATCGTTATCTGTCAACTGGTTACGAGGCGGTTCGCCCAAATTCAAGAAGCTAGGCCCCCCATTCGCTGATCGCATTTATCTTACACCCATTGGCAGCTTTGCGCCTCAAATCGGCCGATAGGGCGGCCCTATCCGTGCCGTTAAGCGGACGTCGATGAACGGCACGCCACGAACGGCTTGCGCCATCTGGTCACCCGAGGCGTTTGTGGCGTGCCGAGTTGATATGAGACCCAGCGTCTTGGTCGAAATTAGAACGGGAGCTTGATATCGCCCACCGACAAAGGGCTACCGGCCGCTATGAGCGCGGCAACCGTCTCTCTGTCCTGTTGCCGGCGCCTCATGAGTCCGTTCAGCACCCTGTCGAGAGATATCGCGCCGGCTCCGGCGATGGCGAGGACGAACATGCCGCCCGCTATGGCGAGATCCTTTTCCAAATGCAGAAATTCGTTCTGGCTGGCGAAATTGGTGTGGAACAGGGCTGCCGTTGCCAAACAGAACAGTCCGAGCGCGACCGCGCCCAGACGCGTCAGCAGGCCCAGGCCGATCGAAAGACCGGCTCCCAGCTGCAGCGCTATGGTGGCCATCAGAAGCGGCAGGCTGACGCCGAGGGCGGCCATGGCTTTTGCGGCACCGTCGAAATGGATCGCCAGCTCAACGCCTTCATGCACGAAGAGCAATGAGAGCAGCAGGCGACCCGTCAGCAGGGTCAAGTCGGTGAGATGTAGTTTCAAGGCGATTTGTGTCGTTGTCACGATTGGCTCCAGATAGGAAAGAGGGCAGGCGCCGCACGAAGGCGCCCGCCTGGCTTCATTGGGTCACTTTGGTGTCGATGGCCTTCTGCAGGTCTGCGCGTTCCTCGCAGCCTGCCGGGCAGAGCTGGGTCAGCGATGCCAGCTGCTCCCTAGCTTTGGCCATGTCGCCGGTCTCGACATAGAGTTCGCCGAGATATTCGCGCGCCGCCTTGTGGTCCGGCTTCAGTTCGAGCGCCTTGGTGTAGTAGGTCAGTGCCGTCGTGTAATCGCCGGTCTTGCGCAGCGTGAAGCCGAGCAGATTGTAGACGTCGGCCTGCTGCGTGTCCTGCGCCAGGTCACGAAGATCGGCCAATGCACCCTTATAGTCCTTGGCATCGATCTTGGCTTTTACTGCGGTGAGGTCGGGCGCGTCGTCGCCTTCAATGTTGTCCACGGCATAGGCCGGCACGGTGACGGCGACCGGAACGGCAGTCAGCACGGCAACGGCGCCGAGCAGCCCGAACAGGTTGTGCCTGTTGAAGAGGGAAGGTTTCATTGTCTTTCTCGCTTTGGGATTGCCGCGCTTAAATTTGCACGGGGGTGAAGCCGTAGGCGTTGCCGTCCTTGACGAAGGTGCCGGTGCCCGGGAACGGGAAGTGCGAACCGGAGATGCGGATGTTGTCGGCAATCACGCGATCGATCAGTTTGTGGCGCGTGGTAATGGCCGTCGGCCCATCCTGGTCGTAGGTGCCTTGCCAGTCCGGATGCGGCGCCAGCAGTGCCGGCACATACATTGTGTCTGCCGAAATCATGATCTGCTCCTTGCCGGAGTTTGCGAGGTAGACCGAATGGCCTGGCGTATGACCGGGCGCGGCGATGATCTGCATGCCAGGCGCCACTTCGGCGCCGTCCTCGACCAGCTTCCAGTTCTTCCATTTCGGGAAGTTTTCGGCGATGCGCTTGCCCGCCGGCTTGCGCCCTTCGGGCAGCTTTGCCAGTCGGCCGGGGTCGGTCCACCACTTGTATTCCGTGGCGTTGACGATGAGCTCGGCATTGGGGAACACAGGCGCGCTGGTCCCCTTTTCCATCAGGCCCCAGACGTGGTCGGGATGGAAATGCGAGATCATGATGGTGTCGATAGTCTTGTAGTCGATGCCAGCGGCGGCCATGTTGGCCGGCAGATGGGTGGCATTGGTTTGCCATTGGCCGACGCCCGAACCGGCATCCATCATAATCACCTTGCCGTTCATCTTGAGGACGACGACGGTGAGCGGGATAGGCATGAAGTCTGTCGTCAGGCCGGCCTTGGCAAGGGCTGCCTTGGTGTCCTCGACGGAGACATCCTTGATGAAAGCTGGGTCGTGCGGCTTGCGCCAGATGCCGTCATAGATGGCGGTGATCTCGATATCGCCGACCATGTATTTGTAGAAGCCAACGGCCGGCTCGACTGCTGTTTCGGCGAAGGCAGGACGGGTGAATTCCAACCTGCCGGCGAGGCCGAATGCGGCAGCGGCAGTTGCGGACCCAAGCAACGTGCGACGTGTCATGTTAAACATGATGATCTCCTGTGTTAAGAGGTGGGGGTGGCGGAAAGCCAAGCGTGGCCCTCCGTCCTGATTGCCGAACCTATCGGTCCTGACCGGATGAAACTCAGTTGCCCCAGGTGCCCTGGCCGTACTGCGCCGGCACGCCGGCATCGGCACCACCATGGATCTTCTTGACCTCTCGGATCGAGCTGGTGTGCGAGGTGTCGATTTTTGAAGCCGAATGGCTGGCGACCGGCTGGCGGGAAGTGTTCGAGCCGTAGTGGTCGCTGCCGGCGAAGGCCGTGCCACTGGCAACGAGGATGGCGGCAGCGGTAAGGACGATCTTTTTCATTGAAACAGTTCCTGATCTTGAGGATTGAGAGAAGTTGTTGTTTGGAGGTCGAGGCGCGTTCAGCGGCCCCAGAGTCCGTCGTTGTTGTGCCGGTTGATGATGTCCTGAACCGACCCCTGGCTCGGCCCGGTCGTCACCTTGGAGTCGACGCTGTCCTGACGCGGCGTGGAGCGAATGGAAGCAGTAGCGTTGGTGTCGACGCTGGTGGCCGGCTGGTTGGAGTTGTTGGCGCCATGGTCGCTGCCGGCAAAGGCAGCGCTTGAGGCAAGCAGCATGGCAGCCACGCTGAGAGCGAGCTTGGTCATTTTGGTAGATCCTTGTTTCGTTTCTTGGTTGCGTGCCGGGAAATTGGCCCCGCTAACAACAAGACTCGCCAAGACATCCCTTTATTCCCGGGTGGCGCGAAATTCTTTTGGAGGTTCCAAAATCAGGGACGGCGGCTGTCGGGAACTGGGCCAGCCGACGCTGCACGCGCACGTCCGAGGTCGGCACCATCTGGTGCCGTGGGTCTGTCTGACCGCGAAGTAGCCGAGCCAGCGGTGACGTCGCACTTGATATTGGCTGAAAAGGTCTGGGCGGTCGGCTATCAGCCGGTCACGGTGGCGGCGCGGAAGCGCGCTACGAAATCGTCCAGCTCCGGCCGCTCCATGTCGGAAATCGCCCAGTAGGAGAAGGCGCCGTCGCTCCACTGCACCAGCGAAAAACCGCCCTCAGAGAGATCGACAGGGTCGGTCACAGCTCCGGCATTTTGAGGCTCGGCTACAAGGGTGATCAGATGCTCGCGGTGGCGATAGACCAGTGCCGGCACCGCCCGGCCGCCGATGACCTCGACCCTGCCACCGATGAGTGCAAATCCATCCTTGGCCATGTCCGGCGCCGGCGGCGAAAGACCGAGCCTTGCGTCGAGCCAGGGCTTCACCGTGTGTCGGTCCGACGAGACGACATCCACCGGGCTCATCGCCAACAGGCTGCGCTGGTGACCGCTGGCTACCCCTGCGGCAAAGCCATCGGCTACGCCAGGCTGCATCGCCCATTGCGTTGCACCGCTGGCCAGCACCGCGCTGAGCATGATAGACGCCGCCATGGCGCGCCAATCGAATGAGCCGAAGTTGCGCGCCGACCACCCCGTTCGATTTGCCTTCGCTGGTGCCGTCGGCGCTGTGGGGCGCAGTACCTCGACATTGCCGGCAGCAGCCATGGCTGCGATGCGCGCGCTGAAGGCGTCGCTTACTTGCGGCTTCGGAAGTCCGGCCACAGCCCCTTGCAAGGCGATGACGCGGGCATGTTCGGCGGCCAGCTTGGGGTCGGCGGCTATGCGCCGCTCAACGGCTATGGCCGCGGCGGCGTCAAGCTCGCCATCGACCAGCGCGTGCAGCATCAGGTTCATGCCTGCGGCATCCTCGGGCAATCCGTCGTTGTGCGCGCTCATTGCGCCCTCCCAAGGCCAGAGATCAGCAGGCCACGCGCCCGCGCCAGCCGTGACATCACCGTACCCATCGGCACGCCTAGCATGGCCGCGATATCGCGGTAGGCGAGGCCATTGATGTCGCGCAGCACGAGGGTCTCGCGAAACGGCTGCGGCAGGGCGGCGATCGCGGCTTCGAGTGCCACGGTATCTGCCTTGGCGATCAGGGTCGCCTCCGGGCTCTCGCTGTCGGGTGGATCGGCTGCGTGAGCGGAGCTCACCTCGTCGAGATCGGCGAGATCGCCCACCGAGACGATGCTGCGCGGGCGGTTCCGCGCCAGCCATGTGTAGCACGCATTGCGCACGATGGTGAGCAGCCAGGCGCGTGCATTGCCGCCGGCATAACTGGCGATGCTGGCATGTGCCTTCATGCACGCGTCCTGCACGACATCCTCGGCGTCGGTGGCATTGCCGGTTAGCCAACGGGCCAGCGAAAGCGCGTCGGCGAGATGAGGCATTACCACTTCGCTGAAGCGGTCGGCCTGCGCATTGCTGCTTAGCATTGGTGTACCGTGATATGCGCCTCGCCTTGAGTGCCAGGAAGCGAAGATGGTTCTGTCTTGCAAGCGAACCCAGCGGAAGTATTTAGGGTCGCCAGCTGCGGTGAATGTGAAGGCAACTGTTTCATCGATGTCAATCACACACTGGACCGCAACGATGCATCCACCCCGATGCGTTCTCGCATCCGCGGCGTCTGAGCTCTCTCGATCCCGACTGGGCAGGACGTTTAAGGCAGACAGGCTGGGAGCCGCAGGCGGCCAACGCGTCGCCTTCACCAGGGAATGCGTCGACCATTGCCGTCGCGGTCGTCAGTGTGTGGGGTTGCAGGGGGACGTTCCTTCAAGGTCAATCAGCAGCGTATGCATGGAAGACCAGGGCGGGCGGCGTTTTATTCCCGGGTAGCGAAAAATCTTCTTCGCAATGTAAATTGGTCCGGCCGAGCCAGCTTTTCAACGCTCTTTAGCCTGCGATATCAACCTTCCAGCTCAGCCGATCAGAGCCGGTCGAAATTCGGGCATTGCCAGAGCAAGGGTTTTGTCCATCACTTTAGCCAATTTCCGTCTAGCCGAGAATGAGGCGCATGGCGCAGCGCCTGCTTGCCGGCATCCCGTGTTCGATCTCCCGACGCAGTATTTGACGAAGCCGGTCTCCCGCATGCGTCTCGCCCAGCACCTGAAAGCCCAGCTTCTGATAGAAAGGCGCGTTCCAGATCACATCCCGAAACGTTGTCAGGGTGATCGCGACAAGGCGGCGCTCCCTCGCATCTGTGATTGCTTTTTCGAGCAAGGCGCGTCCGATACCTGAGCGTTGTCGGTCAAGGCGCGCAGCTAGTTCCCAGATGTGCAATGTGTCGTCCTGGATCTCCGCGCTCAGGAATGCGACCGTCCGGCCATCCTGCTCCACCGCTACCCAGCACGTGCCCTTAGCGATAAGTTCACGGTGACGCTCGACGGTCTGGTTTTCGTCATCGGCAATCCAGGCCAGCTCCGCAACTTCGCGGTAAGCGTCACCCTCCGACTGTTCGATATCGGGTAGTGCGTCCGCGTCAGCTACCTGCGCTAAATGGTGGTCATGGAGTTGCCGTCGTGGCTTCCAGGGTTCTGCAGAGAATAACGTTGGAGTGTCCCTCCGGCCAATCTGCAAACTCAGCTACACGCACAAAACCGGCCTTTTCATGCAATCCTGGCGCCTGGAAATCGTGGCTCTGCACCCAGATCCCTCGAACACCCCTAATGGCAGCCTCCGCGGCGAAGGCGTTCAACAACTTTCGCGCATATCGTCGACGGGATAGATGAACTTGGCGTGCTTCTTTAGGGCCATTCAAGAAACGCGTTTTGGTACGGTTCGCAGCTCGCGATTGAAGACACGACAGCTCGTGCCCCATCACAATGCTACTGGGCTTCAGGTCACGTCGGCTGTGCTCGCAGGCATGTCTGGGCGCTTGAAAACCCCGAGGCCGGCATCGTGGAAGTTGAAGATCTGGACTTCCGGCGCTGCCTGGAGATCCAGAAGCCCTATCTTGGCTCTCTCGTTGGTGTCTATACGGACTGGACGCCTCTGGATGGCCGGCCTGGGCTCTTCCCGGAGGACATCGACACATCCGATCCCTGGCAGTTCCGGAATGTGCTGGTTTCATGATAGCCGCCGGGCAGGGCAGCGGCGCAACGGGTTTCTGCTCCGGCAAAGCTGCCGACATGGTTCTCTCCCGGCGCGGAGGCAATTGGCGTGGACCGACGATTCCGTACGGAAGGTCTCGTCCAACTCGAGACGTTAGAGTTGGCAATAAGGAAATTGACCTGATGGATCTCACCACACGGCTTGTCGTCGCGATCGGGCTTGGCGCGCTTCTTATCGGGGCGTTCATTCTCATATAGCCGAATGTGACGTTTCAAACGCCTTTCACGCGTTACATTGCCTGTCGTGCGGCAATTCTGGCGGGACTGGACGGCAGCATCGATTTCTCGTCCTGCCGTCGCTTGTCCGTTGGTCGGATCGCCCTGTGCCTACCCAGAGAAGCGCTTTGACTAAGCGAGCTGCAAGCACACCGAAGCATGGATCGCCGCAGACGGTTCCCATCGCCCCCCGGGGGTCGTTGCGCAGCTAAGCAGCACAAGCACGCAAGCTAGGTGCGTGCTCTATCGCCTCTGGCGCGGTCACGCCTGAGAGTTGCAAGCCGTACGACGCGGCAGAACAGCTGGTTTCAAAATCCGGCATCGACACCGTCGCCAATTCCCATAGCTTGACCACGGCACTGAAAACGCGCTCCCGCCACAGCCGCCGCTACTACGGAAGGTGATGCGATTCTCGCCGGCTCGCCTGCATCCAGAGGGACGAGGACTTCGATCCTGTATTGCTATCGCGACTGCAGTTCGGCTGGGTCATCGGCTGGCACATCCTGCTGCCGGCTATTACTGTAGGATTGGCCGCGTTCATCGCGATGCTGGAAGGCCTCAATTTCTTGACCGGAAGGGACATCTATCTCCGCATCTCGACGTTCTGGATCAAGATATTCTCGATTGCGTTCGGAATGGGCGTCGTCACCGGTGGCGATGGCCCAGGACGGCGTGAAGGCGCGGATCGAGGAGATCATGCCGAAATTGAAACGGCGGAAGGGTGAATGAGACGGCTTGCAGTTGCGCGCACGCGTACGCGTCCACCGAATGTGACATTAGCGCAACCTGATTGAGCTAACGAACACGCGAACAGAACAGTCGCTTGACGATCAAGGCAGACTGCGACAGCGTTTGCCGTCCGGGGGTAAGCGGCGCACGGCTCGTCGAGAGCTAGTAAAAAGGGGCAGGGGCCTTTCTCGACGAGCCTGCCTCGGACATACCCGCTGGCTAAGGGAGATCGGCGACAAGGTGCGGGTCGAGGAGATCACGCCGAAGGTGAAGAAGCGCTGACGTCGTCCTAATTTCAAATTAGCCCGGAGAGGTGGAATAGCCTGGCAACTCGCACGCCAAGGCCAATAATGGTTTGGCCATCATTGGCGGCGAAATCCCAACCGAAAAATGCTGCCCAGCCAAAAAGCAGGATTGAGAAGCGCATTAGCACCTTCTAAAATAGATAAGTTGAATAAGCGTTAAAGGCTTCTTTTGCGCGCTGGCATTCCCAGTGCGCTTTTACAAAGGGGCGATACTGGGGAGGGACCAGGGTAGGGGTTCAGGGCAGCGGAATCGGCTTGTCGCTGAGTGTGCGCAAGTACGCGATCACGTTGACCCGTTCGGTCTCGTCCGGGACACCGGGCGTCTCCATCTTGACGCCCGGCGTTGTGAGCATGGGCCCGAAGAGATATGTGTTCAGGTCCTCATACGTCCATACACCCTCCCAGCCCAGCAATGTGTCGGAGTAACGCATACTTGCCATGGATGCCTTGTCGCGGCCGACGACGCCCCACAAGTTGGGCCCCGTCTTGGTCTCTCCCTGTGGCTCGGCATTGTGGCAACCGTGACACACATGGGTGAAGTAGGTTCGGCCTTTCTCGACATCCGCATTTGACAATTTCAATTTCATCGAGATAGGGGCTGGCGTTGGCAAGACGACGCCGTGCGACAAGAGATATGCGGCAACTTCATGTTGCCCCTTGAATTTTGCCATGTGGAGCGGTGTCTTGCCGTCCTTTGTCTTCGCATTCACATCGGCGCCGGCCTCGACCAGTGCCTTCACGCAATCGAGACAGCCGGATCTGACGGCGATGTGAAGGGCGGATTCACCGCCGCGCTGCGCATTTGGATTTGCGCCCCCCTGCAGCAACAGATTGATCAAGTCGACCCTGCGTTTTGCCAAAGCCGGCATGAGGGGAGGTCCCAAAAGCGGCGTCGGGGCAACGTTGGCGTCGGCACCTCGTTCCATGAGCAGTTTTGCCGCCGCAAGATGCCCGCCCCTAACCGCAAGATAGAGCGGCGTTGCTTTTCCATCGCTCTCGTCGACGCCGGCACCGGCGTCGAGCGCTGCCGTAATTGCCGCGACATCTCCCTTCACGGCGGCGTCGTGAATGGCGGCGGCATGCGATACAATCGGGATGTGTGCAATCAGCAGTGAAATGAAAAGCAAGGACATGCGCATTCGGCACCCCTGTGTCAAACCGGAGGACGCGGCACGCTGCGAGAAGGGATGACTTTAGTCCGAATGCTTAATCGCGGCAATGTATTTCAGCAACTGCTGTCGTAAGCACATGAGTTGTCCGGATTAGGTAGCACGCGAGTTGTCCGGTTTTATCGCCAGCGAATGGAGGCTGGGCATGAAGCGGGCAGCGTGGCTAGAGGACCGGAGAATGCAGAAGTTTCGGGATTATTGAGCCGCTGGAATGGCGGCGATCTTTCGATGATGGAGGCAGGCGAGTTGCTGGGCATGTCGGAGCGGAAATTCCGGCGTTACCGCGAGCGTTACGAAGAGGCTGGGGAGGCTGGGTTGCTCGACCGGCGTTTGGGCAAGCTTTCGACGCGCCGGGTGCCCGCGGAGGCGATCGAGGAGATGCTGGAACTTTATCGCCACCGCTACCTTGGCTGGAACGTGAAGCATTTCCACGAACACCTGCTGCGCGATCATGACTTCAGCTGGGGCTACCCCTTCATCAAGACGCAGCTTCATGCGGCTGGGCTGGTGGGACGGGCCAGGCGGCGCGGTGCTCACCGGCGCAAGGAAGCCGTGCGAGGGGAACCTCTACAAATCCGACGGACCTCACGGTCGTCTCGAACACTGCACGAGACAGATTTGCGGGCATTCGGAACTTGCGTCGTATCTCGGCCTTCAACTCACCCCGCTCTGTAATAAAGCAGGCCATTGCTGCGTCCTTCCGCGAATCCAGCGCGAGCTTCTATGAAGCCGGAGCGGTTCTCAATTACTGCGGATCCCACCCGAGGTTCGGTTTCTCCGCCGTCAACACTGGACGACAGGTTCTGGATTTTGAGAGCGTGCTCTCTTTGGATCAGGAGGCCGCCATTCCGTCCAACCCAAGCAAGTGGTTTGGTTAGACCAGACGGACCCTAAGCTGTCGTTCTCATTAGGTCGCGATTTCTGAGCAGTGCTCAGGAACGAGCGCTGCCTTCGGCAGCACGATTTTCTACGCGAGCCGATCCAGGTACATCTCGAGCGCCGAGATGGGCCGATGATCGAATTGCAAGACGCCAGGTCAGGCGAATTGTCACTGATTTCATCGCTGGTGTTCCTAAGCACCGCGGAGCGAGGCCATCAGCCTGTTTTCCTCATCGACGAACCCGAGCAGCCTTCACCCGAACTGGCAGCGCGAGTATGTCGAACGTGTAATGACCTCCACATACTACAGGCAGACCCATGTGGTCATCGCGACCTATGCGCCTCTTGTCGTTACAGGCGCCTTGGCGTGGTCCAAGGACGTCGTTGGGTCTTCCAGATGGTCAACGGCTGGCCGCTGCGCATTCCGCTCGTGGATTCGACTCCCGAGTATAGAAGAGGTCCTTTGGCGAGCCTTCGATGTGGTTACGCCTGCTAACCATTTCGCCGTGAATGAGGCGAGGCGGGCTTCTTGCTCTACGTTGAAAGCCACTGAGGGTAAGCCCGCCGCCTATTGGGGCGCCGGCGGCGGACCCTGTGTAAGCGGCTACATCCTTTTGAATCGACCGCTCAGAGGGTCAATGTGCCACTTGAAGGTGAGTTCCCTTTAGGATTCCAGGCAGTGCGGTTTGCGTAGCGTCCAGATCGCCATGCGACTTCGATTTTCAAGCGCGACATAGGCCATCAGGCGTAGTTGTAGCAAGACCGGTGTACCGGTAGCATATGGAGCCTGGACATTAGGCCCACCCTCGTGTCCAGCTATGGTCGGCACGGTCGCACAACCCGTTTTTGGTCTGCCTGATCGTGCCGACTACCGCCCCCCAGGGGCCCCTTCCAAGGGCTTGTGCTTTGGTGGCGATTGTCCGCAGTCGGACAGGAACGTAAGGTGAAACTAGCGAGGACTTTGCGCGGCTCCGCTACTGCGGGATTGCGCCTAGTTGCAACGGCCAGAACAAATCAAGGCCAAAAGCGAGCCGCTAGGCGCTACCCAGCCGTAGACCCAAAAGAATGGCCGGTGCGGGGATGCTTAGGTTGAAGCGTGGGCCGCACCTGCCATTGCGGGATAGCTCATAGGGATCATCCCCCGCGCTGCCTAAGTTATAGGCATATTTGCGATTGCTCAATTGAGACTGACGTCCCTACCCAGCCGTAGGGGGATAGCTAAATCCAGCTAGGGGAAAGACCGTTGCGCAGAAAACCAAAGGAGCCGCTAAGCAGTTAGACCGTTGCACGGCTGGCGATCTGTGCACATGACGCCGACCCATCCAACGTCTATCCTTAAGCCGGTGAGGGAACACCTGAACCGCCAAGGGGCGGCGGACATGAAGGCGTACCGCCCGGCGGGCAACGCCTGAATCCAACATCCTGTTGAATTGGCCCGCTGCCGAGAGGTGGCGGGCCTTATTCTTTGTGTTGAACGATGTAGCTATTGCTGACGGCGTTGCTCCCAACACCGCGCGTGACAACAACGGTGGTGTACCCGGCGGGCAGGGAACCGGTGACAGTCTCGTCGAGGGGATGACATCGTCCGACGATTTCCCCATTTGGCGCACCTGCGAGCCTGTCTTTCAGAGATGCCTTACACACGTCAAGCGACGCATATGTGGTCGGCGCGGCATCAATGGGCCTGCAGACGACAGCCTCGCCTGGGCTGCAAGAGAGTAAAAGCAGTACTGCTGCGGTTGCCGGATCCATTGTCGAAGCTCCACTGAGACGAGCCTCAACGCGCATCGACGGCCTTTGTTGCACAGGCAGCCCTGGCGGCGGCCCGCTGCCGAGAGGTGGCGGGGCTAATCCCTATTTCGCAAGCGAGTTGCCGGACAGCTCAAAAACCATCGGCTCGCCTCTGAAATCGGAATAGCGAATCCATCGAGGCGAAATCGTAAAAAGTTGTGCCCCTTGCTTTAGAAACTCCGCTTCAAGCGGACAGTTGGCAACGTGGACATCTCTCAACCGCTGTGATTCGTTAGCCTTGGCAGGTCGGGCCCGGCCTTCGATTTGAACCGTGACATTTTCATCCCAGCCGATCACCATGGCGATCCGGCTGTCTCGTTTGATATTTGCCAGCTTCCGCTTCCGGGAAAGCTGTCGAACACGATGTTGAGGTCGTCGCCCAACGTCACCTGTATGACGGCTGCCTCTGGAGACCCGTCCGGATGCACGGTGCTGATAGCCCCGAGCTTATGCCTAGGTGCCCGCGATCATGCTGACCCCAAGGGAACTTTCGATCAGTTCGCCTCAGTTTGTCGAAGGCGCTTAATGTGTCGCGGCCGAGATGTTTTGGTTGACGCTAAAAAAGTTGGTCGGGTCGTATTTGCTTTTCACTTCCGCAAGCCGTCTGTAGTTTTCGCCGAATGAGGCGCGGATAACTTGGTCCGCGGGCTCGCTCTGAAAGTTCAGAAGGTGCATTCCGCTCGAATGCGGCTCGAACGCATCATACATGGCGCGTACCCAGGCAATATGCCTTTCGCTTTCGGCCGGATCCACCCACTGCGCGGTCATTCCTATGTTGTATTCCGCGCCGCGCTGGGCGAAGGCGGATTCAGCGCGACTGATCCTGCCTGGCGCGCCGCCATAGAACTCTACGATGCAGGCCGAAAGAGGCGACTTCATCCGATTTCCATGCTCGACAAGCAGGTCTATGATCGTGTCGGTAAGTTGCGGAACGAAGCTCGCCTTCCAGAAATTGTGGGTCCCGTCCGGGAAAGCGCCGTCAAGCAGCTTCTGCATCGTCGGGAAGGGCATTAGCTGGATGGCATCGAGCATTGGGGGACCGAAAGCTCGCAGCGGCGCCAGCACACGTGCGCCTTCTACCACGTCACCGCACCAGCATGCGATTACGCCGACCGCCGGCATACCGTCCGGCGTCGTCAGCATGGCCGCGTAGGCAGTCAGTTCCTCCGGTGCCGTGGCCATGAAGTCACGATAGAAGCGCAACACCTCACCGGACTTGTCGCGTGCGTGAACGATCAGGCCGCCGAGCACTGAAGATATTTGCTGCGCTCGGAAGGTGAAGCAGGTGACGATGCCGAAATTGCCGCCGCCGCCGCGCAAAGCCCAGAACAGGTCGGGGTGTTCTTCCATGCTGGCCGTCAGCAGGTTGCCCTCCGCTGTCACCAGCTCAAACGAAATCACATTGTCGCAGCTCAGTCCGTGCTTGCGCACCAGCCAGCCTACGCCGCCGCCGAGCGTCAGACCGGCAACGCCGGTCTTAGAGACGACGCCGACCGGCACCGCCAACCCATGCAAATGCGTCTCTCGGTCGAGATCGCCAAGCGTCGCGCCGCCCTGAACTCGCACGGTCTGGGTCTTGGCCTCAACCATCACGCCACGCATGGCGGAGAGGTCGATCACGATGCCGTTGTCGCAGAGCGCGCGCCCGGCGACATTGTGACCGCCCCCACGTACCGCGACAAGAAGGTCGTTTTTAGAGGCGAATTTCACTGCGTGGATTACATCAGCAACACCGAGGCAGCGTGCGATGAGTCCAGGGTGTCGATCAATTGCCGCGTTCCAAATACGGCGTGCCTCGTCGTAATCGGCATCAGCGAGCCGGATAAGGCGGCCAGCCAACCCCGAAGCGAACTCATCGATGAGGTCGGCGCCAATCGGCATGCCATTGCGACTTTGAAGCTGCGTCTCTAACATATCCTCCTCCTCAACTTCTCACCGCGTAAGCTCAAGCCTCGCGGTGAGAAGTAGCATAACACCAGTTGGCGGGCCTGTGACGCCGAAAACACCTTCGATCCGATAACTGGCGCTCGGTGCGGAATGGCCGCTTTTGCCAACTGGATTCTAGGAAGCTGCCAGTCGGCTCGCGGCCCCATTACAGTCACATCAAGCAACGGAGAGGCGCACGCCACCAGCCGAGCAGCTCGCACACCACGGTATACCTCGACTAAGGTAACACCGCCGCCGGTTGCGGCGTAACATCTGGGTGGATATCGACTATCTGTGACAGGGTAGCGTCAGGCCTAAACCTTGAGGTGACAGGGCCGCAGAGTAGCGAGCCATCGGGCAAAAATTGAAAGGCCGGAAGGGTTGCCGTACGGGTTTACCAAGGCAACGACGCTAGGTCTGTTCGCGGACGGTGGAACAAAAACCGCGCTGTCGAGATTCGGTCGTTGCACTGTTCCCATTCGGTGCTTTCCCCATGAGAACTGCCCACTGGCCTGACGGCTGGCGGGCTTTTTTGTATCAGCGGAACCTTATTACTCATGCTCAGTTCTTGGCGGCAGCGCCCCGCACGCTGCTGGCCAAGGAAAGGCAACCCTTGGCCGGGCCCGCATCGGTCCTCACCCAAGCGGTGCGGGCCCACTGTCGATGCTGCCGAGCCCGTCTTCACACCCTTGGGCGTATCTTTCGAACAGTTCCACCTTTTCTGGATAAGGAAGGCGGTGTAAACGCTGGCAACCTTCGCACCGATAGTGGGCGGCAACGATGAACCAACGCCCTGGCTTGGTGAACTCGTTTCCACATCCGGGGCATTTGAGTGTCATCTCAACCGAAGATAGTTTCTGGGAGAGCGGCATCAGGTCGCGTAACTCAAACTGCCGACGCCAGAATCAGCGTTATCCCCACCACCGTCGACGCATAGATCGTGGCTAAAGCACGATCGGTCGAGGAATACTCGGCGGGTGTGCGAGGCCGGCGAAGTCGGGGCCTCGGAATGTTTCGGTGCCCACGGGACGTTGGCGGAAGCGTTGTCATTGCAAGCGCGCAAAGATAGACGCTGGGCTATATCGGCGGCGATCAGAGAATAGTCCGCCACCAATTTCGACCTGTCCGAGACAATGGAGATTTCACGTTGCAACATCGCGCGCCTCCCATGAGTTCTCCCAACTGACGGGTCTAAATTATGTTCCGCCAATTTTGAGAGGGGTGCTGCTGCCGATGTGCTGGCGCGGCTAATCTACCAGCAACAGGAGCGGCTTGCTTTGGCTGCTCGTGCCAAATCACCTGCCGCAAGTCGCGCATGTCGACCTGCTGTCCGCACGTCGGGCAGGTATAGAAGTTGTCGTCCTCATCGGCTGGTTCGCCGCCGTGCTCCTTGCCGGGAATGGATGGTCCACGTCGGACGGCCTCGCCATGACTGTCAAACAGTCAATTCGTCTAAAATGTTCCGGAACCATTTTAGCGCATGCTAAATTGAAACGCAGTCTTGCGGGTCAGTTCATGCGTCTGAAGTTCATCAGGCCAATGTTTCCCAGGCTTGTCGAGGTCCCCCCGACAGGAGACAACTGGATTCACGAAATCAAGTACGATGGCTATCGGACGCAAATCATAATCGAGACGGCACGGCCCGAGCGATCACGCGAAGAGGCTATGACTGGTCATCGACGTACAAGACGATTGTCGAGGCGGCGGCAACCCTTTCTCCCAAGTCGGCAATCATCGACGGCGAGGCAATCGTCCTCAATGGGAAGGGCGTGTCGGATTTCCATTCGCTGCGGTCCGCAATGCGATGGGCGCCGGATCGGATCATCTTCGTCGCCTTCGATCTACTGCACCTGGACGGGGTCAACCTGCGCCCAGCACCTCTGCTGGAACGTCGGGAAAAGCTGCTCGAACTCGTCGGGCCTGCCAAGGGCGTGATCCAGTACAGTCACCATGTGCATGGCGGCGGGGCCGACTTCTACGCCGCGGTTGATCGCATGGGCCTGGAGGGCATGGTGTCGAAGCGGCCTGACAGCGTTTATCGGTCAGGCGACACCGAAGCGTGGCTGAAAACCAAATGCTACGAGGAAGTCGACTTTGAAGTGGCAGGCGTGCAGCTAAAACCGGGATCGGCACCACTCGCTTTGATGGCAACCCGCGATGCGGAACGCCGCTATGTCGGATCGGCTCACATCGCCTTGACCAAAGCCATGCGAGAACGCCTGTGGGCCAAGGTGCAGGAGGGGAAAGGCACGCCACCGAAGGGAGCCGACAAGCCAGACGCCGAATGGATCAAACCTGGCCTTGTCGGACGAGTGAAGACCTTGAAGCGAGAGCACATGCTACGCCACGCGACTTTGCAGGCGATCCGTGAGGCGAAATCGTGATGTTACGAACGCCAATGAAGTAGGCCCGCCTGACAGCCCACGTCCTAAAACACACCACCGATGCCTATCCCCCCACTAATGTCTGGTGGGGGGGCTATGGGGCGTTGCGGGACGGCCTGCGCGCGTTTCGCCGCCTTGCGGCTGGGGCCGGTTTGCGAAGGGCCGTTGTCCGACGCGACTTTAGCCGGCTTGGCCTTGACGATGACCGGCTGCTTGCAGATTCTGCCGGAACGCAAAAAGAGATCGCCGAGCAATCCGACGGTCGGCTCGGTCGTGGGTGCGATCTGTTTGGTGTTTTTGTAGTAGTCGGTGAGGGCACGGATGGAGCCTGTGCCCCAATCGCCATCAACTTGCATCCGGTAGCACCCCAGGCGACGAAGTTCGGTCTGAATGCTGCGCGCAAGATCGCCTGCCTTGTCCTTTTCCGCTTCGCCCGCCGAGGCGCCGACAATGAGAGTTTCGAGGCCGGAGACGACGCTCTGGCGAGCGACTGCAACGCTTTCGGTTGAAGACAGATTGGCGACCCGAGTGCCGACCGGCTCCGCTGAACCGCCTGACGGTGCCGGAATCTCGACGGACCGCAGCGTCTGTCCGACGATGAGCACGGCGGTCTGCAGGTCGTTGGAGGCGAGCTCTATCTGCAGCTTCTTCTTGGCGTCTGGATCGGACAGGATGCGCGACAGGCTCGCGCTCAACTGCGCCGGATCGAGCATCTGCTGTTCGGTGAAATAGAATTGTTCACGCAGGTTCGACTGATCCCACGGCACCTGGCGGCCGACGGTGAGCGCCTCGGTCTCGTTGCGGACGCGGATCATCATGTCCGAAATGCTCAAGCCAGGAATTTCGACGTTTTTTAGAAGCGCAGTGGTGAACGGGCTGTTTTCGCCTGTCCCGTCGACGGTGACGTTCCCGGGCTGGGTGGCGAAGGCGACAAACGTGTTTTCGCCGACCTCGACCTGCGCCAGACCGTTGGAGATGTTGGCGCCGCTGCCCAGCGGATTGTTGCGGCAGGCATCAAGGAAGATGAAGGTCTGACGGCCGCGACTGGCGAATTTGGCGATCACATCATTCAGCTTGACGGCGTGCGCCGTCAGCTTGTCCAGGTTTTCCGGATCGGGCGTATCGATCGGTAGCAGGTAGTTTTCGCCCTGCACCTGCATGCCGTGGCCGGCGTAGAAGATCAGTACGGCGCTGCTTTCGGGCAGCTTCGCCTCGGCGTCATGGAAAAGCTTGACGAAGCCATCGGCGGTAAGATCGGTTCCAGTCAGAACCTCAAAGTTCAGCCGCTTCAGGCTGTCGGACAGTTTCGTCGCATCGTTGACCGCGTTGGCGAGGTGCTCGAGACGCCTGCTCTGGTAGTTCGTGTTGCCGATGACGATCGCCAGCCGGTTGCGCGGCTGTAATGAGGCGTTCTGTTCGACCGCGGCGCGAACGTCGATCGTGCTCAAAATCGCGAAAAGCATGAGCAGCGGGATGCGCAAGTATCCGTGGCGGTGGGTCATATCGGCATGCTCGTTCCAGCCTGCGTCAATCTTGATCCGGCGGCCTTCGAACGCACCAGACGCAAACGCAATCCTGCCCGAGCGTTTGGACCCCGTGCCGCCAAAGGCCCGCAAATTTTTATACCAAGTATCCTGTCAAAGATAGGAAAAAGGGATTTGTATGCAGTCACTGGACCGTGGAGGGCTCGATGCCGACCAAGATCAACCTCGCGCTGCCGGTTTACGGAGCAGCCTACAAAAGCGTATTCGTTCGCAGCCTTTTTGCGGCCCTGACTCACGAAAGCCTTTCCAGCTACGCGTTCACGCTGTCGGAAATCGAGTACACGGATATACCGTTTTCCCGGAACTATCTGCTCACGAATTTCTACTACAAGAAGCTGGACTGCAGTCACATCCTGATGATCGACAGCGACATGGGCTTTTCGCCCGATCTCATTGCCGCGATGCTGGCGCTCGACAAGCCTGTAGTCGGCACTTTGTATCCGCGGCGTCTGGTCGACCTTCGCAAACTTCACTCGCTGTCGAAACTGCCGTTCGACAAGGCCTTTGCGCAAAGCCTGGAGTTCCTCGGAACCATCATCGAACCGCGGCAGGAGATGGGCGGCTTTGTCCGGGTATCGCTATGTGGCACGGGTATCTTCTTGGTTTCGCGCGACTGCGTCGCCAGGATAATTGAGAAACTGCCCGAAACGGTGAACCGGTCGCGCTACAGAAAAAACAAATACGCCGCACAGTTCGAGAGCTTTCTGACGCCATTTTCGAAGATCGTGACGCCGGACGTGGACTTGCCTACCGATTTTTCTTTTTGTCATCGCTGGGCCCAGCAGTGCGGCGGGGAAATATGGGCAAGTTACGACCGCAAGGTTGCCCACGCGGGAAGCCTGACCGTTTCGGCAGCCTATTCTGACCTCTAGATGTTCCCGTCCTTGTACGGCGTTGTACTGCATCCCAGCGGTTCAATCTGAGTTCGATAGTGACCTTGTCGCCACACATGACCTTATAGTGGCCTGAGAGCGAACGCCTAACCATTGCCGACGAGCAGCGCGCTGCGTACACTGCCTGCAATCAAGTCAACGAGCCCCATTGAAGGGCCGGTGATTTATTGTAATTGCCTTAACTGTGACGGTATCGATTCTCGTAAGGTGGGATCGAATGAGAGTGCCGCGCGAGGCCTATCAATTGGCGGGTGTTTCGTTGCTTGCGTTAGCGGCGGCATCCACGTTGCAGATATCTGGCGCGGAAGCGTGCTCGGCTATCGCAAGCGGTGCTGGTACAACAGTCGGCTCAGGCATCTCGGCCGAAACGACGTTCGAAACGACATCGGTCACGGTCGAGTGCAGCACAACTGGAAACGTCCAGGATGTCGGCGGCGTATTCACAACGGGGTTCGCGGGATACAAGGGGCAAGCCAACGACTCGTCGACAGTCATCGTCAACGATTATGACGGAAACGGCGATGACATTGTTAGCATCTTTGGCGGTATCCTGGACAACAGCACGCCTACCCCCGTCATAAGTGGCCTGCCGCCGGTAACGTCATCGGCAACGACATCCTTGCAGTCGGCAGAGGGGACCCTCGAACTCTTTGGCGGCAACGACCGGTTCGAGATGTCCTATGGGGATTTGTCGGGCGATCCGTTCGCCCCAAATGTCGACGCCAATCTCGACGCCGGGGCGGGCGATGACACCGTTATCATCCAGGCCGGCAGCATCCACGACATCGATCTTGGAGATGGTGTCGACAGTGTCGTGATATCCGGCAGCGGCACACAGGTCGGCAATGTGACCGGTGGCATCGGTGACGACCTGATATCGGTCGGTATCCTCGAGGTCGAGGAAGGCGTTTTTTTCAGCGAGCCAATCGTCGGTATCATCTCTGGGGGTGAGGGCGGTGATACCATTACCATAGGGGGAGGCAACGTCGAGGCCGTGGATGCCGGGGCCGGCGACGACCAGGTCAGCATCGGCGGCAATACCGCAATCGAATTGGATATCGATGGAGAGGCCGGCAACGACACAATAACGGTCAGTGGCAACGCCACCATAGGCGGCAGCATTTTCGGCAACGATGGCAACGACACCGTCAACATCGACGGTGGAACCGTCGGCACAACCATATCGCCGGGCATCGTTGATCTTGCGGGCGGCGCCGACATTTTCAACATGACCGCGGGCCATGTGACCGGCTCGGTGTTCGGCGAAGGCGGCGGCAACACCTATACCGTCAGCGGCGGCACGGTCGACGGCTCGATCTATGCCGGCAGCCAGGACGACAGCGTATCGATCTCGGGCAACGCCAGTGTCGGCATCGACCCAGGTGAGGGTGGGGAGGGCACGGATTCTGTCGGGCTGGAGGATGGTGACGACACCTTCGACATGACCGGCGGCACTCTTGCGGGTGCGGTAAGCGGTGGTGCCGGCAATGATGTTATTACGCTGCGCGGCGGCACCATAAACAGTTTTCTGGAAGGCAACGACGGCAACGATCAGATATTGGTCTCCGGCGGCGTGCTTGCGGGAGAGGTCACCGGCGATGTCGGTGACGATCTGATTGTCATCAGCGGCGGCGCCATCGGATCCAGCGTTTCCGGCGGCGCCGGCTTCGACAATGTCTCGGTCACCGGCGGCACCATCACGGGCGGCATAGACGCCGAGCATGTCCATCTGTCGGGCGGCACGATCGGCGGTAACATTACCGGTCTTGGTCCCGACACGCTCGTGATCGACGGCATCGGTGCGGTTGACCCCCTCAATTTGAGCGATGGCGTTCTGTTCAGCGGCACGGGCGCCAACGGCACCATCACCGGCACCGATCTCGCTGCCGGCGGCAAGAGCCAGAACTTTACCGGCTTCGACAATTTTTCCTCCGACAATTCCACGCTGCGCTTCAACGGCGGCATACAAGGCATCAACCACCTCAACCTGGGCAGTGGCTCGACGCTGTTCATCAACGGCAACGTCACCATGCCGGGTTCGATCATCGCGACGAATTCGCTGATCGACATGACGAACGGTGTCGCTGGCGATGTGTTGACGCTAGGC
Source organism: Mesorhizobium sp. WSM1497 (assembly GCF_001672455.2). NCBI lineage: Bacteria > Pseudomonadati > Pseudomonadota > Alphaproteobacteria > Hyphomicrobiales > Phyllobacteriaceae > Mesorhizobium > Mesorhizobium sp. WSM1497. The sequence goes on along the minus strand of NZ_CP021071.1, from coordinate 194,846 downwards.
GGCCTCACCCTCAACGGTGCCAGCATCGGCCTCGACATCAACCAGCAGACATCTCAGTCGGATCAGCTCATTGCCGATGCGTTTTCGGCAACCGGCGCCAATACCATCATCGTCAACCTGCTCGGCACGCCGCAATTTGCCGAGCCGACCGACATACCGCTGATTGTTTCGACCAACGGCCCGGTCACCGGGACGTTCAGCGTCGCAGGCGTGCCCGGCACACCGGGTTCGCTTTTCACCTATGCGATCGTCACAGGCCCGAATGGCAGCGTGTTCCTGCGTGCCACGCCAGTCAATTTTGGCATTGCGGCGGCGCCGACCAGTGCCACCAACGCCGGCGCGGTCGCGGTGGCAATCGAGGCTCTCTACGGCATAAACCGCGACGCGCTCGATGCTGACCTGCATCTCTCGCCCGCATCCGGTTCTGGAATGGTGCAGGTTTCGGAAAGTTTCGGGGTCTTTGCTTCAGGCCAGTTCGCCCATACCGAGCATGACGGCTACAACATCAGCGGCGGCGGCTTGAACGGCTCCGGCCCGAGCTTCGATGCCAATGATTTTTCGGCTGCCATCAGCCTGGATTTCAATGCCGCCAAACACTTCCAGTTCGACAATGAGTACGGCCTGAACATCGGCGTTTTCGCCGGCTACGCCTCGACCGACGTCAACCTCGGCGCGTTTCGGGGATTTGATGCCATCGGCGAAGGGACCAACAAGGCCGGCCTGTTCGGCGGCTACGCGCTGTTTCGCAAGGACTACAATTACGCGCTCGTCTCGGCCTCCGGCTTCATCGGCGGAAGCGACGTGACGAACGGCGTGCTCGGCACCACCGGCAGCTATGATACCAAGGGCTATGCAGTGACGGCATCGGTCGGCCATATCTTCAAGCTGGGCGAGCGCACCCGCTTCGATCTGCGTGGCGGCCTGCTTGGCGTTTCCTTCCGCGGCGATCCCTATAAAGACAGCGGCGGCAACGAGTTCGGCAAGAGCCAGCTTTCTTTCGGCGCGATCAAGCTCGAGCCCGGCATCTATGGCGACTACACGTTGAGCAACGGCATGGTGATCAGCCCCTATGCGCGAGGCGAATTGCAGCAGCGTTTCGGCTACAAGAACACCACCGAAATCGACACCAGGGAGATCGACTTCGACGATGCCGATTTTTCCGCCGCGCTGTCGACCGGCTTCAACCTGAAGATGTCGGCCGCGACCACCGTCAACGGCGAAGTTCGCGGCAAGGTGTCATCGGACAGTTCCACCATCGGCGCCAAGCTCGGACTGAAGATCGCCTTCTAACCAAGACGATGAACCCGAGATTTGCATCGCTCGGGAGTGGTGCACCGCACCACGCGAGATGCTCGCCAAGCGACAGCAAGTGTTCTATGCTCCTCGCTGAGAAATCGTGAACTGCTCTAGGCAGGGGGTTCCATGTTCGAAGTCGTGGGAGTCTGGTGGAAAACACGGGCAAGAGGCTGGCTCGTTATAAACGCGCTTGGCTTGGTCGTTGCGTTGTTGGTGTTGATTTGGCCCGGACTGGGAACTGCGAAGGCAGAGACGAACTGGACGCTGGACTCGACCGCTTCGGTCCTGACCTATCAGTCGGTCAAGAAGAACACGATCGTCGAAACCAACAAGATCAGGAATATTTCCGGTAGCCTCACCTCGGCGGGTGATGCGAAAGTCACCTTCGACCTCAATTCGGTCGATACAGGGGTTGACCTTCGCAACGTCCGCATGCGGTTCCTTTTCTTCGAGACATTCAAGTTTCCCTCCGCCGAACTGACCGCGAAGGTAGATCCCGCCGCATTTGCCGACCTGGCGACCAAGCGACGTGTGAAGGCGGTTCTTCCGTTCCGTCTCAGCCTGCACGGGGTCGACAAGGATCTTCAAGCCAACATCGTGGTCACCATGATCAGCGACACCATGGTGTCGGTCGCTTCGGAGGCTCCTGTCGCCGTGCATGTGGAAGACTTCGGATTGCTGCCGAACGTGGATAAACTCCAGCAGGCGGCCAACGTGACCAATATTGTTCCCACGGCATCGGTTTCATTCGATTTCGTTTTCATCGCTGACGGCAGCAAGCCGGCTGTTGTCCAACCGGTTGCGGCGAGCACTGCCGATGTCGGGCCTGTCACCACCGATGCGGCGAAGACCAGCTTCAGCGACGAGGAGTGCCTCAACAGGTTCGCGGTGCTGTCGCGCACCGGAGCCATCTACTTTAGAACGGCGAGCGCGCGGCTCGATAGCCAAAGCCGGCCGCTGCTTGCTGAGGTCGTCGGCGTCGTGGGCAAGTGCCCGGGCCTGAAGGTCGAGGTTTCTGGACACACCGATTCCGACGGGTCGCCCATCGAGAACAAGCGCCTGTCGGAGCGAAGGGCCCAGGCGGTTGCCGACGCCATAGTTGCCGCTGGCATTCCGCGCACCCAGATCGCGGCGACTGGCTATGGCGAGGAGCGCCCGGTTGCCGACAACGACACGCCGAAGAACAAGGCGCTCAATCGGCGGATCGAATTTTCCGCCACTAAGCTCGTCAACTGAGGGACGACCTGTTGTCCCGGGTGGGTTTTGATCGTATCGGCCATTGCGGTGGACTTGTGGGCGCCATTGCGCTTGTAGCGCTGGCACTGCTTTTGACTTTGTCGGCCGCCAGTGCTGAACGCCGTGTTGCGTTGGTCCTTGGCAACTCCCAATATGAGCATGCGCCGGCGCTGACCAATCCGGTACGCGACGCCCACGCCATGGCCGAACGCCTCGAGAATCTGGACTTTGAAGTCGTTTCCGGCTTCGATCTGACCAAATTGCAGACCCAGACGACGATTGCGCAATTCGCAAAGCAGGTGCGCGGCGCCGATATCGCCCTTTTTTTCTACGCCGGCCACGGGTTGCAGGTTTCAGGCAGCAACTACCTTCTTCCGGTCGACGCAGCACTCGAGGACGAGACTTCGCTCGATTTCGAGGCGGTGCCCGTGGACTTCGTTCTGCGGCAAATGTCGCGCGAGACCAGCATAAGGCTGATTTTTCTCGACGCTTGCCGTGACAATCCGCTTGCCGAAGTGCTGGCAAAGACCGCCGGCGTGAAGGGAGCAAGAAGCGGCCTTGCCGAAATTCCCATCGAGAATGGTGGCGCCGGCACGCTTGTCGCGTTCGCCACCAGTCCCAATCAGGTCGCCTTTGACGGGTCGGGCCAACATTCGCCGTTCGCTTCGGCGCTGCTGGCGCATATGGGCGAAACAAACGTTTCCATCACCGAAGCCATGAACCGCGTTACCGCCGATGTCTTCAAGGTAACCGCCGGCAAACAGCGCCCCTGGAGCAATGTCTCGCTGACCACTGAGGTCGTCCTGCACAAGATCGACCTCAACGCACCGCTGATCGTCGGCGAGGCGACCACTCAGAAATCGGAAGCCGGTTCGGATGGGCGAAACGTTGCGGCAAACCCGTCGGGCGCCGACGACGCCCAACTTTCGCTCGATATGCTTCGTCAGAAAATCCCAAGGCTTGCCTCCGACGAGCCTATCTTTTTTGACGATCCTGTCGATTTCGGCGATCCGGAAATCGACGGCAAGAGCATTGCGGAGCTGATCAAGGGCAAGCCACGCTTCAGTCCTGTGGAGGGGCTCGACAAGTCGGTATGGGAAGGAAAGCACTGCGACGGTTGCCATGAATGGAACGAGGCCCGGCTGTGTGAACAGTCGAAAAATTTCGCCGCCAACGACGTGTCTGTCTTACGGCTTCAACATCCGCTTGGAACGCGCTTCAAGGTGGCGCTCGCAAAATGGGCGCAAGGTGGCTGTAAGTAAGCCAGGATGATGACGGCATCCATCGGTTTCTGCCGGGCGAATGCTCTAATCCGCATCCGCTGCTTGGCTCAGGGCCTCGATCTCAGCCATCTGGATGCCCATTTCGACAAATGCCGAAAGAACGGCGAACCGGTCAGCCAGTGCGACACGCGCCAGTCCGGCCAGAATCCCGGCATTGATTGCGTGGGCGGCTGGAAACGGCAGCAACGCCGGTGCCATCGTCGCGGCCCTGGCCGAACCATTGTCACGCCATCCCGCGGCCAGAGCAATCCAGCCGACCGGCGTTGTTGGCGGCGTCGCGCCGGCTGTGCTGAGCGCCGCCTGGTGGCGGAGACTGTCCGGTTCGCCCACCCAGTTGTGGACCAGCGGGAGCAACTGATGATCGGTCTCATCCAACAGGTCGGCCAGGTGGCTCAGGCATTCATGGGCCCACCAGACCGCGGCTCGCTCGGGAAGCAGGTAGGCACAAAATGTAACCGCTTCCTCGGGAACGCGCCCTGCGAGAAGGTCGCGGCAAAACTCGATCGAGCGCTGGTCGGTTGGAAGGCTCCTCATGTCCCGCGCAATAGCAGGACACGCCGCGAAAAGATCCCTTGCCGTTTTGAACCGGAGCCCATTGGCCATGACCGCCACGCTTTCATCGAGAAGCTTGGCCACTCAAGCCTTAGGCGCGGCGCGGGTCAAGTCTCAACCGGTGACGCGGCAACAACTGTCACGCCCCCGGCGATTGCAGACAGACAATTGCCTGCGAATTTGCTATGATCCCAACATCGAAAATCGGAATACTCAACCAGGAGGAGCCGCTATGCAGTGGAGCAGTTCAGCTTTTGTGTTGGCGGTCGTGCTTTTCTCGACCCACGCTTCCGCCGACCCCGTTCAGAAATCGGAAGACATCGTGAAGTTTTTTGCTGGTGCGGCCGATCTCGGCAAGTCCCGCGGGATTTGTGTTGGCTCCGCGGAGGAGTGCAAAAGCAAGTCCAATGACGCGTCGGCAGTGAAAACCGGCCTCGACATGCTGATCAATTTCGGCTTGGATTCGGCCGAACTTGACGCCACCGCGCGCGCTGAACTCGACGAGTTCGCCAAAGCCCTGAAGGACAACCGGCTGAGCACGTTCAGCTTCGTCGTCGAAGGCTATACCGATGCCACCGGCACGGTGCACCACAACGAAGGCCTGTCGCAACGACGAGCGAAATCGGTAGCCGCCTTCCTCACGGCCAGCGGCATCGAGCCTGATCGCATCAACGCGGTCGGCATGGGTGAAAAGAACCCGCGCAGTTCCAACCCATACGATCCGCTCAATCGCCGCGTGGAAATGCGGATAAAGACACAATAGCCACGCAAAGCTGCGCCGCAGCCTGGGGATGGGGCGAAGATTGTTCTACCCGATGGAACTTGGACAGGGGTGAGCATCTGATAGAGCAGCGCGAGCGTGGTTCAAAGCGTATTCTGAATTGAGCTTATGACGGCGGTGACGGCCTGCTTGTATTTTTCAAACTCCGGTGACGTCTGGCGGACCTCCGTGGTCGTTGTCTGCTGGGCGGCGCCAGTGGCCATGCGGCCCAGCTTCTGGCCCATTTTCCTTTCGGCCCAGTCCACGACGTAGCTGGCGGTCTTGCCGGTGAGAAACGGGTTGGCCTGGATGACGGCCGACCCCAGCACGGCGCTCAGTTGCGCCGAACCTGTGGCCGACAGCACCTGGTGCGCGCCTTCCATTCCCAGGAAATGACAGAGATAGAGTCTGCCCGCCGTAATCTGGTGACCACGCTCCCGAAGATAGGCCTCGCCTTCGCGAGCCAGGTTGCGAACCATCTCACGCGAGATCGTGGCGTCGTAGCGCAGTGCGAGCAGGTCGGCTGTCGACAGCGTGCGCGCAAGTTCCGGGCGGTAGGTGTTCATCATCCTGATCCAGGTCTTGCTTATGAATTGCCCTGCACCGGTTGCTGAGGAATTTGGGTTCTTGGCGCGAGCGCTGCCGCCGCTTTCGACATGAACGATACGGTCGGTGAGCGTCTCGACCGCGGAATCGTCGGAAGCGACCGCGGTGACCGTGCCGAGTGGGTCGATCGCTGCGCCATTCTGGTAGAGTTCGAAATGCAGGTGGGGCCCGGTCGAAAGGCCGGTGGTGCCGATATAGCCGATCACATCGCCGGCTTTCACCCTGGTTCCGACACCGGTCCCGATTGCAAATCTCAACATATGCGCATAGCGCGTCTCGCGCCCGTTTGGGTGCGAGATCTTCACCAGATTGCCATAGCTGCCGCCATCGCCCTGGAAGGTGATCTCACCATCGAAGGCGGCTGCGATCGGCGTGCCAACGGGAGCCGCCCAGTCGACGCCCTTGTGGATGCGAACGGTGCCGAGAATTGGATGCTTGCGTGGCCCGAAGGTGGATGTCATCACCCCGTTGACGGGCGTGACCATGCCGTTGGTGACCGTCAGCGAGCGGACCTGATCGTCACCGGTAACGCACGCAAACTGGCCCTCGCTCAGCTGGAAGACGAAACAGTCGAGGCTCTTTTCGGTGCCCTGCACGCCGACATACAGCACACGCCCGTCAGTCTCGCCCTTGCCGCGCGGCGTTTGCGAGTAGATCAGCACAAGGCGCTGGTCCTCGCTGGCGAAGGCGTCCAGATCCTGCCCTCGCGATAGGTACATGATCGCTTCGCCGATCACGCCGGTTGGAACACTGTTGCGAGCCGCCGTCGAGTAGATCGCGTCGAGCAGGCGATACTGCCGCTTGTGCGTGCCTTCCCCCTGTGCGCCCGAATAGTTGAACAGATCTTCACGGACCCAGGGATCGACACCCGATACGAATGCGCCCGCCGCATTGCGTGTCAGCGTGCCGACAAAGACGTTCTTGGCGTAGATGGACACCTGCATCAGCGACATGGTCGTCCTCTCGCGCCTCGGCCTGAAACCACGCATGGCGATGACATAGCCCGGTTCCAGGCCGTCGCGGTTGAAAAGCGCCTTCAGCGCTTGCCCTGCCAGCTTGGCGTCCTCTGCGGAGAAATGCGCATCGAGCGCGACGCTGTCCAAAGAGCGGTCGTTGAGGATTTTCACGAACGTGTCTTCGGTCGCCTCGAACCGCTGATACTCATTCGAGACGGTTGCGACACTCGTGTTGTTTTCGATCTGCGTCTTCTGGAATGCGGGAAGGGCTGCATCGCCCGCATCGATGGTCTCGCCCCAGCCGGCTTCGGGATCATCGGCGTCCGCCCTTTGGTCGGGCGCTGCGGCTGGTTCCCCCTCTATCGGCGATGGCTCAAGATCATTCTGCAGATCACCGGATGGTGGGGCAGCAGTCTTTCGTTGCGCCTGGAAGAATGCAAAATCCTCTTGCGTCGACGGTATCGTTGTCATGAATTTTTCGCTCGCGCTAAGCATGACGTCAGACAGGATTTCGATCTGTGGAGAAACGCCGGCCTGGTTGAGTTCCGCCGGGCGCGGCATTGTCCGGCCTTTGGTTGCGGCGCTGGCATCGGGCGCCAGCGTGATCCACATCGGGTCCCCCGCCAGATCGATAATGGCTGGCACATACACGGATGCGTCCGCCGGCATATCGTCCGCCCCTTCGACCGCATGCAACTCCTCGTCTTCGTCTCCGAACGACCAATACTCGGCGGTGAGGTAGAAACCGGCGGCGATAGAGAGCAGCACAGCCACCGCGAGACCGGCAACAAGCCTGCGCCGAAGCGTGCGCCTGCGAAGGGCCGCGCGCGCCTGCTTTTTCTGCCTGAAGCTCGTGTCGATACCGTGCGTCACGGATTGCTTCCCGTAAGGAAGAACGTCCACCGCGCCTGTTCGAGGGTATCGACTTCAAGAAATTGTGCCGCGATATGGCCGCGCTGCCAGCACTCGTCGATGCCGCGTATCGAAAAACGTCGCCGCTCAATGCACATTTCGGTCGATCCTGTGAGGATCGCATGACCAAACACGTCCGTTGCGTAGATGTAGATGTAGCGGTTCGTGAGTTCCTCACGAATGACGTTTACGCATTGATTGGCGCCGATGGTCCACCAGCCATCGGTCTGGTCCGCATTGTCGACCTTCTGGCCGACGGCGAGATTGACGACATCCAGAGTCTGATTGCAGACCGTGAACTCGGCGCGCGCTTCGCTGGATGACAGCACGGCCAACAGGGCCGCCCCCCCCATGACCGCAAGCCTCATGCTGCCACGCAGGGCAGGGGCCCGAACCGGATCAAACTGCTTTATCGGCGGGTCAGAGCGGCTGAGTTGCATCGGGCGCCCATGCTATCCGCCGAGCCGGAAATACTGGGCGGTGGCCGAGAATTGAGACCCGTCGGTCTCGATTTCTTCGAGAATCTTGGGGAGCAGCACCGAGGCTGGCATGGGCGTGGAGAACGCGGCTGCCTGGATGTCCTGAGGGCCCGTGATCACCATTATGATCTGCGGCACCGCCTTTCCGGCGGCTTTGTCGGCGGCCCCGAGACCAATCGGGATGCTGAAAGTAGCCTTGCCGGGTTCTACGACGATGCGGTCGTCGAGATTGAACACCATGCCTTTATGGTCGATCAACAGCACGCTGGACCTGAGCCCGCCACGCGTCACCAGCGTTCCGCTGATCGGCGTACCGTTTGGCACCGATGTCCGATCGAGAACAAGCTGCGGCTTGTCTGATGCGGTCTGCCCGATAAAGCGCAGAAAATTGGTGACTTCGCATTGGCTTGGTTCAATGAGCCGGACGCTGATGTCCGGCTCGACATGGAATTTGGCCTGGAACTCGGCCAGCATGCCTTCGAATGGCTGGACCGATGTTCCAAAGCCTTCGATCGCGGCAGCCTTGTCGGTTGCTGAGGTCATCGTCGCATAGAAACAGTCGCCGCCGCCGAAGTCGCGAACCCATGACACCCGTTGGGCGATGTCGTCGACGGCCGGGGGAATCTCTGGTTTGGGCACGTTCAACGCGACAGCAGGTTGGTCCGGCTGGTTGCTTGTCGGCAAGGCAGGGCTCTCGGCGTTCGCGACAGCCGGCGGGGCCGCAGTGGGATTGGGCTCCCGCGTTGCGGGTGCCGCCGGCTTGCTGGCCTGCGGTTCGGGCTTTTGGCTCTCGCCAACCTTGGGCTCAGCGGGCGGCAGCGTCGAGGCTTTCTCTACCGGCGGCGTCGGGGCGGTTGTCTCACTGGAAGCGGCCAACGTTTGACTGTCGCTGGTCATCGTATCCGGCTGGATTGGCGGCGATGCCTTTTCGGGTGGCGGCCTGGCGTCCGTTGCGGGTGGCTTCGCGACGACGTCGTTCTGCGAGGGGACTTCGGCGGGCTTGGTTGGCTCCGGCTTTTGAACCCCCAACGTATCTGCCGGATTTTCAGCCGCCTGTCCGCTGGCCTGCACGGGCGAAACTGCCTTTGCCGGCTCAGGGGCGGCAGAGTCCGCCAGGGGCGGCTTTGACAAGCCGGGCGGGAGCTTGGACGGCTCCGGTGGCAAAAGCGATGTCTTGCCGGCAGTCGGTGTGGCAGGCGTCATGAAGCCGCCCAGGTAAAGGCCCGCGCCGGAGGCCACGGCCAGCATCGCCAAGCCAGCGATCGCCAGGGTTCGGGTCTTTGTGGACCTTCCAGGCAAACGCGCCGTGGCCTCGCGCGGCATCGGCGCCGGAGGCGGCCGTTCGAACAAATGCGCGGGCCGCACGTGCTCTACGAAGGGCTGTCCGCCTGGGCCCGCTGCGGCTGCGTCGTCGTGCCTCTCAACATTGTGTGATCGTGCCTGGGTTTTGCTGCCGGATGCAAAGGTTCGCGGCAAAGCCGACCGATCGCGGGGTGTGATGGACGCCGGCGGGGTTGTCTCCTCGTTTTCGTCACGCGTCATCCTGGCGATTTCCGCCATGCTAACCGGTCGGTCCTGCGGATCCGGTTGCAGCATGGGTTCAACGATGTCACGAAAATCATCGTCGATGTCGGTGAGATCAGGCACGGTCCGGCGCTTTTCGATGACCTCGAATTGCGATCCGCTCATATCGATTGGCTTGCCGCGCAAGGCGGCAACCAGCACCAGCCCCAGGCTGTAGATATCGGATTGCTCACTGACATCGCCGCTGTAGAGCCCGAGCTGTTCGGGTGAAACATAGTTGTATTTTCCCGCAAACTTTCCGCCGATCAGGGTCTCACCGCCGACACTCGCCGACCGGGCGATACCGAAATCTATGATCTTCGCGCGGTCGACCCGGCCTCCCGGCAAGATGATGTTATCGGGCGAGAGGTCGCGGTGTATTGCTCCCGCCTGGTGCACGGCGCTCAGGCCGGAGGCGAGGCGGTGGCAGAGCTTGCGCACATCAGCCGCCGGCATCGCGCCACGCCGCATGATGTCGAACAGCGACTCACCGTCGACGAATTCCATGGCAAGGTAGGGACGGCCGATCCCGGGATCGATCGTGAAGACGTGGTAGCGCACGACCGCGTCATGCGACAGGTGATTGAGGATCAATGCCTCCTTGCGAAACAGCGACAAGATCGTCTGGTCACGGGCGAACTCGGGCAAGACGATCTTGATCGCGACATGGTCACCGGTCTGGATATTATGACCACGGTAAACCTCGCCCATGCCACCGAATGCGATGCGTTCGTCGAGCTCGTAGATGCCGCTGAGTTGCGTGCCTACGACGGTGTTGGCCATGCCCCCCGATATGCGCGTCTTGTCGTCGGAGCCCATCAACCTCAGGCCTTCGCTCTATGCAGATATGGAGGAGGCAATTGGCCATCGCGCTCGTGTCCTATCTTTACGAGGACGATCGTGACGTTATCCGTTGCGCCGCGCGCCAGCACCATGTCGAGCAGGTTCTCGCAGGCTGCCTGAGGTGTCGCCGACACCGTCGCCGCCTCGATCTCGGCGTCGGTGACATGCGCCGTCAGACCATCCGTGCTCAACACAAAAATATCCCCCGGCATGATTTCTCCCTGCTGGAAATCGATGACAATCTCGTCGCTGACGCCGATCGCTTGCGTGATGACATTGCGGCGCGGCCACGTGCGTGCTTCGGCTGCGCTGATGATACCGCGGTCGATGAGCTCCTGAACTTCGGTGTGGTCTCTCGAGATCTGCGAGATCGAGGCGTTGCGGACAAGATAGACGCGGCTGTCACCCGCCCACAGGCAGGCAAACCGCCCGTCCATCGCCAGCAGGGCGGCAACGGTGGAACCGATGGTTATGCCGCGGGATTCAGATATGCCTCGGATCTCGGCATTGGCCCGGCCCAGCCTGTCCTCGAAGCGGGCGCGAAGATCGGGAGCTGAGCTCGCAATGCCGATTGTTGACAGATGATCGACGATACTGGCGGAAGCGACCTCTCCGGCGTCATGTCCACCCATTCCGTCGGCTACCACCCAGACGCCAGTTTGTGGCTCGACCAGATAGCTGTCTTCATTGAGCTCACGGACACAGCCTTTGTGGCTCACGCCGAAGCTCTCAACGGAAAGGGCGACAGTATTCAATTTGCCACCAAGCGCTTTTCAAGCGTCCTTCTGCGGCGCACCTTTGGACGCTCGCTGGCGCCACTTTGCCACAGGCTCGAACATTAAAGTATCGAAAACTAAGGAAAACCAGGCTTTGAACGCCGTGGTCAGCGGACCGACGCCATGTTCAGCAGATGAACCCTGTTCAAAACGCCTTGGGACAGCTGAATCCGGACAGGGCCGGGAGGAAGAAGGGGTTGGAGCCTGAGCCTGTCTGGAGAGCATAAGTAACGTCGCGTCCGCCGATCACGAAGCGCGCTTGCATGTTGCTGTCGTCGCCGGTGACGGCAGCCTTGTCCAGAAGTCGTTTCAGCGCCCAGGGCCCTTCGAACTTGATGGCGGATTCGCGGCCTGGCATCTCCGGCGTCAAGCTTAGGCTGGCGGACGCGGAAGCTGCCTCGCCCGGCCAGGTGACCGCGCTCGGCGCGTTGCCCGTCTGATTGCTCCAGACGATCTGGCCTTCGGCGTCGAGTATCGCCGTATCGACATCGCCATTCAGTGAGAACGGTGTGAAAGTGATGCTGACCGAAGGCAACGAACCGCCCGATGGGAAGAAGGCGCTGCGGATTTCCGCCGCAAGCTGGAAGTCTTTCAGGGTCGATTTCGACAGGTCGCGTCCAAAGCGCGCATCCTGTTTCCAAGTCCAGTCCTGGCTGGTCATGTCGATCAGCGATGCTAGATTTTGTGCGAAGAACCGGTCCAGCAAGCCGCCAGGGGCGAACAATTTGGCGAAATCTGCCATCGCAACATCCTCGGTGGCGTCGCGGGCGAAGGGATAACGGCCGCTGATTGCGGCTTCACAAGGGGCTGTGACCGTCTGGTCAAGTATCTGATTTAAGTTGGTCACCGAGGTTTCGGCAACGTTGCCTTCGAACTCATCCGCCGTCGCGTTGACCATCCGGCCGAGTTGCTTGGGCAGGCGCGAGACATTGGCGCGAAGCGTGGCTATCTGCAGCTGCAGGTTCGAATTGACGCGTTCCGTCTGCGAAGGAACTTCGGCCGCCAGTTGCAGGCTCTGATAGATATCGCTGAAGTTTTGGGTCAGAGCATCGATCGGGCGATGTCCGGCAGGGCCGTTCACCAGGGCCTGGAATGGTCTGAATTGCGCTTCGATGTTTGCTCCTGGACTGAAGTTCCGTGCGTCGGCGGCCCCGGTGCCGGCGCGGCTTTGCGATTTGCCGCTGGCGATTGTTATGCCGATGCGGGCCAGGCCCTTGGCCAGATCCGCGGGGTTGCGCGGCGGGTTCTGGACCGTGCCTTCGATCTCGGTGCCGGGATCGGGGCCGTCACCTGAGTCCCGCGTCAGAGCTGTTTCATCGGCGATTGCCGCAAAGAGCTGATTCATCGGTGAGCTTGGGGAGGCAGCGGCCGAAAGCGCGATGTAGTGCGGCTTGTCCGTCAGCATCGCCTTGAATTTCAACTGGCCGAGAACGCCGTTCCACGCGGCCGCGAACTCCTTGCCGTAGCGATCAAGAAGTTCGGGGCCGAGCTTGAGCAATTGCTGGTTGATGTCGCCTTGTTCGCCGCCGCCCCCGAGAACCCACTGCTCGTCGACAAGCATCTGCGCAATGCGCGACAGTTGCCGGAGATAGAAGGTGTTGAAGCCGGAATGAGTATAGATGCCGGGAATACGAAGCCCTGACAGATCGCCGCCATCGATGCGCTCGAACAGCAGCTGCGCTTCCGGCCCGCCTTTCTGAGACAGTGAAAAATCGTCCAGCACCGCTGCGTATATAGCCGACTTGATCAAGGCCGAAGCGCGATCGGCAAGGCTCATACGCCCGAGTGAACGTTGAGCGGCTTCGACAAGCGGCTGGTTGAGTTCGAAGACCGGATCATAGGCGTCGTCCAATGCAAGCATGGCGCGCAGGTGCTTTTCGAGCTGCTCGCGTCCTTCGCGATTGTTTTCGCCCGGATATCGGTTCTGCTCCCAGTCCCGCTTCATCCACGAAACGATCAAAGCGTCATCGACCTTCGGTGCCTTGCCGCCAAGCATCAGATAGATTTTCAACGGTTCGTAGAGTGCGACGGGATCGGCCATCTTGGCCTGGATCGTCCGCTCGGCCTGGATCAACAGGCGCGATCGGAGCAGTCGCTCCAGCGCCTGCCGATAGGCTGTTTTGGATGCCGAAAGAAGTCTCTCCCTCTGGCTGAGGCCGAACGTCTCCTCTAACGGTGTCGGCAAGTCACCGGTTTCATACCCGGCCGGCAGATCGCGCAACTGGTCAAGCGGGCCGATGACGTTTTCAAGGTCGACATCGGTGACCGTGCTGGCCTGGAGCAACGGGGCCGCCGTCTCGCGATACTGGCCCATGGCCAGCGTTGTGGAGGCGATCAGCGACCGGTTGGAAGCAAAGCTCAGGGCGAGCGTACCCAGTGCGGCGGCGGCGATCAGCGTTATGGCACCCAGGCCACCAAATCTGACGATCGCCGCACGCCTTGCAGCCGATTTGTCATACGAAACCCAGCCCGATTCGGCAAAAATGACGTCCGTCAGCAGATCATGCAAAAAGAAGCTTTTGCCGGTTCCAGAAAGGTGAGGGCGGGAATTGCCGCCGAAATTGCGGCCGATCGCGCCCAGCACCTGATCGATAGGCGTGCCCTCTTGCGTGCCGGACGAAAAATACAATCCACGCAGGCTGACATTCACCTGGCTGCGTCCGGGATCGAACAGAGCGGCGACAAAGCTGGTAACTCGGCCCTTTAGTGCGCCGAACTGTGCCGGAAAACCGAAGATGGAGATGCGCGTGACGGGATCAGCCTCTTCCTGGAGGCGGTCGGCCATCTCGTCGGCCAGTCGTTTTGCCAGCGCATCGAATTCGGCAGGGGCTCCAGCGGCCATGTTCCTGTCGCGCTCCGCGGTCTGGAATGTCGCGCCCCACACCTTGCGCCTTCGTGACTCGTCGAAACCGCCGAAGTAGTCCAGGAAACCGGAGACAAGATCGGCCTTGGTGAAAATCAGATAGACTGGAAACTGAACTTTCAGCGTCTCGTGGATTTCCCTCAGCCGGTTGCGTATCTCGGCGACGTGGGTATCTAGCTGCCGGTCGTCGAAGCTCATCAGATCGGCAAGGCTGATGGCCAGGATGACGCCGTTTATCGGTTGCCGGGCGCGGTGCTTCTTGAGCAGTGACAGGAAGGAGAGCCAGCTCTTCTTGTCGCTCTCAGCATTGGAATCCTGCGTCGTGTAGCGACCTGCGGTGTCGATCAACACGGCCTGGTCGGTAAACCACCAGTCGCAGGCACGTGTTCCGCCAATGCCGGCCACCGGTTGGGCGTCTCCTGAACCGGCAAGCGGAAAATTCAGCCCCGAATTGACCAGTGCCGTTGTCTTGCCGGCACCCGGCGGGCCTATGACGACGTACCAGGGGACGTCGTAGAGGAAGTTGCGCTTGCCGCTCGACCCTTTGAGCGCCGCCAAGGCCTCATTCATGCGGGCTTCGAGCAGCCGCCCATCGTCATGATCGCGGTCATCATTGTGCGCAACGACGGTTTCGAGCGCTTTTTGCGCCTTCCTCGCCTGCCAGAAACGAAGCCCGTGAACAAGCGCCAGCGTCGCCACGATTACACCGATGATCGTTGCACGCAGCCAGACAGGCCCGAGCGGCCGGCTATCGGCAAAGCGGATCAAGGGGCCGGCAAACCATATGGCGGTCGCGAAGCCGATCAGCGCGGTCATGCTGAATATCCGCAGCAGCCAACGCGTCATGGATGCTTCCAGCAGGTCGTCACAATGTCTCCTCCCTGGGGATCATCACATCGACACGGCGGTTCCTGGCGCGGCCTTCCGGCGTCGCGTTTTCGGCGATCGGTTCGTCCTCGCCCTTGCCGTCCACCGTCAGTCGCGAGGGATCGCTGAATTTCGCGGCCATCAGGGCTTCGACGGCTTTGGCCCGGGCCAGCGAAAGGTCGAAGTTGGATTTGAAGGCGCTCGACCGACGCGGTTTGACATTATCCGTGTGGCCGACGATCCGGATCGGTCCAGGCTCGTGCTCAAGAGCCGCGGCGATGTCGGCGGCGATGGGCTGAAATTCCGGCTTCGTCTCGGCCCTGCCGGACTGGAACAGCAGCAGATTGTTGATTTCCACGACGATGAAGTCGCCCTTGGTGCCAATGGCCAGTCCGCCGCCTTCGACGTCCTTGGCCAGCGCCGCACGAATACGATTGATCTGAGCGTTGGCCGCCGGTGGGGCGACTTTGGCTGGCTCGACCAGCGGCGCCACGCTGGCGCGCTCGATAGCGACGGGTATTGATGGGTTGAGTGCCAGCAATTCACCTGCGGCGGCGTCGCCTTCATTGGAGATGAAGACCCGCAATGCGAAGAACGCTGCCGCCAGCAGCGCCGACGCTGACGCGGCAACCACCCAAAGCGGCAGGCGGGCCGAGGACTGCGCCATCGTCTCGGCCAAGCCCTGCCAGCGCGGCGAGATGTCTTCACCCGCACGCGTCCTGAAGTAGCGAAGCGTCTCGTAGACGTCGCGTCGAACGCGCTCGAGATTGTTGTCTTCGCGCCTCACGCCGCGATACTGGCCCTCGAACCCCAGCGACAGACAGACATGCATCAGTTCGAGCAGATCGTAATGTGTCTCGGGATGGGCCAGGATCTTGTTCAGTGCTTCGTAGAAGCCTGTGCCGGAGGACTGGGTATGAAAGAACTGCCACGACATGCTGCGTTGCGACCAGTCGTCTTTCCCAGGCCAAGGCAGGTTGCCGATAAGATCGTCGGCTGTTTCGCACAGAACATAACGCGCAATCCGCGCATCCTCTTCGGCAACGTCCGATTTCTCCACCGTCCGGTCGAATTTTTCGATGGCCTCCGCGACATGTTGCGCCAGTGGCTCCGCCTGTCTTTCGACAGGCATCAGCCTGAGTTGCCCAAACAGCATCAGCAAAGGAGCGGCCGCAGCGAGAATAGTGTTTGCCGCGCAGTATCTGACCACCTCGGCGGCGCCGAGCAGCATGCGCTGCTCGATGGGCGGCTTTGATGCGGCGGCCGAAGAGCTGGTACCTGCTGGGGCACCCAGGGCCGGGCCTTGATAGATGACGGTTCCTGATACCCAGCCCGGTGGCCGCACGACGCCAGGATCGAACACGGTTGAATCCTCGATCCTGGAGGTGTCCGCGATGGATTGCTCCGGAACCGGCGGCGGTTTTTGCGTGCGCCGTGGATTTGCGCGAATGACGGTCTTGCCCGCCGGACCGAAGGGGTCGTCCTTCGAGCTCATCGCCGATCACCCGTGCAGGCGGGATACCCGCGATTGGGCGAGACAGGCGCAAGACGGTTTCTGGTCGGGTAAAGGGGCAGCTCCGGTCGGCCGCGGCAGTGTCCGCAGAAGGATTGGCCAGAAAATCCTGTCCCGCCGTAGCATGACATTGCCGCAGACCCCCAGGTCAATGAGTCTTACCCGCTTGGCGAACTGTCGTACGCGATTGTAATCTCAGAAATTGTTTATTGGAACCGGATGCCGGGCGTCGGAGGACTTTTCTGATTGGCCTGCCAGGCGTTTCCTGGATCGCCTATTTTTGCTTGTCGGCTTTGGCGTAGGCCTCGCTGAAATACGCCAGGAAGATGTCCAGCATGCCGTTTTCATGTGCCTCCTCCATGGTCCGCCATGTCGCGACATAGGCGTCCCAGGCCTGCCCCTTCTTCGATGTGAACGACGTAGGCGGGAGTTTCCTGCCGATCGCCTCGGGCGACAGGTCGTCAAGCAGTCGGGAGAGCGCAGCTTGCATGGCGGCATAGGTGGCGAATTCGTGCGTCTTCAGATCGCGGAATGCGTCCTCGATACTGCGCCTGGCATCAAGATAGCCGGCCCTGCGACGGGCGAACATGATTTCGAGGATGTCGTCGGTTCCTGGAACGAACTTCAGCGGATTGTTGTCGGCGGAGCTGATCATCGTTCGTTGTGTGCTCTTGGCCAGCATTTTCGCGGCCGCACGTGCTTTCAGCAGCAACGTCAGTTCCTCGACCACCGCCCGCAGGACCGCGCCGATTTCGGCGGCAACTTCATGCGGGTCGCGTAATTGAAGCAATTCCGGCGAAATGCCGGCTCCGATCGCGATCTCCCGCAAGACCTCGTCTCTGGTCGAAGGCAGGGGTGGGGAGTGCGGCGGAATGCGCTGCCCGGGCCGTTGCTGCGCGGGATCGAAGAAAGGTGCATCTTTGAATTCCAGCGGTCGGCCTGTCGCGGGCGGCATGTCTCGCTGCTCGGATTTGTAGCTGCGGTAGCCCGCCGTGGCGCGCTCTTCGTCGATCGATACCAAGATGACATAACGGCCGATCAGTATCCGGTCGCCATGGCCAAGCCGGTGTGGCCCGGTCATGCGCTGGCTCGATCCGTTGATGAAAGTCCCATTGCGCGAGATGTCGTGCAGCCAGAACGCGCCCGCCTCGTAACGAACCTCGCAGTGGCGGCCCGAGATGAACTTGTCGGGATCCGGCAAGGTCCAGTCGCAAGCATCGCGTCCGATTTCGAAGCCGCGATCACGCGCCGCGTAGCTGGTCGAGGTACCAGCGGGCAAGGCGTCGACATTGTTGATTTCCAGACTGATGTGCATCCGAGATCGCCGTCGATCGTTGATCGGTACTCCGCCATTCTAGCAGCTTGCGGGTAAAACAGGACAGAAGCGTTTCAAGCCGATGAACCGGCTGGTTAATGCATGTCGCCCAAAAGTGCCCTCCGTTTGAGAAAACGACATTGCATGAAACAAGACCTGAAGGTGCAGCGCGTGAATCCGACCAACCGCGACACGGTTTGGGTTTCTGTCGCCCCATGTCCTCTTTGGCCAGCAGGAAAACATGTGGTAGGCTCAACATGGCCTGGCGTGGCGGATCTAAGAAGTTCCTGAACGGAATGCTGTTAATATAGCGGGAACTTCAAATCCATCACATTGGCGGCCGCGTCCAGGAGGGGGCTCGACCCATGCCCAATGAACGTGCCACCGTTGTCCGCACACCGGTTGGCTCCGAGCTGTTGACCTTCACGCATCTTGTCGGACGCGATGAGATCAGCCGTTGTTTTGCCTATACGGTCGGATTCGTGAGCACCGACTCCGATATCGATCCGTTGAAGATGCTGGGCGGGCCGCTCTCGATCGAAGCTGAATCCGATCCGAAACGCTGGTTCAGCGGCATCGTCTCCGAGTTCCGGCTCACCCGGCTGGAAGATCGGCTGGCCTACTATGAGGCGGTCATCAGGCCGTGGCTCTGGTTTCTCGGCAACACCACCGATTGCCGTATTTTCCAGAACAAGAGCGTCCTCGACATCGTCAAGGACATCTTCAAGAAATACGGTATCGCGGAATTCGATCTGCGCCTGCAAGGGTCCTATCCCCCGCGCGAATATTGCGTGCAGTACGACGAACCCGATCTGGATTTCGTGCAGCGGCTGCTGGAGCATGAAGGCATCCTGTATTTCTTCGAGCATGATGACGGCAAGCACACGCTTGTCCTGGCCGATGCGATGAGCAAGCTGAAGCCTGCGCCGGGCTACGAGAAAGTGCTCTATAACTTTGAAGGTCAGGGTTCGCGGCGCGATGTCGAATACATCACTGAATGGATACCGGGCAGTTCGGTGCGCCCAGGCGCCTATGCCCACACTGACTATGATTTCACGAAGCCGGGCGCCGATCTCATGGCCAAGTCGGCCCAGCCGTTCAGCCACAAGGAGGCAGCGGGCGAGAACTACCGCCAGCCCGGCGCGCATCTCGAAACGGGCCGGGGAGACAGCCTGGCCGCGATCCGGCGTGAGGAAATCCAGGCCGTCCACCAGCGCATCGCCGCCGTCGGCACCGTGCGCGGCCTCTATTCGGGCTGCACGTTCAAGCTGGATAGCTTTCCGCGCGAGGACCAGAATCAGGAGTATCTGGTGGTCAGCGCCGAATACAGACTGTTTGATCCAGGCTACAGAGCCCATGCTGACGTCGACAGCGAGAATTTCAAGGTGATCCTCGGCCTGGCGCCGACAGCCTTGCCCTATCGTCCGCCGCGGATCACGCCACGGCCGATCATGCGCGGCCCCCAGACGGCGACGGTGGTCGGCCCGTCTGGCGAAGAAATATTCACCGACAAATATGCGCGGGTGAAGGTGCAGTTCCATTGGGACCGTCTGGGCAAGAAGGACCAGAACAGCTCCTGTTTCGTGCGGGTGTCGCAGACCTGGGCCGGCAGCGGCTGGGGCTTCATCCAGATCCCGCGCATCGGCCAGGAGGTGATCGTCGACTTCATCGAAGGCGACCCGGACCTGCCGATCATTACCGGCAGGGTCTACAACGCCTCCCAGATGCCGCCCTACGGGCTGCCGGGCAGCGCCACGCAATCGGGCTGGAAGTCCGACTCCTCCAAAGGCGGTGGCGGCTACAACGAGCTGATGTTCGAGGACAAGGCCGGCTCCGAACTGGTCAATTTCCAGGCGCAGAAGGACCACATCCTTCTGGTCAAGCACGACCGCACCAAGCTGGTGCAGCACGACCAGTCCGACCGCATCGACCACGACGCCAAGCATTCCGTCGGCCACAACCTCGATGAGGACGTCGGTAACAACAAGACGGTCAAGATCGGCGTCGACCAGACCACCAACATCGGCTCGAACGACACCGAGACAGTGGGCGCCAACCGCTCGCTGACGGTCATGGCCAACGAGACCATCCATGTCGTGTCGAACTCGACGGAGAACATCGACGCCAATCACACGCAGACGGTGGGGATTGTGCAGACGGTGAGCGTTGGCGCTGCGCGTGTCGATACGGTCGGAGCATCGGAGACCAGAAGCGTCGGCGGGCCGCAGACCAACACGATCGGCGCGACACGGTCCGTGACGGTTGGGGCAGCGCAGGACCACAGCATAGGTGCGAGCGACAGCTGGACGATTGCTTCCGATCAGAGCGTGTCCATAGGCGGCGGCCACACCGAGAGCATCGCGAAGGATCAAGGTTCGACGGTCGGCGGAGGACGCACCGCTTCGGTAGGCAAGGACGATTCGACATCGGTGGCCGGCGCGCATTCCCTCTCGGTCGGCAAAGACAGTGCCATTTCTGTCACCGGCAATGGCACGATCAAAATCGGCAAGAAGCTGGTCATCGACGCCGGTGACGAAATTCTCATCACAACCGGCTCGGCCAAGATCATGATGAAGAAAGACGGCACGATCGCGATCGAGGGCAAGGACATTTCGGTCAAAGGGTCAGGAAAGATCAGCATCAAGGCTTCTAGCGACATCACGATGAAGGGTTCGAAAATAGGGGAGAACTAGAGCATGGAAAAGGTTCGTGATCGCGTCGATGGCGTCGTAATTGGCCAGTTTCTCGGTTTCGGCGAAGACGGTCCTCTGGTAGTATTTCCGGGCAATTCGAAAGAAACCGCACTAGCGGCGCGCAGCCTTGCCGAACTGTCATCCGATATGATCGGCCAGGAGATCGCCTTGTTGTTCGAGGACGGAGATGCGCGGCGGCCGCTCATCGTCGGGCGCATCGTGGAACTGGTGCGCAAGCATGCGGCACCTGCAGTTATTCGCGATGGAGACCGCGTGCGGATTCACGCCGAAGAACGGATCGAATTACGCTGCGGCAAGGCAACGATCCTGATGGAGAAAGACGGTCGCATCACCATCAGAGGTACTTTCGTTACCAGCCACGCCAGTGCCGCCAACCGTATTCGCGGCGGTTCGATCGACTTAAATTGATGATGGTCGCGGGGAGCTACGGCCAACAATCGGACGGTACCGTTGAACATCGCATCGTCAAGGACATTGTGCGTCAGCACGCCGAGCTGGCGGCTTTCTTGTGGGCGCAGCGCGACACGTTGGCCGCCGAGGACCCACCTGAGGGAAACGTGGTCGACGGCGTCGGCAGGCGGCTTGAGGCAAACCTTGACGGCTTGCGTATTGCCGGGGTAGCCGCATGGCCGTTCATCGAGGCTGCCTATGAGGACTTCCCCGAAAAGGGGGAGTTGTTCCTTTTCACATGGTTGGCAATTGAGCAGGGTAGCGATAACAAGATCCGACAAGCCGTTGAACTTGGCCGTGCTTCGGATGACGATGCGCGGGGCCTGGTCGGAGCACTGGCATGGCATAAGGCCGAAACGATTAGTCCCTTGGTACGGCGTTGGATCAGCGCGCAAGACGCGTTCCTACGCTATCTCGCTGTCGCGGCCTGCCGCGAACATGGGGTCGACCCAAAAGCTCTGTTGACGAATCTGATGCGCGATCCTGACGTCCGCGTGCGGGCAAACAGCCTGCATTTGGCGGGGGTACTGCAACGCCTCGATCTGGTGCACGAAGTTGCTGGCGCGCTAGATGCCGACGACGGAAGCGTGCGGCTATGGGCAGCCTGGACACTGAACGAACTTGACCGCGGGGATTTGGCGAGGGCGGAGTTGCGAAAGGTTGCGGCCACCAATGGGCCAAATGCACCGACGGCTTTGCGAGCCTTGATCAAGGCAGGGCCACAGGACGACGTCCGCGCCTTCATGGGTGGCTTGCTCAAGTCGCCCGACACGGCGTCGCTAGCCGTGCGTGGCGCCGGCATGCTGGGCGATCGTTCGATCCTGCCTTGGCTGGTGCAGCAGATGCGCATTCCAGCGCTCGCTGCGGCCGCTGGCGGCGCGCTGCTCGAGACCTTCCCGGAAGCACGCGGCATCGACGGGTTGTTTACGCTCGATCCGACCACGCTTGGGCCTGACTTTGAGGATCACTTCGGCGATTTTGCGATGAAGGTGCCTGTGGCAGAGAACGTTAGGATGTGGAGCAACAGTGTGCTCCAAAAATAATCAAGAAACGCGCCGAGACCGCGACTCGAGCCACGAGCCGATCGATCAGGATCCCCGTGGGGTATCGAGAATTTCGGCGCAGCGCACCGCGGTCATGATCGGTGCCAATGACGCGTCTGTTAGAAGCACAACCGGCGCAATCTGGGTTTCCTCCACCGGCCACCAATCGCTGATTCCGCCCCTTATGACCGCCCATGCATCGTCTGAGCGCCCGGCTTTGGCCAGCGCGGCGGCGAGGAACACCACGTTGTCGAAAATACCGGGCAGGGTGTTGTCTTTTTCAAACATCTGCACCGCACCCTCATGATACTCATAGACACGCGCCAGTCCGATCATATGATCGGCCCGTGTCTGCGGATCCGAAAACTTTTTCTTGCTGCCTTCAACCTTCGCCACCGCCTCAGCAAAGCGAACTGCGCCACCAAGCTGCACACCCTGCGGTAAGCGAAAATCCTCCGAACCGTGTGATGCGGCGAACGCAGCCAGCCTTGCGAGTATCTTCAGAAGATCGGGATCGCCCTTCTTTCCCAAACTGCGGCGGCCGATCTCCGCTGTCTTTGCGGCTCGATCCCAGCTTTCGGTTTGGCGTGCCGCTAGCGAGCAAAGCGTGATCTGATCAATCTGGACGTCGAACGTCTCGAATTGGTCTAGTGCGGCGACGGACGTCTCGACATGTCCGAGCACTTCGTGCCATTGACCGCGGTACGCCGAGATCTCCGCGAGAGCCGCTGCGGCCCGGGCCGTACCCTTCTTCACCAGGTCGGCGAACGCCTGTTCCGCTTCTTCGATGTCCCCACCCAGAGCCTTCTTTTGTGCCGCCTCAAGCTGCGTTAGTTTTGCCATTCGGGAATCTCCGGGTTAAACCTGTGAGCGATGTCGCGATGAAGTTCGTCATCGATTTCAAGAGTGTTGTCTTCGTCGACAAAAAAAGCGCCTTCAGCGTAACACGCGTCAATCGTTTTGATCATTGCCGTAAGGCTCTCATACTCCACAGGCTGCTGGGGCTCCCCATGAATGAAGCCGATTATCTCTGCGGTTTCCTTCTTCTCATGGCCGCATGAGGCGAGGTAGAAATCCCCGCCTCCGTCAGCAAACACCGGAAACCACCCTTTGCGCCACTGCGGTGCGTCCCTTCGTTCCATGAATATTTCGACAGCTTCTTCGAGCGACAGCAGGTAGAAGCCGGGGAAAAAGTAAACGGTGTCCAACTGCTCGCCTTCGTTCACCCTGGTTCCGTCGCGCCAGCGATATAGTTGCTCCAACTCCAACGGAAGCGGGAAAGGCAACCGTGCCTCCCAGGCACGGATGTCCATGGTGGACAGCCCGGGCTGGAGCAGAGTTGGCGTTACGCGTCCGAGACGCGTCAGAAATTGAACGATCCGGTCCAGTTCTTCGATCATTGCAGGAGCCTGACTCTAGATGACTTCCACCCAATATGAATCGCCGTTGCCAATATTGTTGTTCTGATAAAACGACGAAAGTTTGCCGCCTTGGGCGTTCTGCTCCGACACCGGAATCGCCGCGACGGCGGCTTTCGGCTTACCCGGAGGTTTTCCACCCTGGGTCGAAGAGGCGAAGGGAAACTCGTCGAGCGACGTCTTTTTCTTGCCCTTTTTCTCGCCTTTGAGCGCGGCTCGCCGGTTCTTGCGGATGGCGCTTCGGCTTGTCTGGCGCGTCAGCTTCTTCTTGCCGGAAGCGGGCATCCGCTTCTTCATGTTGGCTACCTTGTTAGGAAAGGTTGCCGAATCGAAAACGACCGTAGGCAGCGGGGCTGGATTTGCATTCCCCTGCAGGTCGACCGTATTTTTGTTGTTGTGATATTTCTTGTCGGTGTGGCGGCAGGCGTTCTTGCCATCCATCTTGACGTCGAACGAGTAGAGTATCCAATCTGTTGCCTGTTTGAACGTATTGGATTTGACGCCGCCAACCGTTCCGGGTTCGTCACCCGTACTCATCCCGTATTGCGAGCCTTTGTTAGCAATCATGGCGCCGCCCTTAGCGAAGACGGTTGTCGTGCCATTCTGCAATGTGCTGCTCATTGCGAAGTTGGGATAAGGCAAGGGAATGGGGCCGCCCGGGCTCGGAGTCTTGCAAACGTCGGGGATTGTCGCCTTGGAGAATCCGGTGGACGATTTGTGGGTTAAGCCGAGGCCATTGACGGTGATATGCGTCGGCATCAGGCAGCCTTTCGCCTGCCGCCGAGTAGTGCGGCTGCGCGAACGCCGTTCTCGGAACTGGTCCAGATCAGGGACAGGGGTCCGGTCTGATAATTGCGGGCTTCGGCTTCCGCCACAAGGCTGACAAACAAAGGTCCGCTCGCCGCACCCACATCGCCCCAGCAATCGGCAGGGGTCTCGAAATCGGCCGCATCCCTGAACCGACCGGGATTGCGGATGGTTGCGAAGCCGTACTCGTTGGCTCGATAGCGTTCGCCGTTCATGTCGCAGATTATCCGATCGACTGGATCTGTTACGGCCTTTTCGAACAAGTTACGGAACGCAGCACCAAGTCCTTCGCCAAGAACGACGGTCTCGGTTCGGATGCGTTTTTCCTCGTGCGCGCCTTCGATGCCGATCAGTTGGAGCCGTGGCGGGATAGCATATTTCCGGGCGGTTCGCAGAGTTGTCATCAGGCAAAATCCCGCCGCCTCTCCAGGGCAGAACCCATAGATGTTGCCCTCTGAATGCAGTTGTTCATTTTCGTCCAACCACACGAGTGTCTCGGTCTGCAGATAGGTATCGACGCCGCCAGCCAGGCAGAACGTTACGCTGCCCTCGCGCAGGCTTTTTGACGCTTGCAGCATGGCGATCATACCGCCGGCATGGCCTCCAGCAATGGATCCGCCGCCCTGGAACACGGCGTATTGTGACAGACCACTGCGAAGTTGAGCATGCACTTGGACTGCGAATTCGCCATCCTGGCCAGGCCTGGGTTCGCCTGTCGCCACGATTAACGACACCGGTGCGTTTCCGAGGGCGCCAAGCATCGGCCGCAATGCCTGCACGGCCGGATCGAAAGCGATTGCGACAGCGCGATCGGGACCCCGCATATGAAGGTCAATACCCATGTCGCGGGTGACCTTCATTTGCTCGCCGAAGCGGTCGACCATCGTGGGATGTTGCTGGATTGCGGAAATGCCAGCGCGAACCGCGGCCGCACTGGAAGCAGCGTCGAATCCCAACGGCGTTCGCGCGCCGATGCCGACGATGACGATGGCGTCGTCTCTAGCCATCGACGAATTCCTCCGTCCAGATACCCATGCGCGTGGCGGCCGCCGAAACAGTCTGACGACGTAGGCTTATGGTGGTGCTCTTCAGCCGCTCCTCGTCATAAGGAACATACAGCGTGGTCATCCATGTAATGGAGAACTGACGCTTGTCTGGTTTGATCCGTAGCGTATGGATCGTCGGCTCCTCATGCTGCCGGGAGGGTCGGTTGTTGAACTCCGTATGTATGTCGAAGCCGATACGAGGCAGTACGAACTGGAAAAACCCGTCGCCAGTGAAATTGCCCAGCCGCACGGTTTCATAGCCGACAAGTGGCGTCCTGGTTTGCTGATCTTCCGGCGCGCACTGGTAGTATGTTCGGCTGAAATCCAAGGGCAGCAGCGGATCACGCCTCTTTTGCCATTCATCGCCATAGGTGCCCGCATATTTGGCGCGCGGCATCCAGTGCCGCGCCACTGGACCGAAACCTGCTGGCCGGCCGCTTTGGTGATCGCGATAGGGTGCGTCAGGATACTCGAAGTTGGGGCCGGTCCTGCCGATCAAATGTCGTGCATCGACGGCGAAGCCGGTTCCTACGGGGTTTCGTCGGTCCCAATCGGGCGTGGAGGCCTGAGTGTCCGTGCCGCCAAAAGTTCTCCGCCAAGAAATCGGAATCCGAATGAAAGGCTCGGGTCGGCTCATACGCACCAGTACCGGCCCCGGCATAAAAATACGGTCGCCAATCGCACGCACGCTCTTGTCCAACACGTTGCCTATCTTGATACGCGCCATCGACTCGATATTCGGTCGCTGATCAGGCGCATATACGTGGCCTTCTACAAGGACATCGGTGTGCTTCTTTTCAATGACGAGATCGTCGTCATCAAGTAATTCCAGGGCGTCAGCGCTGTGGATAGGGGCCATATTAACAGGAACCTGATCCTTCAGAAGCTGCTGCTTACCGTCGAGGTCAAGTTCGAACGATGCTTTGATCGCGATCAGCCACCATTCGTGGCCGTGTTCGTCGCGGGTCCAAGCTTCCTGGGCCGCAAATGGCGTCTCGTTCCAGAGATTCCACATCGGTCAACAGATCTCCCCACTGACGGCAAGGAGAGATTCGAGGATTTTGGTGGGTTCCTCCGGATCGACGTCGTAAAGGTCGGAGGTTGCGGTCCACACGACCATGCCGTCGATCGCTTCCCCGCGTTCGTCGCGATCAGGGAAGGGAAAAACCAGCAGCGCCTGGTCGAGCGCGTCCGGCGTCAGCCCGGTCTCCTGGGTTTCAAAACAAAGCGCTTCCATGTCGCGGAACCAGTCGGCCCTACGCGTCATCGTCTCGTCCGCAGAGGACATCATCGCGACGATGCTAAGAGGAAAGCGCCGTCCAACCCGGTCGGCCGAGGGCAAGATTACCCCCGCCGCGTTTCCGAATGCCGCAGGCCCTGAGATGAAACGTAGTGGGATTCGTTCGTCCCAGGCTTTCGAGCCCATCAGCGGGACGAGATGCTGCGCCAGCCAGCGGTCCCAAGCGCGCACAAAGTCGCCCGGCAGCCGCCTCGTCACGAAATCGCCGGTGGCGGGCATTTTTCCGTAAAAACCGGGCACATTCATATCTGCGGCGGACATGTGAACTTCTTGAACATTTCGAGGTTGTACGGATTTTCGACGCTGGCGGCCTTGAGCTCGAAATCGGCGTACATGCCTTTCGTGCCCAGACGCAGGCTGTAGACGTCGGTCAGCGAAGTGCTGGCGAAGCGGCCACTGCGGAGCATCCTCAGCCACGCCCAGCTGCCGGTTTCGTTGAGCATTATTTCAGGCGATCCGTCGATCGGCTGGAAGGCGAGCGAGATGACGCCCGTGCCGTCCTTGCCGGGCCATGTCATGGGTTGCGGCCGCGTTGCGTTGTTGTAGTAGACGAGGCTCTGGCCATCGAGATTGAGCGTGACGCGCGTGACGTTGGGAGACAGGTCCTTCGGTTCAAGCGTGAAGCTCATCACGGGTCCGCTGCCGCCCGCAAATAGATCGTCGCGGATGTGCCTGGCCTGCTCGAACGCCGCCAAGGCCGAACCGTCAAGGCCGAAATCGGCGCGCCATTTCCATGGCTGGCTGGTCATGTCGACATAGTTGATCAGATGGTCGTTGATGAAACCGTCGATCAGCCCGGCCGGCCCAAAGAGGCGGGCGAAATCCCGTACGTTCACGTCCACCGCGCTCTCGGCGCTGAACGGATAGCGGTCGTTCAGCGCCGCCTGGCAGAAAGGCAGGATATCGGCCCGCCAGATGGCGTTGAGCTCCGAAGTGACCGCCTTCTGAGTCAAATTGCTGGTGTCGCCGGCAATCCCGCCCAGCCAAATGCTGATAGGGTCGGGCAGGATCTGTGCCTGCCGGGCGACCGCTCCCGTCAGTTCGGCAAGGCCGCCCTGCTTCTTGATAGCATCCTGCGGATTGGGGTTCGCGGTGACCGTCTGCAGCACGTTGGATAGCGCGGTCAGCGCGACGACCGCGGCATCCAGTGCCGGCGGCTGGCCATCGACCTCGGCAATGGTGCTCTTGAGTGGTTTGAAATGTTCGGCCACAAGATTGCCGGTCAGGTCCACCTCGCTGGCCGAACCCGCCCGTGGCAACAGTTTTGCCCCTGTTTTCACTATCTTGCCAAGCTTGCCCAGTTTGCCGAGCAGTTTCGAGCCGCCTTTGGCTGCCGCCTTGTCATCTCCGGCGGGCGCGTCATCCGAACGGGTGAGCTCCGTCTCTTGCACCACTGCCGTCAGCAGGCGCTTCAGCGCGGAATCGGCGCTCGAAAGATCCTTGAGGTTCTCACTGGCGACGATGAGATCGGTCAATGGCGCGAGCCTCATGTCGCGCAGGAAGCTGTCCCATTGCGCGATATAGTCTTCATAGTAGAGCTTCAGAATATCCTCGGACAGCGCCGAGACCGAGGTTTCGGAGTTCTCTGAGCAGCCGCCAGCGAAAACGGCACGATCGAGCGCCGCCTGTGCGGCGACATCGTCGATGCGATCGAGAATGACGTCGTGAAAGCCGGCATAGGTGAATGCTCCGGAAATGCCGACGCGAAGCGTCTTGGCGGAACGCCGCGCGAACACCTTGCTGCCGTTGGGGCCGGCGAAATTCGCCGGGATCCACTCCTTGAGCCCGGCCACTGCCGGATCGGCCAGCAACTGTTTGTAGGCGCGCGCCGGCAACGAAATGGTACACACCGTTTTCAGCGCTTCGGCAACCAGGGCCTGGTCGGGCGCGACATAGCTCTCGTCGACCGTCATCCGGCGGATGGCGGCAAGCTGATGCTCTTCGGCATCGGCGGTCGGAAATGGTGCCGCGGCCGCGAATTCGGGCAAGCTGTTCGCCCACCAGTCTTGGGCGTAATCGGGATCCATCTGAGACAGGCCCGTCATCATGCGATAGGTTTTCAGCGCTCCGAGCATGAAATCCGGGTCGCGGATCTGCCGCCACATCGTCGCCTCGAGCAAGGCGATCATGCGTGGCTCAAGAATATTGCGCAGGGCATGATCGTACGTGTCGGTCTGCGCCCGCACCATTTCCGCGGAGGCCGATGGTCCCAGCAGATCCTGTGCGGCGCCAGGCGGTGCTGTCCGGGCGGTTGCGACCGCGTCCATCGCACCGAGCGCGCCGTCCATGGCGGGCTGCTCCACCGATGCCGGCGTTGCAGCGACGGAGGTCAGCGGCGTCTGCAGCGCTTCGAACTGGCCTGCCTGGGCCGTTATCGCGTTGCGGTTGTCAAAATAGGACCAGGTGAACAACCCGCCGGCCAACAATGCCGCCGCCGCGCAAGCGGCTGCCGCACCCCGCCAGATCCAGGCGCGGCGCCGTTGCGCCAGCGGATCGAACGTGCCGAGGCCCGCTTCCTTGAAGATGACTTCGGTCAGCAGGTTCTTCAGGAAGAAGCTGCGTTTTTCGACCCTTGGTGCGGGCAGCGCCCGTCGCGGCGGCAGGCCGAAGGACGAAGACAGCGCCGCGGTCAGCCGGTCGATGGGCGCTCCTTCCTGCGTCGCCGATGTCAGATAGAGCCCGCGCAGCCAGGCGACCTCTTCATACCGGCTTTCGCCGAACATTGCCTCGACCAGCACCTGTATCGGTTCGGACAGGCTTGCCAGTTGGGCGGGAAAGCGGAAAATCTCGGCACGGGCGGCGAGTTTGTCCTCATCTTCCAGCCGCGGCACCAGCCTCCGCTCAAGTTCCGTCGCCAGCGCGGAAATTTCCCGTTCAATGGTCTTGGCATCGACACGCGCTTCCAGCGCGAAGGTGGTCCCCCACACCTGCTCGCGCGAAGCCGTGGACAAGCCGCCGAAGAAAGCCTCGAAGCCCTTGATCAGATCGGCCTTGGTCAGCATCAGATAGACCGGAAGGCGGATTTCGAGCCGGTCGTTGAGTTCGGCCAACCGGCGGCGGATCTTGCGGCCGTGCGCCTTGATGGCTTCATCGCCCTCCCAAAGCACGTCGATCGAAAGCGCGACGATTACGCCATTCAGCGCGCGGCGTCCGCGGTGCTTTTTCAACAGGTCGAGGAAGCCCAGCCATTCAACCGCGTCCACATCGGGCTGGCTCTCCTGCTGGACATAACGGCCGGCCGTGTCGATCAGAACCGCATGTTCTGAAAAGAACCAGTCGCAGTTGCGCGTGCCGCCGACCCCCTGCAGGTCGTCGGTGAGGTCGATCGGAAAATTCAGCCCGGACTGCCGCAAGGCCGTGGTCTTGCCGGTGGCCGGCGGCCCGACGATCACATACCATGGCATTTCGCGCAGAAACTTTCGTCCGCCCAGCTTGCGGCGCTTCAGTTCGGCCATCACCTCGGCGAACTTGGCACCGACGGCCGCGACATTCTCTTCGCCGGGTCTGAGCGGCTTTTCCACCACCGGCGCGGCAATCTCGGCGACGAACATGCGGTTGGCGCGGATCGCCCGGCGCTGGGCGACGATCAGCCAGATCAGCCAGAAGATGACCAGCAGCGCAATGATGACGATGCGCACGTTATCAGAGGCGAACGGTTCATAGGGACCGACCCTGACGATCGGACCGAACACCCAGATGACCAGGGAAAGCAGCGTGAGGCCGATCAGCGTCCATAGCCAGCGTGATGTCAGGACAGCCCAAAGGAAGCGCAGGATGAACATCTCACAGCCTCTTTTCGACAAGCACCTCGACGCGGCGGTTCAAGGCCCGCCCCTCGCGCGTGCTGTCGGTGGCGACTGGATCGGTGGCCGCGCGGCCCTCGGAATGGACGCGATCCCGCGGCACTCCGTTCTGGACCAGCATGTCGGCAATCGTCTGGGCGCGAGCCTCCGACAGTCGCTGGTTGGTCGACAGCGGATTGGTCTTTTGCAGGGGAACGCTGTCGGTATGACCGACGACGGTGATGTTTCCGATCAGCTCCTGGTTGGCGAGGATCACCTTGGCGAGCGACCCGATCAGGGGCTCGAAGCCTTCGGTCAGTTGTGGCCGTGACGACTGGAACAGTTCGGGATTGGAGGCCTGGATCGTCAGCTTGGCCAGCGAAACGCTTTCGGTGCCGCTGAGGGCGGATTTGAGGTCGGCGGGCGCCCCGGCCTGAAATTCCGGCAACAGCGCAAAATCCACCTTCTCCGGCGGCGGGGCATCGACTTTGGGCGAGGTGCGGGTGATGTCGCCGCGCGCGGGCGGCGGCAGCGCGCGAACAAGTGCGGAGAGCTCGACCGCCTGGCTGCTCAGTGCCATCGAGAGCCCGACATGGATTGTCATGGCT
This sequence comes from Mesorhizobium sp. WSM1497, assembly GCF_001672455.2. Taxonomy (NCBI): domain Bacteria; kingdom Pseudomonadati; phylum Pseudomonadota; class Alphaproteobacteria; order Hyphomicrobiales; family Phyllobacteriaceae; genus Mesorhizobium; species Mesorhizobium sp. WSM1497. The sequence goes on along the minus strand of NZ_CP021071.1, from coordinate 163,858 downwards.
GCAACCGCCGCACCGAGCGCCATGACCCAGATCGGAACGATGAAGCGCTGCGGCTCGTCAGATGCGATCACGCCTTTCCAGTTTGGCGACAGTGGCGCGCCTTCGGCGTCGGCATCGCGTAGGAAGCGTGCCGCCGCCACGCGAACGGCATTGAGCGAGCGGTCGCCGGATCGGGCCGACACGCGATATTTGCCACGAAAGCCAAGCGCCATGCATTGATACTGCAGTTCCAGCAATTCGCGATCACGGTTGGGATGGCGCTCGAGTTCGTCGAGACGGGTGAAGAACTGCGTGCCGGCATCGACATCGCCGCGCAGCATGACCACAAGCGGCTGCCGCGGCCAGGCGCTGGCACCGCCCCATGGCGTGTTCAGGGCCAGATCGTCGAGCAACGCCGCCACCACCCAGGCCGCCTGGTCGGCGCGCTCCATTGAGGATCCGACCGACATGGCCGTGTCGCGTGCCCGGACCAGTTCTTCGAGCAATCGGGTACGCAATGCTTCCGGATTGTCCGGCGGCAGCGCACTTTCAAGCTCGGGAGCGAATTCGAGCAAGGGCGCAAATGCGTTGACGAGTGCGTTCGGATGGGTGCGGGAGCGCTTTACCGACGCGCTCGGCAAAGGTGGCGCCATCGGCCGCGGCATCGGCGCGCCGGTCAATCGAATGCGGGTGCGTTCGCGATCCTCCGACAGTCCGAACGGATCATCGCGGCTCATGATCTCACCTGTTCACCGAATAGCAGTCCACCTGCGGCTCGCTTGGCAACACGCCCGAAACGCCGATGACGAAGCCGGGAGCGTCGAGCAGCGACGCCCAGTGCTCACTTTTCTGGTCCAGTTCCAGACATAACCGATCGCCATCGTAAGGAATCTCGCGCGGCTGAGAATGAAGCGGTTTCAGCGGAATGCCGGGCAAGCGCGATTTCCACAGGCCCTCGAACTGGTCGGCCGAGCCGACGGTTGCCTGATTGACGAATATCTTGCGCAGCGCGTCTTCCGACAACTCCGAACCGACCCGGATGACGATCCGGCTGGCCACCAGCAGCTTCGGATTGTCGATACGGATCTTCCAGACATTGGTCGAATGCCGCATGACAGGCAGCGCACGCGATTTGGGCTCGATGTAACGCAGGCTGAGGATGAGCGAGCGCAGCGCATCCGCCAGCGCCGAATAGGCGGGGCCAGGCGCCATGTGATCGTAGGCGGGCAACTCGCCCAGCCGCCGCGCGCTCGATCCGTAGGTCGCCATCGAACCGGCGAGACCGGCAAGTTCCAGGTAAAGCTCGGCTGGATGGAACACATCCTGAGCCAGCATGTGGGCCAGCCGCGGACGTGCCGCATTGGCGAGATTGAGCATCAGCAAATCTTCGACGCTGCGCCCAGGTCCGCCCATGACCATCTTGCCATGCGCCTCGGCGATCTGGTCGAGGCCGGTGACAACTTCCAGCAGCAATTGCCGGTACCAGGCCACGGCGCCCGTAACCAAGGTCGGTGGCAGGAAGGTCTCGTCCAGGGAGACGCCGCCATCGGCTCGAATCCCCTTGAGGTCGGCTATCGGCAGGGCCGTGTAGCCACCGACCGACTTGCCGGGTGCGAGGAGCAGCGCCTGCGGCCGGGCAATTTCGATTTCTTCAGGGTCTGAACCGCCCTGGACGGCGTCACGCACCGAAACGATCCGCCCATGATATCGCGCACCCGAGGCGGCAGCGTGTGCCGGATCGAAGCCGACACCGCCCGGAGGCTCCAGCGGCAAGGCGATCAGGACCGGTCCGGCGCCCGTGTCAGGGGTGACCGGCAGCGGTCGCGGCGCGTCCATCATGTCCGGGATGGAAAAAGGTGTCCCATCCGGAAAGATGCCCCGCGCGGACAGGATCGAGATCTGGCCGGCTTCCAGCAACGCCTGGTCCAGTGTCAGCTGTTGGAAACCGAACGTATGCAATTGCCCGGCCTGCAACGCGCCGCGCACCGTCGCCTCGAAAAAGCGATCCTGCTGCTGGAAATGCTGGGTCCGCAGGAAAAGCCCTTCGGACCATAGCACCCTGTTTGCATTGCTCATGCCGCTACTCTCTGCATCGAGCTCCCCTTGCCCTTTGCCGCTAGGCGGAAATGCCGCCGCTGCCAAGCGTGACGTTGATCGTGAATTTCGATCCCGACGACACCGACTTGGTTGTCCGCCAGTTCCGGCCGCCGGGCTCGCGGATCAGAGCAACAAAGCCCAGCGCCGTCGCGTCCGGCTCGACCGTGATGGTTTTGGATGCGGATTTTCCCGGCCCGACGGAAATCTGGTCGGATCCGATGAGATCGCCCGCCAGCGCCGTGCCGGCATCCCCCTGCAGCGCGAAATAGTCGGCGGAATTGAATTTGCCGGTGCTTTTCAGCCGCATCACCAGGATCGTTACCGGCCGGTCGCCGCCGCCTGGTCCCGGGTTCATGCCAGCACCGCCGTTTACGTTGACGGTGATCACCGATGGTTTCGGCGGACCACTCTGGCAAGCCGCAAGCAACCCTGTCGCGCCCAAGGCAACAACAAATTCACGTCGATCAATCATCTCTCACTCCTCCTCATATGCATCTCGAAAATCAGCGCCGATTTCGCCAAGGAAGCTCTTTTCAGCACTCTCGGCGATTTCACGATGGCGCTTCTGGTAAAGTTCCCACAGCTTGGCGCCCCGCCCCCCAGAGAGAAGGGTTCCGATCGCGGAATTCGATTTCAGCTCTTCCTCGATCACTACCGGGTCAAAACGGTCGATCATCCGCCGCATGGCGGTCTGTATGCCTCGCCAGGCGCGTACGTGATGTTGCGCGAGATCGCGCACCGCATCGGTGATTGCCGCTTCACCGCCGAGAAATCCTGGGCTGCGCTCAGCGATAAGCGTTATGATGGCGTCGTCGACGGTCGGCAGGAACTTGAGCGGATTGACTTCGGAGGCCCCGACCATGGTCTGCGCGACGCGCGCGTTTCCCTTTTCCTCGGCCCGCTTGCGCAGAAGCTGCATCAGGCCTTCCATCATCATCCGGTATTCGCGACCGAACTTCTCCATTTCCGCGATGCTGTCGCGTCCGGGGAAATCGGCTTCCTCGACACCCATGCCATGCAGGAATGCGGCGCGAAGCGCCATCTCCTCCGGCCGCGCCGCACCCAGCGCCGGGGCGGCTTTGGGAGCAGCACCCACACGTGGTGAAGCAGGGGTAGCTGCGGGCTGCACCGGCAAATCCCAGGGATTGGCTGATTGGGATCGCTGGGCGATGCGCTCGCGCTGTTCGATCGAACTGGCGCCGTTCGCCGAACTGAGCGTGGCGGCTGGTCCGAAAGCAAAGTCATCATGGGTTCCGGACGGCTTGTCACGGGCGGCTTGGGCTGCGCGGTCGGGGGACGGTACCGCGTCGAGGCTGAACGGGTTCGCTTGGCTCGCCGCGCCGCCCGGTTCGCGATAAGGGGCGGGATTTTTCGACACCGGCGTCGAAACCGGATCGAGGCTGAACGGGTCATCGAAAGCGGCCGAGTGGCGCTGGTCGGAGTTGGCACGTTCGAATGCACCCGCAACCGGCTGCTCGAAAGGGTTCGGCAGATCGGCCGGACGTGGCCGTCGCGGCTCTTCTTCGACCTTGGCGGAAAAGAAGTCATCGCGACCGATGCTCACCGGGGCCCGGGATGCTGGCGGCGCGCGTTCCGAAACCGGCTGGCCGGCCGCTGGTGCTTGAGTGGCTGGCGTTTGCAGGTCGACATGGACGACGTAGTCGCCCAATCTCAGCCGCATGCCACTTTGAAGGCGCGTCGACTTGCCGGCACCGAGCGGGCTGTCGGAGTCGTTTATGAACAATCCGCTGCTCGACGTGTCGGTGACGAAATATCCATCTCGCCCGCCAGAGATCTTGCAATGTGCCCTTGAAACGAACATGTCGGGATCGTTGATCTGCCAACCCGCGTCCGCGCTGCGGCCGATCACCAGCTCACCCTCGTCAAGCCGGGCCTGCCGCACCGCCTGGGTGCGTGGCCCTTGCTCCAGTGTCAGCAGCAGGCTCATGCCGCGACCCCCGTCATTTCCGGCCGCCATCCGACGATTGTCCGCAGCCGCATGTCGTCAGCATCGCCCCTTTCGATGGGTCGCGCAAGCCAGGCGGTCCGCCCGAGCCGAACCGCTCCGATTTGGGGCGGCGGTACGGCTTCACGCGCAAGCACGATGCGCAGATCGACGTCGAGCGACTCCCCGACCATGTCGCGAACGGCCTGCTTGAACAGCTTGAGCCGCTCGCCGCCAGGCAGGAACGCCTTGAACTCCTCATACCCCAGCGGGCCGACACGCAGTTCGATCCTGCTTTGGCGGCTGAAAACGCGTGGGCCGATCGTCGCGCCCTTGCCGAGCCCTGCAAAGGCCTTTGCAAGACGGGTCTGGAGACCGGTTGGTACTGTTATCCAGGCGGAGATGAACTCCTTGATCTGTACCGGCGCCTTGAACGCTTCCGCCAGGAACAGCGTCAGCCGTTCCGGGCCGTCGACCTGATTGGCCAGCGAAGCCGCCTGCCGAAGCTTCACCGTATCGAGATTGGGGTCCTGCGTGCCGGGAAGTCCGATCCCGGCCATGGCTTCAAGCATGGCGCGAACGCGCCCGCCGACCGCGCGTTCGGCCTGCACGGCCGGGTGCGCATCCGCCCACGCCCGATAGTAGAGGGCGATCATACGGTGCTGCAGAATGTTGACGAAGTCGACGAACGTCGTGTCGCTGGTCAGTTGTGCCTCGGCGCCGGCGAACCAGCGTTGCGAGAGCCGGTCGAGCACCCAGCGCGTCAGATGCAGCGGCATTGGACCCTCGGGTCCCAGCAGACCAAAATTTGCCACCGTGACCCGGGCCGGTGCCGCATCGCGGGCTTCGCGGAACACAACCAGGTCGCGTGCGGAAAAGGCGAGGCGTACATGCTGGCCGAGCCGTGCCGGCTCACGGTCGGGACGGCCGGAATGGCCGAACAGACCGTTCCGTTGTTCGAGGCGGCGCAGCAGTTCGAAAAAGTCGAACGTCTCGGACAGACCTTCGGCCCTGTTCGGGCCGGGCGTGTCTAGATCAGGTAGCGATTGCCGGGCGTCATCGGCCATGGCACATCCTCCTGCTTCTGCAGCAGCCGCGTGCGAGTTCGCACGAAGCCGTTTATCCCGGCGTGACGAGCAAACAACCGCGCCAGCAAGGCCGAAAGCAGCAAGGTACTTTGGCCGGCCAGGACCGATTGATCAACATGCAACGTGACTTCGGTACCGCGTCCAAAGCACATCGGTCCATCGATTTGCAGACGTTCGATGACCGGCTGCGAGTCGATACGCACGATCGAATGCACATTTCGGGCAAGGCTTGGATCGCCGCGATCGGCATAAAGGTCGAGTAGCGCATGCAGGGGATCGATGCCGCGGCCTTCTTTGGCAAGACTGAGAAAGTTGAGCGCGAGCTGCGCCACCAGCCGCCAGGCGAGATCATCGGCCCGCGATTCCCCGTCGGCCCCAGCAGGCAGTGCCGCAGGAATAGCTGGCTGCGGCGCACGCAAGGCGCCAAGAAGCCTCACGGTTTCGACCGGGTCGCCGGCCTCTAACGTCAACGTCGGATTGTCATCGAGGATCGGCAGATCACGATTGGTGCAAAGCGCCATCACGTCGAGCCGCTTCAGCGGCCGGGTCGCCGGCCTTACGAGCGGCCGGGACACGGCCAGGAAAACGTCATCCCCGGTATAGGACGTTCGCGTCAGGCCTTCGCGGCGCTCCTCCTCCATCGCGCGGCGAGGGCGCCTTTCGGTCGAATAGACCCAACCACTACCGCGGTTCTGACCCAGGCTGAAGAGCTCGGGGATTTCAGCGTCGTTGCCTTCCGTGTCGGCGTCCTCGACGCGGATGACCCGGTAGATTTCGAAGTCACGCGCCCGCGTCCGGTCCGCATGCAACACCTGGCGCGTCTTGCGTTCATCGACTTCGACGACGTTGCACTCGCGTTCGAACAGATTGATGATCGGTGTCGCGAAAAGTTCGAAGTCCGCCGGCGTCAGATCGGCCAGCTCGGGAACCGTGCGTTTGAACAGGAAAATGATCTCGAGTCCGGCCGCGCATTGGCGCACGACAGGCTGCAATCCCAAAACCCGTGCATAGTGAAAACGCTCGGGCATCATGAAGTATTCGCGCAGCAACCGGTATCCTTCGAATGTCGGGCGGGTGCGCGGCATCAAGGCCTCGTCGTCGCTGATGCCGATCATCTCGGGTGCCGGCAACGGCGACAGCGGGTTGGTCTTGCCTTCCGGTCGCGCTGCTGTGGCCGCGCAGGCGCCGAAAATCGCATCGAACAGTAGCGGCGCCTTGGTGCGTCCGGCAAAATAGAGGTCAAGCCGGTCGAGAGCCAGTTCGTCGAGCTTGCCTTTTCCGGTCCTGGCCAGCGTGAGGCGGAGCGCCGACTCGCCGCTGACACCGCCGATCGGTCCTATGCCGGCCATCGCCATCGCACTGCGGTCCTGAAAAAAGCTGACCGAAGTGACCGCGATCGGCCATAGAGTCATTTCCTGGGCGGTTGAGAAAATGCAGCGCGTTGACAGGCCTGGCTGCAGGCTGGAAACCAGCCGTGTGTTGCGCTTGACGACGTGGCCGGCCAGCATGGTCTGGACCTGCTGGCCGGGTTTCAGCACCGCCATCGCCGTTGCCGGCGCCGGCGTGACCAGGTCGGGATAGAGAACGTCGAGCACACTGCGGGAAAATCGCGAGCGCTCGGCATCGACCTTTAGCCGGGTGCGCGCGGCCAGGAAGGCTACGCCATCGAGCAGGCGCTCGACATATGGGTCCGGACACGGCACCGTATCGAGGGAAAGGTTGCGCGCCACCGCCGGATGCATGTCTGCGAATTCCGATGCAAGAGCGCGGATATGGCTCAGTTCCTCCTCGTAATATTCGACGAAGACCCGATCCATCTCAGGCCTCCCCAATTTCGGTCCGCGCCAAACCGTTGTCGAGATTGATCGTGGTGCGCAGGCGCATGCGTTCGGGAGTCGGGGTCATGATCAGAACGGCGTCTATCTCGATCTTCAGGCCGACGGTGTTGTCGCCAAGCGTGACCGTTACCTTTGTTGCGCTTTCCTTCAGGCGGGGCTCGAAGGTCGCGAGCACCATGCGGATCTCACGTGCCAACACCTCGCGATCGAAGTCGCGCGACGAGCGGCCCGAGAAGGAGGGCACGCCGTAATTGACCACGCTGCGGCGGACCTCCGGGAAATCGGCAAGCGAAGGGGGATTGTCCGCAACCTGTTCATTTTCCAGGTCGGAAAGAAGCGGCGTCGCCTCGAAGCGCTCTGTGTTGAAGAGCGCCTCGATGTCACGCCGTACCGCTTCCCTGAGCACGCGCGCCGATACCACCACGCCACGGCTTTCGATTTCGACGCGGTGCTGGGTCTGAACGGCCAACCGATGCAGACGGCGTTTCTGATCCGGTGTCAGTACCACATCGGCGTCGATGGCACGCGTGCTGCCGGCAACGAGTGTGTCGAGACGGTCCGCGCCAAGCTCGTCGAGCAGGACATGGCGCAGCCCGTCTATTTCCGAGGTCAGGCCCGGCAGATCATTGACGAGACGATCCCAAAGCGACGGCTGGACGGCTTCGCTTTTCGCCCGCAAGCTGCCAGTGGTCTGCTGCATGCCCGCGCCGGGTCGCCGAACCTCACTTGCCGACATAGACATCCATTTCGGCTTCATCATTGCCGTCATAGACGAATTTGATCTTCTTGTAGGCGAAGCTGACCTCTTCCTGGATCAGGTCTTCCTCATCCTCGGCCTGCGACATGTCGTATTCCATGATCGAGGCGTCAGTGAGGGTAACGACCAGGTAATCCTTGGTCTCGCCATCGATGGTCCGGCGGGCCGAGAACACCACCTCATCAAGGGCCTTGTTTTCGAACAAAGCCTTTTTCAGATAGGGCGATGATTTGTCGTAGTGCTTGGTGAATTTGATCATCCCCATGGAGACGCGGCCACGGCGTGACAGCGAATTGGGATCATAAGGTGCGACCATCTTGTAGTCGACGCCATGGATTTCAATCTCGTCATCGTGGCCGTCGCGGGTGCTGGGGCCTTTGATATCGGGAACCTTCAGGAAGCCATCAATCTTCGTAGTCGGCATTGTGTTTCTCCACCGCTTTCAAAAAACCAGGTTGTCGTTGCTGCGATCAAGTCTTAACGGACGGTAGTTCCGAGACCAGTCGGAGCGACGCATTGATGCCCTCCAGCTGGTAATGCGGGCGCAGATAGAAGCGGGCATTATAATAGCCCGGCCGCCCCTCCACGCTGTCCACCTGGACCTCGGCGGCGGCAAGCGGGCGCTTGGCGCGCGCCTTATCGTCGGCAAAGGCCGGGTTGGCCAGCACGTATCGATTGATCCACTCGGTCAACCAGATCTGCATGTCGGCGCGCTCCTTGAACGAGCCGACCTTGTCGCGCGCGATCGCCTTGAGGTAGTGCGCAAAGCGCGAGACCGGGAACAGGTAGGGCAGGTTGGCGCTCAGCCGCTCGTTCGACTGTGCATCGGGGTCGACCAGCCGCCCCGCCCGCGTTTCGTCGTCCTGCAGCGAGTGTGCTCCGATGAAGGCCGCGAGATCGGTATTCTTCCGGTGCAGGATGGGCATCAAGCCAAGCTTGGCCAGTTCCGCCTCGCGCCGGTCGTCGATGGCGACTTCCGTGGGACATTTCATCGCGATCGAGCCATCATCGGTCGGGAAGCTATGCACCGGCAGGTTGAGCACCGTGCCACCATTCTCCACGCCGCGGATCTGCGTGCCCCAGCCGAAAAGCTTGTGACTGCGGTTGATGTTGACGCCCATCGGGAAGGCGGCGTTCATCCAGACATATTTGTTGTGATCGCCCTCCACCTCTTCCTCGAAGGTGAAACCCTTCACCGGAACGGTATCGGTGCCGTAGGGCAGCCGCGCCAGGACGCGGGGCATGGTCAGGCCGATGTAGCGAGCGTCCTCACTCTCGCGCAACGACTGCCACGAGGCATAGGCGGGGTTGGAGACGATCTGCTGCAGGTCTTGCGGGTTCGGCAGTTCCTGCCAGCTGTCCATGCGAAATAGGCGCGGCGAAGCGGCCGCGATAAACGGCGTATGCGCGGAAGCGCAGATGCCGGAGATGTTGCGCAGCAGGCCGACGTCACGTGGGTGATTGGAGAACTCGTAGGCGCCGATCACGCAGCCGATTGGTTCGCCGCCAAGCATCGAATACTCGTCTGTGTAGACTTTCTTGAAGATCGGGCTCTGGTCCCACATCTGACCTTCATAGTCTTCAAGCGTATCGGCCAGCTGCTCTTTGGAGATGTTCATCACCCGGATCTTCAGCTTCTGATCCGTCTCGGTGTTGTTGACGAGATACCACAGCCCTCGCCATGTGCCTTCCATCTCACGCACTTCCGGCGCGTGCAGGATTTCGTTGACCTGTGTCGTCAGCATCTTGTCAATGCCGGCGATCAGCGACTTGATCGATTTGATGGCATTGGAAGAGATGGTCGTGGTGTCGGAACGGGACTGCGCCGCGAGCGCGAGATTGCGCACGAGCTGTTGCAGCTTCTCGCTGTCGTCCTTCTTGACCTTGAAATCTTTTTCGAGGAGTCCGCTGAATTCATCGAGGTTTATGGCTTCGGCCTCCGCGGCGACTGAGGCGGTCTTTTGCTGTTCGGCCATGATCATTCCCCAACCTTGTCGTCGTCGGCCAGCGCCTGGCTGGCAATCTTGCCAAGAAGCGGTTCGTTGTTCAGAAGCTGCGCGATGCGCTTTTCAGCATCGACACGGCCATCCATGAAGCCGAGCAATTCCTCGAGTTGTCGACGCATCTTGAGGATCTCGGCCAGTTGCGGAACTTGCTCGGCAATCTTGTCGGGGGCGAAATCACCCATCTTGGAAAATGTAAGATCGAGCGCCAGTTCCTCGTCACGCTCCTGGCCCTCGGCCTGCGGCAGCGTGTTCTTCACCCGCGCTTTGACGCGGGGGCCGAGCGCCTCCATGAATTTTGGGAAGCGGTTCGCGTCGGTCTCGACAAAGGAGCGGTCCAGCACCGACTTTGACGCTTCCTTGGTTTGCGAAGCACCGGCAAGGTCGGCCATCACGCCCATGACAAACGGCAGTTCGATCGTCGTCGGGCTGCCGTAGGTTTCCACATCGTAGGCGATCTGCACCCGCGGCGCGCGATTTCGTTCGATGACCTTGGCTTTGCTTTCGGCTGGCATGTGTTGTTACCTTTCATCCTTCTGAGCCGTCTTCTTGGCATCGGGAACGCCGGCCAGCAGCCTGAACTCCTTCAGCCCCGAAGGGGCGAGATCTTCCATCAGTTCAACGAAATCCATGTGCACCATCCGACGGACCCGCCGAGCCAGGTGCGGAATTGGGCTCGACGGTTCGGTACGGTCATAGAAGGCGACGACCAGGTCGAGGCATTTCACCACGTCGTCGCGCGAGGAGATCCGGTCGGGGAGTCCCGTGCTCGAGTCCGCATAGCTTGCCATACTTGCCATAGCATCGGCTCCATGACCGTTTCGAGCAGGCGTTGCCAGTTCCGTCGGCACCGCCTGCGTGGCTGCGCCATTCGTCACCGCGCCGGCCGCTGAATTCCGTTCAAGTGTCGTCAGCAAACGCTGCAGGAACCGTTTTAAGTCCGGAACGGGAGTGCCACTGCCCTCGAGACGAGCGTTGAGCGCAGTCTCGAGCGCATCCAGTGCCGTGATCGTCGCCCGGGCGTCGGCGATGAGCTGGACCATCTCCGCATTGGCCTGATCGATCTGTGCCGCACATGCGGCACGCACCCGATTCAAGAGTTGTCCGTGCGCACTGACCAGCTGCGCTTTTTCCGCCGCATTCAGCCCCGAGGCGGCTTCCTGGAGCACGACGCGATCGTCGAGCGCACCCTTCTCCAGGTCCTTGCCCTGAACCGGGCCGATTGCGCGCGGCGCGAAGAACGTCATTTGCCGCAGATTCGCCAACAACCCGTCCTGACCATTCTGCAGGTCGATCAGCGCGTTGATACGGCGCAAGGCGGCATCGCGCGGCGAAGCGTTGGGCCGCAGAGCCGGATGCATGGTGTCCCAATGCTGATCGAAGGTCTGCGCGATCAGCGTCAGACCTTGCGCCAATCCGGCCAGCCCGTCTTCATTGGCCAGCGCGCGCGTGACGATGACAAGCAGGCGCAAGTCCCTGCCATGCGCGCGCAATTCCTCCGCCTTTGCGAGCACAGCGGGCCAGTCGACTGGAATCGTGCTTTGCGAGCCGGCCTTATTGTTGCCGTCGTGGACGACCTTGAGTTGGGCTTCGGTCAGGCGCTCCAACTCATGGAAAGCCGGGTCGTTGCGCAAATCTTCCCCGGACGGATTCTCACCGTCTAGCGAAGAAAGCCAGAGTGCGAGATCAATCACACCAACCCCCAGCGAAGGCCCTCAAACCTTATGTGACCCTACGTTATCACACCGGTGCACTTTACCACAATTCAACGAGTGCTCCAAAATTAACAGAAGCTGAACACCGCCATGAGTACCGAACTCCGTGGCGCAATTGTCAATCCGTATGAGAAATGCATCGCGCAGGGCGCGCAATTCCGCTGTTGTTTGCAGCCGGTGGTGCAAGACTTCCACAATACGAGGAAGCTGGCTGAACCAGGCATTGAGGCCTCGTCCACAACGCACTTTGTCAAGTGGCGGCATCTGTGGCAGTTTATCGGCTGGCAGATTGCAGGAGCACGTTCGATGGAACAGCGCCGGTCGTCGCAGAGCTTCAAGCGTAAGGAACTGGTCGGCAAGCTTGATCCTGTCGGGGTGCGCGCCTTCAAGGCCGCGGCCGATAGCGCCAAGCTGCGCGGCAATCCTTACGTCGAACTCGTTCACTTCATCGAGCAGCTGGTGCTTTCCGACCGCTCCGACGTGCAAATGATAATCGCCGATGCGGGACTGGATGCCAGCCGGCTCACGGCAGATATGACCCGTGCCGTCGACAAGTTGCCCTATGGCGCAACCTCGATCGAGGAATTCTCCGATCATATCTTCCATGCAATCCAGGAAGCCTGGAACCTCGCGACGCTGGAGTTCGGCGTCGAGGAAGTCCGCAGCGCCCATATTCTGCTTTCCTGCCTGAAAACCCCGGTTTTGGAAGGCATGCTGTCGAAGATCAGCGGCGAGTTCGACAAGATCGACGCCGACGCTGTTGTTGCGCGGTTCGCCGATGTCGTGGAAGGTTCGCTCGAAGACGGCGCAGCCATCGCGGTTCCCGCGGCCGAAACGCCGAAGCGGACCATGGGCGGAGATTCGGCCTTGGCGAAATTCGCCACCGATCTGACCCAACGCGCCCGCGAGGGCAAGATCGATCCGGTCGTCGGCCGCGATCCGGAGATCCGGCAGATAGTCGACATCCTGATGCGGCGTCGGCAAAACAACCCGATCCTGACCGGCGAGGCCGGGGTCGGCAAGACGGCGGTCGTTGAGGGCTTTGCCTTGCGTATCGCTCAGGGCGATGTGCCGCCCACGCTGCAAGGCGTCAGCGTGCGCATGCTCGATGTCGGATTGATGCAGGCGGGCGCCAGCGTGAAGGGCGAATTCGAAAAACGGCTGAAGGCTGTGATCGACGAGGTTCAATCGTCCGAAACGCCGGTCATCCTGTTCATCGACGAGGCCCACACCTTGATTGGCGCCGGCGGTGCTGCCGGAACCGGTGATGCCGCCAATCTCTTGAAGCCGGCGCTGGCACGGGGCGAACTTCGCACCATCGCCGCAACGACCTGGGCCGAATATAAGCAGCACATCGAGAAAGACCCGGCGCTGACCCGCCGTTTCCAGGTGGTCAAGATCGATGAGCCGTCGGAGGCGGTGGCCGTTCTGATGTTGCGCGGTGTGGCAGGGGTTCTGGAGCAGCACCACAAGGTGCAGATACTCGACGAGGCGATCGAGGCAGCAGTCGGCCTGTCGCATCGCTACATCCCGGCACGGCAACTGCCTGACAAGGCGGTGAGCCTCCTCGACACCGCCTGCGCCCGTGTCGCCATATCGCAGCATGCTACGCCAGCCGAGGTCGAGGACATCATGCGCCGCCGCCAAGCTCTGGAGGTCGAGCGCGGCATCATCGGGCGCGAGGCCGCGATCGGCATCGAGGTGGCTGAACGGCAGGCGCGCGTCGACACCGGGCTTGCCGAAAGCGAGATCGCCCTGGCTGCGGCGCAGCAGCGTTGGGATCGTGAAAAGGTGCTCGTCGCCGAGATACTCGAACTGCGCGCCAGGCTGCGCGGCGAGGGTGTGGCGCTCGATGCGGCCACCGTTGGGGCCGATGCCGAACCGGCAGCGGCGAACGCAGAAAAGACCAAGGTAGCGGAGTCGTCAGAGACTGAGCCGCCCAAGGCCGCCCAGACGGACGCGGAGACACAGGCCGCTGCCGATCCTGCCGCCGATCTCGCCCGATTGCGCGCACTGATGGCCGAATTGGCAGCGGCACAAGGCGAGACACCGCTGATTCTGCCCTCGGTTGACCGCAATGCAGTGGCCGCCGTGGTCCAGGACTGGACCGGGATCCCGACCGGACGGATGCTGTCCAGCCAGACCGAAAAGGCGCTCAAGCTCGCCGCCACGCTTTCGGAACGGGTTGTGGGGCAGGATCACGCCATGGAGATGATCGCCAAACGCGTGCAGACCAGCCGCGCCGGGCTTGGCGCGCCTGAAAAGCCGGTCGGGGTCTTCCTGCTTTGCGGCCCCTCGGGCGTCGGCAAGACCGAAACGGCATTGGCGCTGGCCGAAACGCTTTACGGTGGCGAGCAGAACCTGATCTCCATCAACATGTCCGAGTTCCAGGAGGCGCACACCGTCTCGACACTGAAGGGCGCACCGCCCGGCTATGTCGGCTACGGCAAGGGCGGCATCCTGACCGAAGCGGTGCGCAGAAAACCCTATTCGGTGATCCTGCTCGACGAGGTCGAGAAGGCGCATCCCGACGTCCACGAAATCTTCTTCCAGGTCTTCGACAAGGGCATGATGGACGACAGCGAGGGCCGCCGGATCGATTTCAAGAACACCCTGATCCTGCTCACCTCGAATGTCGGCTCCGAAGTTATCATGGACCGCACAAGGAATGGCACGCTGCGGACCGGGCTCGACGATCTGGATACCGCCTTGCGCAGCCCATTGCTGAAGGTCTTCCCGGCTGCCTTCCTTGGCCGGGTGGTGACCATTCCTTACTATCCGCTCTCTGATTCGATGATCGAGGCGATCACTGGCCACCAGTTCGCCAAGATCGCTCGCCGGTTGCGGGCAACCAACGATGCGGAACTGGTGATCGGCGACGGTGTCATGGATCTGGTCAAGGCCCGCTGCACCGAGATCGAATCCGGCGGGCGGATGATCGATGCCATCCTCACCAACACGCTGCTGCCGGAACTGAGCCGCGGCGTGCTTAACCGGTCGCTCGAGGGCGAAAAGATGACCAAAGTCACCGTCGGCGCCTCCAAGGAAGGTTTCACTTATTCCTTCGAGTAGGTTCTGATCGTGTAGAACCTCGTCGCCCTCGGCTGCCGGCCCGCTATTCGCGATCCCCCGTGGCGCCGCAATTCGAGAGGTGGCGGTCTTGCCCGTGCGCGAGAACGACGTGCGCAGCCGGTAGCGGATCGTCCACGACAGCACCGGCCCGCCGGTAGCATCGACGATCGTCCATCTATTGAAGGTTACCGACTGTCCCGCGCATTTCCAGCTGCGGGGACGCCTGGGCTTGAAAGAAGCTCACTGGCTTATCCGATGTCGCCCAGACGCAAATTCCGCAGGCAATCCCGAAGGAGATCAACAGGGCGGGCGAGATGGGTAAGCGGTGCAGGGATTGGCTGGGCCTCTTTGTTGCAGACCCGCCCAAAACCTCCTGCAACCGGATCGGTTCGACATAAAATATTTACCGTGTTGGCATGGTTTACGAATGGTTTCGCGGGCCATCCACCTCATGGCCGCTTTGGCTTTGGCCGGACCGGTTAAGGTTGAGCCGGATGATTTGACCGGCTGCGAAACTCCTCGCAAATTCCTCGTTGTCGGAAAGCTGTTGGGTGGTCACGCCATCCTCGATGATCTGCACCGCCCATTGGCCGTCTATGTGTTCTACCCGAACACCGTCCTTCTGATCGTCGCCCACGCCCGCACTCCCACACAACGATGTGGGAAAAAAACCATGTGATCGGCAATCCAGCAAGTCACAAAACCGTACGAATCCGGCCGCTGGTTAACTTTGTAAAAGCGTCGAAATTTCGCAAATGCCCGCACCCGCAGGAAACCAATTTTGGAAGGCCCGTAGCTCACACGGCCGCAGCCCGATCATCATCGATCCAGAGAAGCTGTGGACGGCATGTTGCGAGTACTTCGAATGGGTCGACGCGCACCCGCTCTATGAGGCCAAGCCCTTTGCGTATCAGGGCGAGGTGAAGATAGAGAACGTGGCGAAGATGCGCGCCATGACGATTTCACCAGCCAGGTCGAGGAAATCATCCGCACCCAGAAGTTCGAATCGGAACTCACCGGCAAAGACGGCGAACCGTTGCCGCTGGTCCCCGTGGTCAATGTCACAGTCCGCAGTTCTTGACCTGGAGCTGCATCCCAAGCAGGGGATAGCATTCAACACCTAAGCGACCGAAACGCTGTATGGTGGCGCGGCCGGCGGCGGCGGCTCCTCATCATGGCGCCGATTGCTCGGTCGGCCGCGCTCCTTCGACACCAGCCCGCCGGCGCCGTCCTGGTCATAGGCTTGCAACAGCCGGTGAACCTGACTGCGGCTGAGATGAAGAAGCTCCGCCGCCTGGACGCTCAGCCGCCGGTCGCGGATTTTCTGGATGGCTTCAAGACGATGCAGCTCTCTTTTGCGACAAGGTGATCAAAGGCATGCCGGCTCCGCAATACGCCCGGTCTCACGCCAGGCAGTGTGAAGTCGTCAGCCTTCCTTTCCAGCTTCGAGTTGGCCAGAGCATGAGCTGTGAAAGTCGGGGACTGTCGCATCTCTAAATTGCTCAAGTGTCGCATCTCTATATAACTGCTACATCCAGAAGTCGCATAACATACATTATGGAACATGAAATTATGATTTGAAATCAATGTGTTGGCAAAATTTATCGGCTGTTAGCCACCCGCTCCATCATGCTTTCGCCGCACAAGAAAAGCAAAATGCGTTTCATCGTTGGGCCACCGGGCCCCTTTTGTTGCGAATAGCTGCTTTGTGCCGCGAGGACCTTGGGAAGCTATTTCCTTTCGAAAAAACAGATTTTTCCTTTCGGGTAGAGGTTGGGATATGATTGCGCGACAGGAGTGCGATCTATGCAGAGTTTCACCGTCGAGCTGATACGCGACGGCAAAGCTGTGGAACGTGCCGAGGTTCAGGCCGAAAATGTTGTTGAAGCTGCGAAGACGTGGGGACCAGTAACCATCCCGTACGCCGAAGAGCCTGACATCGGCGAATGGATCAGGGTAACGCACCCTTGCCGCAGCACGACAAGTTGGTTCGAGCCGGATCGTTAAGCGCGGCCAATTTAGAGCTCACTGGCCAGGATGCGTCAGGGCTGTGGGTAAGAGCCGTGACGAACGTCACGGCGTCGGGATCATAGCAGAAGATGGACGGATGACCCGGTGCGAACCAGCGATGACAGCATGTAGTAGGCTAATCCATCTTCCTGATGTCGATCTCGCCCCTCCCCTCTCCCAGGCTGTCCGTCTCGCTTTCCCTACCCTTCTTCCGCCCGAGCAGGACGACCCTGCTGTTCGGCGCAGCAGGACTGGCCGGCACAGGCCCAACGGTACTACGCGCAGCGCCCAAGCGCAGCCTTTCGAAACTTGGTGGCACAGACCAGAAGCTTTTATGCAGATTGGAAGTCCAAATTTAAACAGTTCATCCTACGTTGGCCGATGGGCTTTTTGTCAAGGAAACGCAATTGAGCCGGTCGGGCAGAACGGATTTTGACTTTGATGGTGCAAGAAAGGCGGTTTTTTCGACCGCCAACTTGCCGGCGGCAATTGCGTTGGCCGTGCTTGTGATCTGCGCGGTCCTTGCGGACTTGCAGAACACGAAAGTGTCCGATCAACTCGCGCGCGCCGAAGTCCAGGCCAAGGTCAACATCATAAGGGCCAAGCTCGAAGGCAATGTAAACGGTAATCTCCAGCTTGTTCAGGGCCTCGTCTCGGCCATAGTTACAGAGCCGTACATGGGACAGCAGAGATTTGCGTCCCTGGCAAGCAACCTGTTCCGACAGAGATCGCAACTGCGCAACATCGCCGGTGCGCCCGATCTCGTCATCTCGCTGATGTACCCGATGGAAGGCAACCAGAAGGCGATCGGGCTCGATTACCGCAAGAGCGAGGCGCAACGGACGGCGGCGCTTCGCGCGCGAGACCTCGGCGTTCTTGTGTTGGCAGGCCCCGTCGACCTGGCCCAGGGAGGGCGGGGCTTTGTCGGGCGCATTCCCGTCTTTGTGCCGACGGCGGGCGGCGGCAGCCGATTCTGGGGCATCCTCTCCGCTGTCATCGATGTCGATCAGCTTTACGCGGCGAGCGGCTTGAATGACCCCGGGATTGATATTGATGTCGCCCTGACGGGGACCGACGCGCTTGGCGGTGGCGGCAAAAAATTCTTCGGGGGAGACAATGTCCTCGCCGGCAAGCCGGTGTCGGCCGATGTGCAACTGCCTTCGGGCTCCTGGCTGATTTCGGCTATACCGAAGGGAGGCTGGCCGGCCATTCCGAACAATGCGTGGATGTTGCGGGGGCTCATAGCCTTTGCCGGCGCGCTGGTGGTGCTGCCGATCCTGGTGGCCGGGCGACTGTTCGGCGAACGACAGAAAAACTATGCCGAGCTCAGACGTCTGTCTGGCCGCCTTGAGTTGGCCCTGGAAGCTTCTGGAATTGGCGTGTGGGAGCACGACCTGGCCACAAAAGAACTGCTATGGGACGACCGCGTCAACCAGATCTACGGCAAGCCAG
Source organism: Mesorhizobium sp. WSM1497 (assembly GCF_001672455.2). NCBI lineage: Bacteria > Pseudomonadati > Pseudomonadota > Alphaproteobacteria > Hyphomicrobiales > Phyllobacteriaceae > Mesorhizobium > Mesorhizobium sp. WSM1497. The sequence goes on along the minus strand of NZ_CP021071.1, from coordinate 145,902 downwards.
CCGATGGCAAACCGCGCGGTTATGAAGACTGGGCGATGGCCATTCATCCCGAAGATTTTGACAGGGCGCGCCAGGAGTTCGACGCGGCCGCCGAGAGGGAGGGACCGTATTCTTCGCAATATCGAGTCCTGCTAGCGGACGGTACCACGCGCCACGTGCGCACGCGCGCAGCCTTCTTCCAGGACATCGGCGGCACGCCGAAGATGATCGGCGCCGAGTGGGACGTCACCAGCGACGTGCTGCTCAATGAGACGCTCATTCGAGAGCGCCAGCTGTCGGAATCGAAAAATGCCGAACTCAAGGTCGCAAAGGCGCATGTAGAGCATGTTGCGCTGCACGACCCGCTGACCGGCCTGCCCAACCGCCGCTATCTCGATGAGTTGCTTGCCGAAAAAAGCGTAACGGGGACCCGCACAGCGCTGCTGCATCTGGACCTCGACCGCTTCAAGCAGATCAACGATACACTCGGCCACGCAGCCGGTGACGCCATGCTGGTGCACGCCTCCAAGGTCATCAAGGTCAACACGGGTCCCGGTGATTTTGTTGCACGCATCGGCGGTGACGAGTTCGTCGTGGTGAGCCATGGACGTGATGACAAGCAACTTTCCGCGCTCGGCGACCGCATCATCACGCAGATGCGCCGACCGGTCGATTTTCAGGGCAACCCGTGCCGGTTCGGGGTGAGCATCGGAATTGCCGCCGGAACCGACGCCAAGCAACTGCTCGTCAACGCCGACCTCGCTCTTTACCGGGCGAAAGGAAGCGGTCGCAACCGACACGAATTCTTTGACGAAGAGCTGCAAAGCGAGATCGTGCGGACCAAGCAAATTGCCGACGAAATCCTGGGCGGGTTGGAGCGCGCCGAATTCACAACATACTATCAGCCGCAGTTCGACGCCAGGACACTTGAGATCGTCGGGGTCGAGGCGTTGTCGCGTTGGAAGCATCCCGAACGCGGCATCCTGGCCCCACAAAGCTATCTCAAAGTGGCCGAAGAACTCAACGTCGTGGCAATCATCGATCGCGCTGTCCTGGAACAGGCGCTTGAGAATTTCGACCAATGGTCGAACAGCGGTCTCAAGATCCCGCACGTCTCGGTCAATGTCTCCGCCAAGCGGTTGGAGGACAAGGATCTGATCGATGGCTTGCGCAAGCTTGCCATCAGGAAGGGCACGGTGTCGTTTGAGCTGGTTGAGTCCATCTTCCTCGATGAGAATGACGACCTGGTCACCTGGAACCTGGAGCACATTAAGGAACTCGGCATCGACATCGAAATCGATGACTTCGGCACCGGCCATGCCTCGATCGTGTCCCTGCTCAAGCTGCAGCCGCGCCGGCTCAAGATCGACCGCCAACTGATCACGCCCGTCACCCAGTCGATCCCGCAGCGTCAGCTGGTCTCGTCGATCATTGAGATCGGCAAATCGCTCGGCATCGAAGTCATTGCCGAGGGTGTCGAGACGAATGATCACGCGCGCATCCTGAAGGAGCTTGGTTGCGATATTCTGCAGGGCTATGTTTTTGGCCGCCCAATGGACGCCAAGGCCTTCACGGCGTTTGCCCAATCGCGCAAATGGTTGGCCGTGGGGTAAGGTCATGCCTCGCGCGGTAAGGCAGGCAGGCCGAGCGGTTCAACCGGCGCCCAGCCGCCGAATTGGCTCGAGCACACTGCACTTGCATCGGCAAACCCACCGCCACCCTTGTCCCCAAAGTGCCCGACCGGCTCTGCGTGCCGGTGAAGTGACCGAAAGCAAATTTCTCGTCAGGTCTCTCAGATCTCATGATCCGACGGTCCGGTGGCGCGGCATGGGCTGTTAGCTCCAGACAGCTGAAGATAGCCAAAAGCGTCCGGCGTTATGGGCGAAGGAGCGCGGCACCAAATTGCGCCCACAATCGATCGCAGTCATTTGCCCTGAGGCTTGGCGTTCCCGGTTCGCCGTAGAAGACCATCGCCGAACGGACATCGTAACCGAGCACCGAGGCATTGGCCACGAACTGAATTGCCATTCCCAAATTCATCGCGTTGATCCTTACCTCGGCTTTAGTGCTGAGATCGACCACGCCGAAAATTTCCGCACCCCCACTTCTGCCGGCCATAACCGTCGTCGAGAGCGCGTTCCCCAAAGCGAGTAGCATTCGTGTTCAGTCCCCGCAAAGGCCGCTCTCGAACGCGCGCGCGGCGAATTTGTTCCTTGGCAGTTCAACGCCGGGCTATCGAACTGGCCTTTTCAAACGTGCAGCTTGCCTGATGCCGCGCCTTTAACGGTCCAGCAGTTTTCTTAGCGTAAAGCAGCCTCATGACGCTGCTCCGGCATTTCGGCGAACCAACACGTCGCCTTTTTTTCAAGCGAACGGCTTTGCCCATCATTGTCGTGACGCTGCTTGTTGCGACCCTCACCACAGGCCTTTTGCTGTGGTCGGCGACCCAGTCCGATGGTGTTGCCGTGTCGCGGCAGAAAAGCTTGGTCGCCTTGATCATATCCAAGCTGGAGAGCGGAATAGCCCACGATCAGGAGAGCGTCACCGTCTGGGACGACGCGGTCAGCGCCCTGCGGAGCCAGGATGCCAAATGGGTCGACACCAATCTCGGCACCTGGATGCACACGTATTTCGGCCACGATGAGGTCTACATTCTCGATCCGAAGGACGCGCCAGTCTACGCATTCGCCGATGGATCGGCGGTGGATCCGGCGAGCTATCAATCCATACGCCCGACCACTGCGCCTCTCGTGGAGAACCTCAGGGCGAGGCTGAAACAGGGGGACACCGACGGCGTCACCGAGCAGGTGCTCACGATAGGTGCTTCCGACATGGTCGTCATCTCCGGCCATCCTGCCATTGTCAGCATCAAGCCAGTCGTTTCCGACAGCGGCCACATTGCACAAGTACCAGGTCAGGAATTCCTACACGTTGCCGTTCGCTATCTGGACGGCAGTCTGCTTGCCTCCTTGCGCCAAGACTATCTGCTCGACGACGCACACTTCTCCTGGTCAAACATGCTTAGCTCTGAAGAGGCGTCCTATCCCCTCGTCGGTCGCTCTGGTTCGACTGTCGGCTTCTTTGTGTGGCAGCCATATCGGCCCGGGGCGTTTGTCCTTTTTCAACTGGTGCCAACACTCGTGGCGGTGTTCGGACTGGTACTTGGCGGAATTATTGTAGCTCTGGCCGCTTTGCGCCGGCGGACTTTGAGGCTGATTGAGACCGAGAATCACATCTATCACCTGGCCCACTACGACCTGCTTACAGGGCTGCACAGTCGCGGCCATTTCAACAGTCGTTTGGCTGATGCGCTGACACTGCTGCCCGCGACGGGCGAGCAGCTCGCGATCCTCTATCTTGACCTCGACCGGTTCAAGCAGGTCAATGACAGCTTTGGCCACCCTGCCGGTGACGAGTTGCTCAGGGAGTTCGCAGACCGGCTGAGGCGGCTGACCCTGGAGTTGGACACGGTGGCGCGCCTGGGCGGTGACGAATTCATTATCATCCAGCGCGCGGTCGCAGGCGAGAATGAGGTCAAAACATTGTGCGAGCACTTGATCGAGTCCGCGCGCCGGCCGTTCGAGGTCGCCGGAGTTCAGGTTTTTGTCGGGGTGAGCGTCGGCGTAGCTCTTGCTCCCAGGGACGGGGTGGACCAGGTCGAGTTGGTGCGGAAAGCCGACCTCGCCCTGTATCACGCCAAAGCCGGCGGTCGCAGCGGCTATGCTCTGTTTGAACCCGAGATGGACCAGACGCTGGCAAAGCGTAAGGGTCTCGAACAGGACCTGCGCAAGGCGCTGCAAACGCCCGGCCACATCCGGGTGCATTATCAGCCGCTTTACACCGCCGACACCAACAGGATGACGGGCGTCGAAGCCCTCGCGCGCTGGTCGCACGCAGAGCGTGGTTGGGTCGCCCCTGACTTGTTCGTACCATTGGCAGAGGAAACGGGGCTCATTGAAGTTCTAGGCGAGCTGGTTCTGCGCCAGGCCTGCCTTGACGCGGTGCATTGGCCGATCGAGACCCTGGCAGTGAACGTATCGGGGTTGCAGCTGAACAATCCGAGCTTTGCCATGAAAGTGACGAGCATCTTGTTGGAAACGCAAATGGATCCACGGCGGCTCGAGCTGGAGGTTACGGAAAGCACGCTCTCCGAGCGCCCCACCGAATGCCAGCAGAACATGGCAGCGTTGCGCAGTGTCGGGGTGCGCTTTGCGCTTGACGATTTCGGTACGGGATTTTCCTCATTGGGCCGACTGCAGAGCCTGGAAGTGGACAGGATCAAGATCGACCGAAGCTTCGTGCAGGGCTTTGGCGGCTCGAACGGTGACGAGGCCATCGTTCAGGCGATTATCGACCTGGCTCGCGCGACTGGCCTCAGCACCACAGCGGAAGGGGTCGAGACCGAGAGCCAGTGCAATTATCTGCGCAAGCTCGGCTGCGACCAGCTACAAGGCTTTTTGCTTTCAAGACCGGTGCCAAAAGAGGACCTTCAGGAACTCCTCGACGGCGGATCAAGGCGGGCGACCGCATGAAAATGCGTCTATGTGATTCCCGACGGTCGACGATGCCGCACGCGGATGCAAGCAGCGAATCTTGGCGGCCTGGGACAAGGTGCGTCGACACTCCCCTGGCCAGTGACGCCTGACGATCTGTGTCACCCGCTTCGGGCCAGAGCGATTGATGCGGCTGCGCATGACGCTGGGCTCAACTCTCAACCTCAGCGCACATCGGGCTCTAGGTCGAAAATGGTAGGTCGAGATCAACTCGCGCGACGGCGTAAGCGTCAAGCGAGATGAATTGGTCATCCAGCGGTCTTGCGGTACTTTCCATGAAGTTGGGATCGGTTGCCGCCCGTTCGAACTGCTCGGCGCCAAGAAGAGCTATACGGGCACTGCTCGGCGCATCCGGAAGTTTCACAGATTGCGCCTTGGAGGTGAGGTTGGCGACCCACAGTGTCACGCGCCAATCTTTTTCAGCTGCGATCGTCGCAATGGCGTCAGCGCCGGAAGTTCCTACGGACAGCAGGGTGGCTCCGCCGAGCCTTGAGAGACCCGCCATGACATGGAAAGCGGGATAGACCGTTCGGCCGTCCTGCTGGTCATACCATGGTTGGACGAAATCAGCCTTCCTGTGGATATGGCCAAAGGGGCCGGTGAAGTCCCCTACCGCGACGGCCTCGACCCCTTCGCGAGCGCAGGCCGCGAAATAGCCGAGCGTCCATGCCGCATTGAACAGCCCGCGCTGCCGCGGATCGATGCGGCTCAGACATATGCGGGCGTTCGCTTTGTTCGGCGCGGTGCCCTTTCCGTAGGGGTTCTCGCGGCAGCCGAGCTGACTGGGACCTATGCGCAGCGGCACGCGGTCGCCCGTGAAAGCATGTGCCGAGCGTATCTGATGAGGGATAGCCTGAAGCGTTTCCATCACCGAAATATCATCCGCCGCGTGCACGCTTGGACAGGTGGTGAAGGTCACGTAGTCGAGCGCTTCGGCTGGCGGACGCTTGCGATTGAGTTCGGTGAAGTAAGCGGCCATGCCTCCGCCCAGCCCGATCCCCGGGAAAGCCCGGCGAGCGGCGGAGTAGCATTCGTGGAAGCTGGGCATGACCGGCCGCGGTGCTCCCGGCTGAACGGATTTCATGTCCTGCGCCGGAAAGACGGAGACAGCTTCCAGTTTGAGGCCGATTGTATGGACCGCATCAGCGACGGGCGCCAATTCGCCGAATGGGTCGAGCGTGCCCTTGGTGATGATCTCGAGGACCACGCCTGCGCCGGTCAGCCGTGCAAGCGCGGCGTAGCTTTCGAGTTCATCATGGCCGTGTCCGAATCGGAGATCGACTTGGCAGACCATCCACTGCGGAGCCATTCGTCGTAGAAGCTCGGGGGATTCAAGCGCGTGCCTTGCCTCGTCGCCAGCAACGCCGACGCCAACGCGAGGCACTTGGCCGACGGGTCTGCCGATCGTCAGGTTGATGAGTGGATTGCGGTTTTCAGACGCCCCGGCACGAAGCGTTCCTGACACGTGAAGCCGGACGACCTGGGTGAATTTCTGGCCCTTGGGCAGTCGGTAAGGCCACGGGCGACGCAGAGGGCGGACATAGGTTTTATAGGAAGCGTCAGACCAATTGCGTTGATCCTCCATCTCGAAGGCATCACCGTCCATGGTGCATGTGGCCCAGATCCCAGGCGCGATCTCATGCGACAACGCCCGGATATCGGTGAACGGACATTTAGGGTCGATGTGGTCCGGAAAGAGCGATAGCTCATCATGACCATCCTCATGCAGCACCTTTACCGGCTTGCCCGCCAAGGCTTCGATCGGATGAAGGACGATGAAGCCGGTCCGATTCGTCAAAAGGTCAGTCTCGGGCTCTGCCTCGGCCGCAAAAGCCAGCGCACCATCACTACTGCCCGAGATCCGTACCTGATAAACCAGGCGACCGGATGTTGCGGAACATGTTGCACGGTATGCGATGCTGAACACATCCAGCCCTTCATCGATGTGGAGATCATCGAGAACGGCTGTAGCGGTTCCCCAATTTTCGTCCCGCACAAGGAACGAGATTCCGCGCAGGATCTCAATTCCGTCAAGGCGGATGTAGCGTAACGCCCCATTGTCGAAGTCGACCGACAACGGTCCCGCGCGAAGTGTGCGCAAGGGTGGCTCGACCTGTTCGGTTCCACACAAGCGGATGGCTCGAGATGCTGCCAAGGTCAAATTGCTTGCTCCGTCGCAGCGTCAAAAATCGACGCCCGGTTCATGTTGATGTCGATCGGCAGTCTCTCGCCGGGACGGCTGACGTCGTGCGCCTGAAGCTCCGCCACCACTGGCGCGCCGGCAAGGCGGAAGGTCGCATAGCTGCGCGAGCCAGTCGGCTGCAGCAGGTCGATGGTTGCATCATAGCGCAGCGTGCCCGGCTCGGGGGTAGCAGCGTGCGCGCGTGTCAGATGTTCCGGGCGCAGCCCGAGCAGCACCGACTGCCCATCTATAGCGCCATTTAGAGTCCGCCCGGGGGCGATCGGCAGCAGACCATCGGCCAGCCGGATGGCGGCGGCGCTCCCGTCCAAAGCCAGCGTGCCCGGCAGGAAGCTCATGCGTGGGGAACCGAGAAAGCCCGCGACGAAGATCGAGGCGGGGCGCTCGAACAGTTCGAGTGGCGCGCCCTGCTGCTCGATCAACCCGTCGCGCATCAGCACGATGCGGTCAGCCAGTGTCATCGCCTCGATCTGGTCATGGGTGACGTAGATCATCGTCGTGGCGATGTCCTGGTGAAGGCGCTTGATCTCGCCGCGCATTTCGTCGCGAAGCTGGGCATCCAGATTGGACAGCGGCTCGTCGAACAGAAAGATGCGGGGGTTGCGGACTATGGCGCGGCCGATGGCGACGCGCTGACGCTGCCCACCGGATAACTGGCGTGGAAATCGCCCGAGCAAGGGGATGATGCCGAGCATACGCGCAGCCTCGGCAACGCGCGCCTCTTTTTCGGGCTTCGGCATCTTGCGCGCCTTGAGACCGAAGCCGATGTTCTTCGCCACGCTCATATGTGGATAGAGCGCATAGTCTTGAAACACCATCGCCACGTCACGATCGCGCGGCCGCAAGTCATTGACCACCTCGCCGCCAATCTCGATCGTGCCTTGCGAACTCTCCTCCAGTCCTGCAATCGTCCTCAAAAGGGTACTCTTGCCGCATCCGGAGGGGCCGACCAGAACGGTGAACTCACCGTCGCGAATGTGGAGGTCAATGCCGCGCACCGCATGGAAGGCGCCGTAGCGCTTGTGCAAGCCGGTGATCCTGACTTCAGCCATGCCTGCCTCTTTCTATCCGCGAACGGCGCCGAGCGTCAGCCCGCGCACGAGATGTCGTTGAGCAAGGACTCCCAGAGCGATGGATGGCACGAGGGAAACAATGGCCAGGGCCGCCGCTTCACCATATTGCGCGCCCTGGAAGCCGATGAAGGAGCGGAATACGGTTGGCAGCGTGAACGCAGTTCGACTGGTCAAAATGAGCGCGAAGAAGAACTCCGTCCAGCAAGCGATGAAAGCGAAGACGGCCGCCGCGACGATGCCCGGGGCGGCAAGCGGCACGGCAACGCGCCAGAACGCCTCCCAACGCGTGCAGCCATCGACCAGGGCCGCCTCCTCCATCGACTTCGGCATGCCGCGGAAATACGCGAACATCATCCACACCGACACCGGCAGCGTGAAGACCGTGTAGGCGATGATCAGACCAATATGGGTGTCGTACAGCCCGACGCCACGATAGATAAGGAATACCGGCAGGACGATGCCGATTGGTGGCAGGAAGCGCTGTGACAGCACCCAGAAAGACAGGTACTGGCCGCCCGTGTTGTAGCGCGCCAGACTATAAGCCATCAGCGTGCCCAACAACGCTGAAAGCACGGTGGCCGACAGCGAAATGATCAGACTGTTGATGAGCCCGTCGAGGCCGCGATAAGCGAACAGCGCAGCTTTGTAGTGTACAAGGGTCGGCTCGGCAGGGAACCAGACGGGCGGCACGGTGAGGTAGTCGTCGCTCGGCTTGATCGAGGTGTTGAACATCCAGTAGAGGGGCCACAGCACGAACACGAGGAAGAAGCCGAGCAGCAGCATGCGACCGATCGGCACCGACCGGCGTTTCCTGCGGCGGGCGGGCGCGACGGCGGCCATCAGACCGGCTCCACCTTCAAGAGCCGCCGCACCAGCAGCGTCACTACCAGCGCGGTGAAAATCAGGAATAGCCAGCTTCCGGCCGTCGCCTGCGACAGATGAAACTGGGTGAAGCCGACCGTGTAGAGATAGTAGGAAGCCGTGTAGGTTTGCGTACCCGGGCCGCCGCCGGTCATGATAAAAATGGTATCGAACATTCGGATGGCGTCAAGCAGGCGGAAGGTCAACGCCAGCAGCATCATAGACCCGAGATGCGGCAGCGTGATCGCCCAGAAGGCCTGCCAGGCATTGACGCCGTCGAGTTCCGCCGCCTCGTAGAGGTTCGGAGGGATTGCGGTAAGCCCGGCGAGCAGGACGACAAACATGAACGGAGTCCACTGCCAGACATCAGCGATGATCAGCGAGACATAAAGCCATGGGCGCTCGGTCATCCAGCCGATCGTCACCTCCTGCCCCAACAGTTGCGTCAGGATGTAGTTGGTTGGCCCGAAAGGCCGCTGAAGCAGCAGCGTCCACGCTTGGCCGACTATCACCGGGCTGATGAAAAGCGGCACGATCAGGATCGACATGACGACACCGCGCCCCGGAAAGCTGCGCACCATGGTGAGCGCCACCAGAAGGCCCAGCACGAATTCGATGGCGACGCTGATGCTCGACAGGCAGGCCGTCAGCAAGAGCGACCACCGTGCCACGGGATCGAACACCACCCGCTCGAAGTTTTTCAAGCCGACAAAGGCGTGGCCTGGCACCTGGAAATCGTAGTTGATGAAGGACACGACCAGTGAGAACAGCAGCGGATAGATCGACAGCGCCAGTATCAACAGCACCGCGGGCGCGACCAGAAGCCATTTGAAGTGGCGGTCCGCCCACTGTGCGAGGGTCGAAAGCCGAGGCGGGGCGCCGGTGGTCGTCATGCGACTGATCGTGGTGGTGTGCGGCATCGATTTATTCCAAAGATCGCCACGCGGTTGAGCCAGGGTGTTGCGAGCGAAGCGCCCGCAACACCGGTCTGGTGCTAGAAACCCGGCTCCCCTCCAGGCGAGTCTCAGAGGGTGACTGCCATGCCAAGCTTCTCCACTGTGTTGTCAGCGGTGGCGCCGGGCAGTTTCAGGAACTCGGTGTAGAATGCCTTTTGCGACTCCATCCCGAGCCGATCGGTCGTCTCGTTCCACTCGGCGGCCGCCGTTTCCAGCGATGCTTTCGGATCCGCACCAGCCCACACTGCGGTGCACATGCGGTCGATGCTCAAGAAATAGTCCTGCGCACCTGGCATGATCGGGTCGAGCAGGCCGACATTCGCCGAGTTGTTGAGGTTGGCCAGGTACTCCTTGGCGCTCGGGAACAGTGCTCCATAGAGCTCCGACTTGAAATGCGAAATGCGGTATGGGTCGCGCAGCGCATAGGGCAACATGCAGCGCGCCAGTGAGACGGGAGGCGAGCAGGCCCACTGCATGAACAGATACGCCGCCTCCGGATTGGGCGAATCCGCCGACAGCGCCTTGTTGTAGCCGGTGGCATGTTCCGGATTGCCCGGCACGACGGCATAGCCAACCTTGCCAGCGATCTGCGACTGGGGAATGAAGTTGATCGCCGTGGCGGATTGCGAATAGTTCGCCGCCATCCGGCCGCTTGGAGGCCAGGAATAGATCATCGCAACCTTCCCCGTCAGGAATGCCGCCCAAAGGGAGACGGCGTCGAGCTCGTTGTTACCGGGGATCGAGGCCTTGTTGGCCGCGAGCATGTTCGTCAGCGTCTTGACGCCCGCATCCGACACCAAGCCGGCCTTCATGTCGTCGCCGAACAGTTTCCCGCCATTGGCACGGTACTGCTGCAGAAAGTCGAACTGATTGCCCGGGCTGCCCGCCTTGCGGAAGTGGCCTGCACCATAAACCTTCGGTGCCATCTGGTCGGTGATGAATTGGGCGATCTGAGCATATTCCTCCCAGGTCTTCGGTGGTCCGAGCTTCGCGTTGAACTTGGTCTGGTAGGCCTCCATCATCTTCGGATCCTCGAAGATGTCCTTGCGGTAGTAGAGAGCGAACATGTCGCCGTCGTCGAAGAAGCCCCAGATCTTTCCCTTGTAGGTCGGCAGCGCCTTGTAGAGAGGATGATAGTCCTCGAGGTCTGCAGGGTTCATATATTTGGCGATATAGTCGTCGAGAGGTGCGATGACGCCGCCATCGGCGAGCGACGGTGTCCAGGCTGGCGAGATGTCGAGCACGTCATAGGCGCCTGAGCCGGCAATGTGCTCGGCGACCGCCTTGGAGTATTGATCGGGATTCGACAGTTCGACCACATTCGACTTCATGCCCGTAAGCTGCTCCCACATCGGCCCACTGAAATTGCGTGGATCGAGCGCCTGCAGGCCTGCCTCGTAGGTCATGTTGATCGTGACGCCCGCATGCGCCTTGGCCGCCTCGACCGCGCGGAAGGCGGAGCCCTCCGCCGGTCCTTCCTTAGATGCTTTCAGCGCAGCGGCCTGCGCCTGTCCCAGCGGCGACGTGGCGTCGGCCAGTTCGAGCTTCTGCTGCGCCAGCGCCCAATCGGTCATCATACCCAAAATGGGTGCAGACGCTGCCAACATACCGGTCATCTGGCCGAAGCGGGTTATGAAATTCCGGCGGGTCGTTTCGCCACGCATGAAGGCGTCGACCTCTGCTTCGAGACCGGCCTGAAAGTCACGTTTTTCACGATCGTTCATAGTGCTTGGTCCTCCCGTTTCTCATTTGCTCACTCGTCCGCAGGCGCGGCGGTCGAGCATTCCTCCCGTAAGGCCCCCGCAATGGCCGCGGCGGCGCGCCAAATTCTCGCACTCCTAGCTTCCGAAGCGGCCCGCGAAAACGGCCAGCCTATCCTTCCACCGCTCGCTCGAAAGCACCTCGCGATTGACCACACCGCGCGGCTCGCGACCATGTTGAACCTCGATTACCGCTTTGACGTCTGCAGCGCCGTTGCCGGCAAAGCACTGGTCGGTCCAGCACAATGCGTGCGGCGCAAGGATGACGTTGTCGAGTTTGAGGATTGCATCGTCAGCATCCGGCGGCTCCTGCTCCAGCACGTCGAGACCGGCGCCGGCGATACGACGCTCCCGCAGGGCTTGTGCCAATGCCTTCTGGTCGACGATCGGGCCGCGCGCTGTATTGATCAGGTATGCAGTAGGCTTCATCAGGGCGAGCCGCTCGGCATTGACGAGATGGCGCGTGTCAGGCGTCAGCGGGCAACTTACCGACAGCACGTCGGCGCGACGAAACAGATCTTCCAGTCCGACCAGCTCCACGCCTAGTTCGGCAGCGACCTTCTTGTCTGCAAATGGGTCATGGGCGATGAACCTCATATCGAAGGGCTTTGCCAGGCGAAAAACTTCGGCGCCTATGTTGCCGATGCCGAGCGACCCCAGCGTACGCCCCACGAGCCCGACACCCATATGTTGGGAGCGCTCCTGGAAGCCATGAGGTCCCTTACGGGTGAGGGCGTCCTTCGTGAACAGCTTGCCGGTGAGTGCCAACATAAAGGTGATGACGGATACGGCGACCGGCCGTCTTACCCCATCGGGCGTGATGACCAGAGCGATGCCGGCGGCAGTGCAGGCCTCGACGTCGACAGTATCGTAGCCGACGCCGAATCGGGCAACGACGGCCAGCCGACCGCTCTTGGGGACACTCGTGGAAACGAAGCGATGAGTGAGAAGGATCAGCGCATCGAAGTCCTCAAGCTGGTCGGCGCGAAGCGGGTTATTCGATTCCAGGAATGTCATCTCGAGGCCTGGCGCCTTGCGCAGAGGCTCCAGGTCAAAGTCGGGATAGGTCAGCGAGCCGTCCGGCATGCGGAAATCACCGGAAAGCGCCACCTTGAACTTTAGGTCGCCCATTCTCTCCTCCGTTCTTACTGGCACCCGGCCCGGATTTTGGAGACCGCGTCGGCGATCGCGTCGTGCAGTATCCAGACGTCGCCCGAATAACAAATGAAGTCGAAGCCTTGTGCGTAGAACTCGTGGCCCTGCTGGACGTTGGGCACCAGGCGCCCGAGCGACTTGTTGTGCCTTTTGGCGGCGGAAACGATTTTGGCCATCGCGGCGATGAAGGTCGGGTGCGCGAAGTCGCCGGGAATGCCGAGCGAGACCGACAGATCAAAGTGACCGACCCACAGACAATCGACGCCGTCCAATCCCGCAATGCCGTCGATGTTCTTGACGCCGTCGGCGGTCTCGATCAGGCAGATGAACACCGAGCGCTGGTTGGCCGCCTCGAACTTATCTGCAACCGAGCCCGGACGGTAACGGTCATGCGCGATCTGCAGCGCCACGCCGCGAGCGCCAGCCGGATGGTATTTCATGGAACTGATGATGTGCTGCGCCTGCTCGACGGTACTCACCATCGGCGCGATTAATCCTTCGGCCCCCATATCCATGGCGCGGGCGAGGAAATGGTAGTCCTGCGATGGCACACGCACCATAACCGGCAGGTCGGCCGCCTCGAAATAGCGGATCGCGCTCTTGACCGTTTCCAGGCTGAAGCCCGAATGCTCCATATCGAAAAAGGCGAAGTCACAGCCAGCGGACTTCAGGATGTGGCCTATCCCCGGCGTCGCGAACTCGGCGACAAGGGTCCCGAGCTTGACGCGTCTGTGAGACGCTAGCGCCTTGAGACTTGGCTCCGACATGAACTTCCCTCCCGTTCGCCCACAAGGGGCGCATTGCGCCTATGCGTTCTTCAAGACGAAGCTTCGACAACAAGGTCGCAGATCGTCACCAGCTTGGTGTCGACGAGCGGCGCGCTCTGCGAATTGAATTCCTCGAAATGGGCTGTCCGGCAGTGGAGCTTGAATGCCGCCTCGCTGTCGTAAATCTCGTAGAGCAGGACCCGGTCGGGCTCGCCGCGCGCCTGCGTCACATCAAAGCGGCGGCAGCCGGCTTCGCGGCGTACCGACGCGGTCGCGTTGGCGTCCACGAGCTCTCGGAATCTGCCCCGGGCACCCGGCTTGAGGCGGAAATCGACCCAGACCACGAAGCCGCTCATCCCTTGCCACCCGCAATTTCAAGATAGCGTCTGGAGACATATTCCAGATGCCTGCGCATAGCCGCTTCGGAGGCGTCTGGATCGCGCGCGGCGACGGCATCAAAGATTTCGCGATGAGCCTCGTAGGCCTTTCGGTCTTCACCTTTGGCCAAAGTTGTGCGCCGCTGTTCCAGCAGCCATTCGGCCAACGCCGCGTGAATGGCTGTGAAGATACGATTGCGGGTGATCACAGCCAGCACGTAGTGGAAGTCCACATCAGTGCGCTCGAAGCGCGTCAGGTCCCCGATCGACTGCCGGTTGATTTCGAGCGCCTCCTTGAGGCCCTCAATATCCTCTGACGTGGCATTGATGGCGGCGTTGCGGGCAAGCCCGACTTCGAAAAACAAACGCGCGCTCTGGAAGTCATGAACCCCGCCAGGGGCCGAAATCATGTGGCGCGCCGGCCCCGAGAGGGCGTCGATCACGAATTGGGGGGTTGGCCGAGTGACGCGGGCGCGCTCGCCGGATTTCACCTCGACAAGCCCCATCTTGCTCAGATGCAGCAGGGCCTCGCGGATTGAAGGGCGCCCGACCCCGAACTGCCGCATGAGTTCCCGCTCGGATGGGAGCCGGTCGGCTTCGGCCAGCTCTCCCCTGCGGATCATCCGCTCGAGGTGCGCTGCAACCTCCTCCGAAAGCTTCCGCGGTTTGATCAGAACGCCGATCATGTGGCATACCTGTTATACCAGTCAGATACGCTAGGCTCCCAGAGCGCCTCTGTCAACGATCACTTGGGCTGGATAGAGACCGAACAGAGATGCCCAGGCTCGCGCGGCCCGCCTCTTGGATGGCAAGGACGACGATGGGCTGCTCGTAGCAGATCAGCGGCGCAACCTTCACGCCCTCGACCTCGACCACGGGAGTGGCACAGACATGTGCCCTCGCCCCGCTGCGCTGCCTGACCCAGGCAAGCCAGGGCTGCCAAAGGGCGAGCGGATTTCCGCTCCAGCCGATCGCGCCAGCGGCCACACCGCCGGTGATGAAACCAAGCGAATGCAGCGCTTCAAGCATGAAAGTGAGGATAGGCCTTCAAGGCCGAGAATGCCGTCGACCTGAACCCGTCCAGCGTGAGTCATATGAACCTGGGAATCTGGAGTGAAGGAAGCCGTCGCCCGGAGGAACCACACCGCCGACGAAGGCTGTGATGATCCTACCCTCGGAATAGATTGTGCGAAGTTCGGAATTCCCAAAGCGGACCGGCTCCGCGGGCGCACAGACCTCGCGGGAGATAGCCGCGCACAACCGCAAGGTCGGAGGCCTGCGACCGGGGCGGACAGATAAGGCGATGTCACCGACTCTGGGCTCGTGCTGAATTGCTTCGATTCGGCGAAGGCCAAGCGGATAGCTCGGTGTCATGTTCAGCCGACACCCACTCCATGCGACGTCGTCGAACCACTGCTGCGCGGCGTGACGCAATGGGTTCCGGAACCAAAACTGCGACCCGATTGCAGGATTGCGACTCGTCGCCAGGCGCATTTGTCCGCGAAAACGTCGCCCGCTTCATCAACATGACACCGGAGACATTCTATGGGGCCGCATCCAGGGAAACGCACTGGCTGTCCTACGAGAGCTACGCCGCGCTCGTCTCGGGCAGAAGTTTGCGACCGACGAGGTTGCAGCGGGCAAAATCGACATCTTCATCAACGTCGACTCAACACACTCGAGAACCATCCGGACCTCGCCCGGGTCATCATTGGCTCACTGATGAATGCCATCTACAATCGCAATGAAGCAGGCCAGTTCGGATCTTGTCGATGAGCTGATTTCCATGAAATTCGTTCAGGAGATGAAATCCACCCAACAGCGCGTTGGCAATCCTCCGACCCCGCTTGAAGATGAGCCCCCCTCCCCTTCCCGAGATCAGCTGTTCAACGGTGTCCGCGGCAGCCTACGGCGACAGCGACCTCAAGGGCCAAGAGTGACACCATAGAGCCGGGAATGATGGTCTTGGTATCGTTGTTCCCGAGCCGACAAATTCGGTTTCTACCTCAGGCCGGATTTCATCACCAAGCGTCTGCTATCAACGCTCGGGTGGCACCCTCGTCGGTTGCGAACGCTCCCTTGGCGAGCAGATAAAGGAAGTTTCGGGCGCTCGCCCGCACCGCTCAAAACGATGGTGCGCGAACTGCGGTCTCCAGCGATCGGCTTTCAGTCGGGTAACGGTTGACCTCCGCATGCAAACGCACCTGCAGGAGGCACGCTGACCTACCCTATGTCAGCGAATATCGTTTGAGGCCGCTAGAGACGAATTGGGGTCGGTCCGAGCTTTGGACGTTTGCGTCTCGTCAGGATGGAGGAGGTCGGCCATTGCTTTTGATGCCTTCGACCAAGCCTCAGCCGGCAAAGCGAGCCCGCCTACCGCCTTGAGCGGGTGGAAGCGCCCTCCCCTCCCCTAAGCCGCTCCGCTGATGGGGCGGTTTTTACTGCCGTAAAGACTGCTCTTTGTGTCAGAAAAACCAGGCGTTTAGCCAGATGAGCGGGAGAGTTCCAGTCGAACGACAACCCGCCATTATCCGACGACAGCAGGAATCGGCCGCAAGGAAGCCCGCTAGTGCTGTTCACCTTCTGTTAACCTAAAACTTCTTGCCGGGCTTTCCGAATCGGAGCTTAATGGCGCTTGTTGAATAATTTCATCGCAAAAAGCGCCAATTCAGGTTTTCGACGAGAATGAATATCGCCATGCGGCTACCGAGCTTCGAGTTCGATGAGAAAATCCTCGAGCAGGGTGCTGAGATATCACGGCGCCTTAACCAGCTTCGGATGGAGAAATTTCCCCCCGATGCGGCGAAGACGCTGCGTTCGTTTTCGATGGCAGAAGTCGCTCACTATCTTGGTGTCTCGCAGAACAATCTGAAGCGCCTTCATCTGGAGGGCAAGGGCCCCCTGCCCGAGCAGATCCCATCGGGACGCCGGTCCTACACTGCCCAGCAGATGCTTGAGCTGCGCCATTTCCTGGACCAGCATGGCAGGACCGAAGTCAAGAAGTATGTCCCGCACCGCAAGTCCGGCGACAAGCTCCAGGTCGTTGCTGTCGTCAACTTCAAGGGGGGCAGTGGCAAGACAACGACTGCCGCCCACCTCGCCCAGCATCTGGCCTTGACCGGCCACCGTGTTCTTGCAATCGATCTCGATCCTCAAGCCTCACTGTCGGCCCTGCATGGCTTCCAGCCGGAACTTGATAACAACCTCTCGCTCTATGAGGCGATTCGTTACGATGACGAACGCCGCTCGATTGCGGACGTAATCCTTCCGACGAATTTTCCAGGTCTCGATATCATCCCCGCCAATCTCGAATTGCAGGAATACGAATACGACACGCCCCTCGCCATGCAGGATAAGACGTCAAATGCCGGGCGCCAGTTCTTCACGCGCATGGCGAAGGCGTTAACGGAGGTCGACGATCGCTATGACGTTGTCGTGGTTGATTGCCCGCCCCAGCTTGGCTACCTGACGTTGACGGCCATGTCGGCGGCGACGTCGGTTCTCATTACAGTTCATCCGCAGATGCTCGACCTGATGTCTATGAGCCAGTTCCTGCTCATGCTCGGCGGCATATTGAAAACCATCAAGGCCGCCGGTGCGGCAATCGAGCTCGATTGGTTTCGATATCTGATCACACGCTACGAGCCGACGGATATCCCGCAGGCGCAGATGGTAGGCTTCATGCAGTCCATGCTTGCCGGCCAGATCCTGGAGAACCCGATGTTGAAGTCGACGGCGATTTCGGACGCGGGTCTCACCAAGCAGACGCTCTACGAGGTGGAGAAGTCGGCCTTTACCCGTTCCACCTACGACCGTGCACTGGAATCCCTCGATGCGGTCAATGCTGAAATCGCGACGCTGATCCATCGTGCGTGGGGACGGTCATGACGGCGAAGTTTACGGCAGTAAAAACTGGAAATTTTGTCTTTGAAATCAAATCGCTAACCGCGATTGGAGGCGGTTAAATGGCACGCAGGGACATTTTCGGCAGTGTGTTGGGCCCTGCGACGGCAGTGGCTGATGCGAAGGACGTATCCGGGTATGCCGTTCGCGGGGCGTCGCGCTCCATCATGCAATCCTTCGAGGAGCTCTCCAAGAGCTCGGTCGTGGATCTCGATCCGGCATTTGTGGACACCTCCTTCGTTTCGGATCGCCTGGACGAAGACGATGAGGCATATCAGGAGTTGCTTGCGGCCATTCGGGAAAGAGGACAAGATTCTCCGATCCTGGTCAGGCCTCATCCTGAGCTCTCCGGTCGCTTTCAGACCGTCTTCGGGCATCGGCGCGTCAAGGTTGCCCGCCAGCTGGGACGGCCAGTACGCGCGGTCGTCAAGAAGATGGGCGATGAGGATCATGTTATTGCCCAGGGGCAAGAGAACGCCGCAAGGGCCAATTTGTCCTTCATCGAAAGGACCCTGTTTGCCGATCGCATTCTCAAGCGCGGCCACACGCCCGACACGGTGAAGTCGGCTTTGGCGCTCGATGACACGACCTTCTCGAAGATGCGTTCTGTTACCAGCAACATTCCAGAGCCAGTCATTGTGGCCATTGGCGCCGCCAAGACTGTTGGTCGGGACAGGTGGTGGCAGCTCGCCAAGCTCATGGAGCATCCGGATAGCGCGGGCAGGGCGGCCGACTATGTGGCAAGTCCAGAGTTCGCCACGTCAGGCAGTGACGCACGATTTGCGCGTCTGTTCGACTTCATGAGCGCGCCGGCAAAACGCGCGCCAGCAGCATCGAAGACACAGGAAAAGGCTTGGGCACCGCACGACAGATCCGTGCGAGCCAAGATCACCGACACAGGAAAAGTGTTTACGCTTGCCCTGAAGGCCAAGGAAGCCTCGCCGTTCGGAGCGTTCATAACCGATCGGCTGGACGAGCTTTTCGAGGCTTTTCGGCAATCGGAAACAGCCAAGAAAACAGGAGACTGAAACCGCAAAAGAAAAAGGCCCCCGAACGTCGCCGTCGCGGAAGCCCTTCTCGTCTGTAGCAAGCTGAGAATCGCACTTCCCCGAATCACTGTCAAGAGTCGTGGCGCCATTTCGGCGAGCAGATTTCTTTTGCCTGATTGAAAGGTGAGGGAAATGGAGAGTGGGTTTGCGACGACGCCCTTCGGGCGGCGGCCGATGACGCTTGCGTTGGTGAAAGCCAACACGGCGTCAAGGCAGATACCTCAGGGGTCTGTCGTCGAGAAATGGCAGGTTTATCGGTGGCTGTGCGAGGGCAAGTCGATTGTCGGCGTCGGCGATCGCGCCCTGGCGGTGCTCAGCGGGCTTTTGACGTTTTATCCAGACGACCAGATCAGCGAGGAAAACGGGTTGATGGTCTTTCCGTCCAACGCTCAGCTATCGCTGCGGGCGCACGGCATGGCCGATTCCACGCTGCGCAGGAACCTGGCGGAACTGGTAAGTTGCGGCCTCATCATCCGCAGGGACAGCGCCAACGGCAAAAGATTTGCCCGCAAAGGGCCGGGCGGGGCTGTGGTGGAGGCCTTCGGCTTCTCCCTGGCCCCGTTGATCACCAGGGCAGCGGAGTTTCAGCAGGCGGCCGACCAGGTTCGAGCCGACGGTCGGGCGCTCAGACTGATGCGGGAGCGCATCACGCTGCACCGCCGCGACATCCATAAGCTGATCGAGGCGGCTGTCGAGGAGGATGTGCCCGGGGACTGGGGAACGCTGTGGAAGCGGTTCCGGGCCATTGTGGACGCAATTCCACGCCGGGCAGGCCTGTCGGAGCTGGAAGGGGTCGTCGCCGAGCTGGTAGAGCTGCACGAAGCGGTCAACAAGATGCTGGAAAGCTTCACAAATGCCAAGAATCCTAGCGGCAATGAGTCCCATAATGAGCGGCAGCAATCTGATTCAAACACAGACTCCGCTTTTGTATTTGAACCGGCTTTCGAAAAAAGCAGGGCGGAGGCCGAGCCAACATCCCACCCCCCCGAGAAGCCGAAAGGCTACCCGATTGGACTGGTGCTGCGGGCCTGTCCCGATATTGCCGACTATGCCGTCAACGGGATCGGAAGCTGGCGCGACTTGATGATGACCGCCACCCAGGTGCGAGGATACCTTGGCGTGTCGCCTTCAGCCTATGAGGAGGCTTGCCATGTGATGGGCCAGGAAGTTGCCGCGATCGTGATCGCCTGCATTCTGCAAAGAGCGCAGCATATCAACTCGGCTGGCGGTTATCTGCGCGTGCTGACCGAAAAGGCAAAAGCGGGTGAGTTTTCTGTTGGACCTATGCTCATGGCGGCGCTGAAAGCCAATGGCGCGTCAGCACGGATGACCGGATGAGCGGCAAGATATCGCGGGGCAGCGGCGTAAGGATGTGACCGGTGCTGTTGAGGTGGCCTGGCACATTCCCACCTGTCGGCGGGGTTTGCGGCGCGGCCACTGAACGGGTTCGTTCTTGAAAACAGTCTACAAGTGCCATATCTTCTGCACACGAAATATGACTCCCGATATGGTAGGATGAACACCATGGGCCAGGCACTCAAGATAGCCGAGCAGAATGGACCTCTCATCTTGTCCTACATGGACCGGAATGGGAAGATTGCGATTGGGCAGGTCGCGGACGGTTTTGGCATGTCCAAAGGCCAGTTGGCCCAGACTGCAGGTCTTGCACGCGAGACGCTTTATCGGTCAGAGCGTAGCGCCACGGTAAAGACCCAGGGGCGTCTGCGAGAAATGCTCGAGATCATCAGCCGAGTGACGGAATGGGCGGGTGGCAAGGAGCAGGCGATGGCCTGGTATCGGGCTCAGCCGCTTCCGGCATTTGGGGGACGCACCGCTGAGGCGCTGGTGAAGGACGGCAAGGCAGCAGCGGTCCGTGATTATCTCGATCACATGGCCGTTGGCGGGTTTGCGTGAGGTTCGTCGGAACCTGCTACCGCGCACATGATCCACGTTGGGCATTCAAGCCGACTTCCGGCGAAGGAGCGGCGATCCGAGGGGCTCGATTCAATCCCAGAGGCGTGCCGGCGCTCTATCTGGCGCTGACCATCATGACAGCGATCAAGGAAGCCAACCAGGGCTTCGCACAGCGGATCGATCCCTGCGTGCTTTGCTCCTATGAGATCGATTGTGACGACATCGCGGATCTGACAACGGAAGAGCGGAGAGGAGAGTTTTCTGTGACGCTCGAAGAGATGGCCTGTGCCTGGGCGACGGCTCTCAGCAACGGAGAACGTCCAGCGTCCTGGTCCATCTATGAGCGGTTGCAACCCCGAAATGTTGCCGGCATCGTGGTTCCGAGCTTCGCGCCGGGGGCCGAGATGGAGGATCGCAATCTGGTCCTTTGGAACTGGGGCCCCGATCTCCCGCACAAGGTGGCTGTATTCGACCCCAGTGGTCGGCTGCCGAGGGATCAGCTGTCTTGGCGATAGACCGATCCGCCAGGGGAGGGGGCCTACAGTCCACTGGCCCTGGTGAGATTGACGCGAAACCGGTCCCTGCGCCGCTGGTAGCGGCGGGTCATTTCGGCCGACGTATGGCCAAGCTGCTTTTGAACGTAACGCTCGTCGACCTCAGCCGATGAGGCAAGACCGGCGCGCAAGGAATGACCGGAAAATTTCTCTGCACGATCGCCTTCGGACAGGTCGCCACGAACCCCGGCTGCGAGGGCGGTGCGTTTGACCAGCCGCGCCACTTCCTGGTCGTTGAGCCGCTCGGCTGCAACTGCTTTGCCGTTTCCGGTGACGCGTCGAAACAACGGCCCATGGCCGACCCTCGCCAGTTTCAGCCAGGTTTGCACCGCCACAACCGGGCATGTGGCATCGGACGAGCCACGGCCGATCTCGACCTCGCGCCAGCCGGTCTTTCCGCGCAATGCGACGAGAACGCCTTTGTCCAAAACCTCGATCCAGCCGCGGCCGTCCTGGGTTTGGTCCCTGGCAACGTCCAGGCCAACGATTTCAGAACGCCGCAGGCCGCCGGCGAAACCCAACAGGAGCATGGCGCGGTCGCGCAGGCCGCGCAACGTTCCACGGTCAAGGGTCTCGAGCATGGCAATCAGGTCTTCAGTCAGAATGGCTTCCTTTTGCCGGGGAGGGGAGGCGTGGGTGTTGCGAATGCCGGCCAGCACAGTGGCGATATGCCGGTCCTTCCTGTCCAATGGCTGGCCACGCTGAGAAAAATTCCAGGTCATCGAGGAGAGACGTCGCTCGATGGTCGAGACGGCGTTCGGCTTCTTGTCGCCCGTCACCTTACCGGAAGCGCAGGCCGTGATGTAAAGGCCAACGACCTGCGGGTCGGGCGGCAACACATCGAGATGCTGGCGGCGCGCCCAGGCGCAAAAATGCTTCCAATCGGCGGCGTAGGCGCGCCGGGTGTTCGCCGAGCTTGCTGCCTCGACGTAATCGCGCGCGCGCTCGGCGAGCCCTTCCAGGTGCGCCGGCAGGGGAGGGGCGTTTTGCGGCTCGCAGGGTGCCTGCGCCATTTCCATGACGATATCGACAATATCAGGCAAGTCGTCGGCTGGAGGCGAGGGAGGGGAGGTGCTGGCGATCGCGGTCGTGCTGTGGGACGGCACTGAGCTGTCCTCAGGACGATTTTCGCGGCTCAGGTCGACGATAGGGGCCATTCTGCTAGCATGGCTTGTAACGAACGATAATGCAACATTATCATTCATTTTGTGGTTTCGACAGGCTGTGCGTTTCGGTGCGAAAATCATAGCGCAAAGCGCACGGGCGCTTTACGCTCGAAAGCATGATTCGCCTCGATCCCGCGACCGCCAGCCTCGCCGCGCCGCCGACCGTACCGGCCTGGGCGCTCGCGTCCGGTCGTGACGCCAGCGAGATCGACGCCGCCTTCCAGGCCGGCGCCGCCTTGGCGTCGCTGGACGCACTTGCCCGGGCGCAGCCCGCCTGGGCCGGCGCCTGGCGGCATCGGCTGGCGCTTCGCTGTGCCGCCGCCAGCATGCGGCTCGCCGGCCGGGCCGTGGACGCGGCCGCCCTGCGCGACGCCTGGCACCTGCGCCCGGCCGGCGCCGATCCCGGCCCCGCCGGCGCTATTTTGGGCGGCTGGCGGCAATTGGCAGCGCAGCCGCCCGTTGCCAGCGCCGATCGGCTCGAAAAGATCGTCGAGATGCTCGGATTCCACTGGGACGGTTCCGCGCTCGCCGCGCTTTCTACGGAGATCGATGAATTGGGGCGGTCCCAGCGGCCAGCGCCATTCGCTGCCGCGGCCGTCGCCGCGCACGTCGTCGCCATGCGCCCCGACTGCGAGCTTTTGGCCTGGTGGCTGGCCGACCTGGTGCTGGCGCACAGCCTGCGCTGGCCGCGGCCGCTGCCGCTGCTCATGGCCCTGGCTTTTGCTCCGGCCTTCCGCGCCGAGGCGGGAGGGACCAGACTCCGGCCGGGCGGCGAAGCGTTCGAGCGGGCACTTTGCCTGGCGCTGGTTCAGGCGGCGGCGGACGCGTGCCGGCTGGCGGCCGAGCTGTCGCGTCGCGCGGAGCGGCTCATCGCCGCCGCACCGAAGCTCAGGGCGAAGGGGGCGGGCGATGTGATCCAAAGACTGCTCGACGACGACGCCGTCTCCGGATCGCTAACGACCAAAAGCCTGTCGCGCTTTGCATCGCGACGGCTATTCGACCGGCTGCAACAGCTGGATACCGTGCGCGAGCTTTCCGGCCGCGCCAGCTTCCGGCTGTTCGGGCTCTAGCGATGAGCGAAGCGTCTGCCCGCCGGAAGCCAAACGTTCAGCCGGCTTTGCTGGATATCGAGCTGGAACATCTGCCGGCCGAGCTGCGCTGGCGCGAGTGGATGGGCCGCGTCGAGGCGGTGATTTTTTCCGCCAGCGAACCGGTGACACGCAGTGTCCTCGCGCGGGTGGTGGGGAAGAACTGCAATCTTGAGCTGATCATCGACGACATCCGCGCCGAGCTCGCCGGGCGCCCCTACGAGCTGGTCGCCGTCGCCGGCGGCTGGCAGCACCGGACCAAAAAGGTTTTTGGCGACGTCATCCATGCCGCGTTCGGCACAGCGGCGGGGCAGGGCACAAAAGAGTTGTCGCAGGCGGAGGCGCTGGTGCTGATGTGCATCGCTTATTTTCAGCCGATTACCCGTGGCGAGCTGTCTTCCTTCTTCGGCAAGGAGGTGTCGCGCGATCTGATCGGCGTGCTGCGCGCGCAGGAGCTGATCGCCTCAGGGCCGCGCAGTCCGCAGCCGGGCGCGCCCTATACCTATGTAACGACGAAAACTTTCCTGTCGCAGTTCGGGCTCGACACGCTGCGCCAGCTGCCGGATTTCGAGGCGCTCGAGGACGCCGGGCTGCTGTCGAAGGAAAAGCTGCTGGCCGGGGATATACCGATCGGACTTGGCCGGGGGGAGGGCGACGGCGAAGAGCGCGAGCCCACGACAGGCATCGTTGAGGATGAGGCGCTCTGAACTGATCGGAAACCAGATTGCTTACGACAGCCAGCAACTCAGGGCCAAGATGACTGGTCGTGCGGCAGCCGTTCATCGCCGAAGGGGATGAAGCGGGCGGCGATACAGTGGGTCAAGCCGGGCATCATCGGCCGCGTAAAGCGAGGAGGGTGCTTGGAATTCTACCAAGACTTCAACAGCGCGAGTTTCCAAGTGTTCAACGATCACAAACTGAGAATGTTTGAGGGCGCTCTGGCAGCCGTTCTGCCTGTCGCGCTCGTGGCACTCCTCCTCTCAATCGGGGTTTCGTGACCATCAATCGTCCTAGCTAGAGCTTCAGCTCGGTTGAAGCCGACCTATTCGTTCGGCGGCCTGTCGCTGTCGCAGATGGTGAAACCCTATGTCGACAACTGGCTGGAGACACGCCAGTCGGTGAACGACATTATCAGTGCTACAACAAGGCGACGGCGGCCTTCAACACGGCGCGCCAGCTCGAACTCGGCATAGACGAAGCCGAGTGGCACCACAGCGGCGGCGGGAAAGAACCTCGGCCCTCGCACGTCCAGGCTGGTCGCGAGAAGGTCCGCTACAAGATTTCGACTGGCTGGTACGACCCAGCGCTAAAGCGCTTCATCCGACCAGGCGAGGAGCCCAGTTGTCGATGCGTGTGCAAGCCGGTCATCAAGGGCGTCTATTAGGAGTAATCGCGCGCGTGACCTCCGAGGTCACGCGCTCAATCACTAGTGAGAATGTGCAGAAAGTCGATCGTTGTTCAGCGCCTAATCATGCGGGCAACCGCAATCAAAATACAGGCACCGATGAAGCCTGCGATTAGATACCCAAGCCAACCGGCCAACGATACGCCCAGCAGCCCGAGAAGGACGTTGGCGACGATGGCGCCAACGATCCCCAAAACAATGTTCATCAGCACGCCCATATTGCTTTTCATGAACATCTCGGCGAGCCAGCCGGCGATACCGCCGATCACGATAGCAGCTATCCAACCGACACCTGGATTTTCCATTTTTTCCCCTTTGCGTGAACCGAAATTGGTTCGGCCGCAAAACGTGCGATCAACCGATAAAGTTCCTTGGGTGAATACCGAGCTGCAATCAGGCAGTTCGCATCGCCTGGCCGCTGCCATTGTCCGCTTTACCAAGGTGGCGGCGAAGCAGCGTGATGTTGCGATTGTTGGCCTTGAAATACACGTCGAAGATTGAGCCCAGAATAGGGACGCTTCCTACAATCGTATCCAGCAATACGTTCCCTAGCATTCTGGCGACCAACGTCTTTCCAGCGCCGCAGCTTCGGGCTCGCATTACGATATAAGCCGAAACGATACCCGTCGCCGCATCTCCGAGCACAGGCACCAGACCTACCAGGGCATCGAGGCCGAAACGAATTGAGGTCCCCGGAATGCACCAACGGGAATCGAGCAAGGCCGCCAACAAATCCAATTCGGCAATGACGCATGCTGCCTCGGCGCTCTGAACGCTCCTCCGAGTTGTCCCAAAGGCTGAGTCTGTACGCCTCAGCAGGTATTCCTGAGATATGGCCGTCATCCTAGACATCGTCTGGGGTCGATTTGGCTTGCGGCCTATTTGGGGGAACGTCGTCGAGCAGTGTTGTCGGATCGGAGCCTTCGGCTGGCTCGGGGGGCAGTTCGCCATTTGGCGTCATCTTGTTGACGGCCTCTGGCAAATCCCGGGTGATCCTGCTGATGAGTTCCTCCCGCGAAAGGCCTGTCTGCATCGAGAGTGAAGTCAGCGTGTCTTCGTCTATTGCCGCTTCCACCTCATTTGGCTCGATGGGTTGGTTCGGCCCAGTGCCTACCCAGGAGTCGACCTTTGAGCCGGCCCCCGCACCTCTGAATCGATCTAGGATATCGCCAAGCGCCGTCCCCGACACGCCCTTGGAAAGCTGATCTATAATCCCGCCTTGCGGGTCGTTCGGATTACGATTTCCCGCCCCGCGGATCAATTCGCCAATTTTGTCGCGATTTTGGTAGGCCAGAACGCCGAGCATCGCGACCGCCAGTCTTCCGAGATTTGCCATTTGGACCTCCACTGTTCGAGAGGAGAAGGTCCTAACCTTGCAAAGGTTCCGCCAGCCGATCAAACTGAGGAAGCCCGATCCCCTACAGCCCTCTTTGGCTGATCGTCAGGCAGCGCGCTCATGCTCGCGCGGGGCGACTGACAAGCGAAGCCCCATCGCGTCGAGCACTGACACGACCGTGCCAAGGGACGGGTTCCCACCCTCGCTGAGGGCCTTGTAGAGGCTTTCGCGAGACATGCCGGTTTTCTTGGCGATTTCCGTCATGCCCTTGGATCGGGCGACTTGGCCGAGTGCCTTGCACAGAAACTGGAGGTCGCCTTCCGCCATGACAGCGTCAAGAAAGGCGACGATCTCCTCTTCGGTGTTGAGGTAGTCGGCGGTGTCCCATTTGCTGGTCGTGATTGCCATTTCTAAACCTCATTTGCGATGTCCAGCGCGCGCTTGATGTCGCGGCTCTGGCTGCCCTTGTCGCCGCCGCACAGCAGTATCACGACGACGTCGCCGCGTTTGAGAAAGTAAATGCGGTAGCCCGGTCCATAGTCGATGCGAAGTTCGCCGATGCCGTCTAAGAACTTGGCATCGCCGAGATTGCCGTCCTCGACGCGGCTGATGCGCGCCATAATGCGCGCCTTGCTCTGCCGTCACGAAGCCTCTCGAACCATGCGTCAAAGATACTGGTTTTGATGACTTCGATCATGCCCAGTTGTATCCTAGGGGATACATTTTGGCAAGGACATAATTGAAAAGACGACCGCAATGCCAGTCACCTCTGAGGCTTTCGCGAGCCGAGGCGTGCTGGGCATTCCGAAGCCCGTCGGCGAAGAGTTCGCCATGGACAGCGCGGGCCAGGCAGCCTCACTGATGCTGGTTGCGCCTGATGGCGATGTCCTGGTGCTCCGGCGCTCTTCGACCGACACCAGCTGGCCCGGCCATTGGTGCTGGCCCGGTGGCAACGTTACATCAAGAAACCGCAGGCGGTCGCCCATGCACGACTGGATTAGCCGCTGATCGAAGCTGATGTCCTTCCCCTGCCGCATGAACAATCAGAACTAGTCCTTCATCTTGCATTGGGCAGGTAGGGAGCCGATTTTGAATGCCGGCAATCACAACGGCCGTCGAGATGATGCCGCTGCTGCGGTAGTCAGAAAGCACTTTTTCGGACTATATTCAGTACTTGGGAACAGCGCTGTCGACGGCAAAAGCGACTGTTGGGACGATCGCAGACGCTGTTTCCTAGCCTACACCCTAAGCGGCGGACTGCCGCTGGCGGAGACTCCGGTTGCCACGCTTTTTCCTGCACCTTGTACTTGCCGGACGCCGGCGCACCGATCCGGAAGGCAGTGAGCTCCCTGATAACGAGAGCGCCGTTCGAGAGGCAATTTGGGCTGCCAAGGACTTGATGGCGGAGGAGTTGCGCGCCGGGAAGCCGTTGATCCGTGATGCCACGTATGAGGTTGCGCTCCACGACGGAACGGTCGTCGCGACCGTCACCTTCGCCGCTGCTGCCGACTATGGCTAGATTTTGCCGAGCAGCCGCTCGTATTCATGTTCCGGCTCGCTGTAGGTGCCATCGGCGATCTGAAATAGGCCATCGCGATCGCGGATAAGGATCTCACCCCGGTTTGCCCTGATCAGTCCTCTGCCCTCAAGTTCCTGGATGGCGACGGTCACCCCAGGTCGCCGCACACCGAGCATAACAGACATGAACTCATGGGTGATCGCAAATCTGTCACTCCTTACCCTGTCCTGGCACATCAGCAGCCACCGGGCCAAGCGTTCATCCAATTTCGATCGGGCATTCACCAGCGCGGTGTAGCTGGTCTGAATGAAGAGCGTTTGTACATAGAGAAGCAGCAGGGCCTTAAGCGTTGTGCTTTCCAACATGGCTGCCGATAACGCTGACGCAGGCACTTGGAACGCATCTCCGGCAATCTGCATGTAGGTATCATGTGCGGCACGATCGCCGCCAAGCACCAACAGCGCGCCGGTCATGCCTTCCAGACCTATCAGGCCCACTTCGGTATCGCGGCCCTTCGGTATCTTAGCAACGACCGACGCTATGCCGCTTTCGAGAAAATAGACGTGTTCGATGAGAGACTTCGCCGTCTCAAGCGGGGCCCGCAATGGCAAAACCACCCGCTTCAGATGCGGCTCTAATAAGTCCAGGTCTGCGCGAGAAAGCCGCTTCAACAAGGCATTGCGATAGGTGATATTTGGCTGATTAGACATGTCTCCACCCTCCATGGGGCAAGAGCTCTGTGATCTCCCAGCCGTTCACGCCCGTGAAAACGTGCGAACGATAAGCCACATATAGGTGCTGCTGGCACCAACACCTAATCACGTTACGCATTATGGCCGGGCACCGGGCTTTTCCGCCGCGCGCGAAAAGGGGAATTCCAGGACCAAGAGTTCGCGATCATCGAAGATTTCGAAGGCATCGCCGGTTAGTACCGGCTTCCCGGCCAGCAGCCCTTCGGCCAGGATTTCCTTGGCAGACGCCATGGCATCGTCCTCTACCTCTTGCAAGTTTGCAAACTCCTGCCCCTCTGGATCCTTGAGGAGCTGACCGTCGCGGGTTCGAATGTGAAAGAAGAATCTCGGCATGGTTGCTCCACCTTGCTCGACTTTTTAATTGCAGCGCGCTTGATGGATAGCGTCGGAAACGTACTAAATGGGGATATTCACGCGCGGCCGCATTAACGGGCTCAACAGCTGCGTCAGCGAGCGCTCTCCATTGAGGCCGATCGGTCAAACCGTACGCCAAGACCGTGTGCGATGGCGCTGGCTGCTATCAGGTCATCAAGGGCTTTCCCGGAAATCGGACAGTTCGGGAGCACCTCCCGAATGGCGGTTTCTGCCGTCGAGGTAGAAATGAAGTCATGTCGCCTTTTTCTGTTTTCGACATATTGCTCGACCAGCATTTTCAGGCGTCTTGCCGCAATATCATCTGCAACCATTGGGTTGCTCCCACCGGTAGGTCGCGTTCAGTCGCGGCCCCAAACTTCGATTGGTGAACCCGCGACACGAGCGTTAACTCGATCGGCCAAAGCTGCTGTTGGGTAATTTGTTCCGGTTAGCCGGGACTTGGTAATTTCCAGACAATTGGGTGGTCGGCGGCTTTTTGAGGCACACGCTTTGAAGCGCCATTGTGTGACTCTGCCTAGAGGATTGAACATGCTTGCCACTTCTGAGGAGCCCAAGCCCGTTGCGGTCAAGGACGCGCTGGCCATGGATCGCAACAGCATCCGCACATTCGACCAGGACGGTCATCTGCGCGTCGAGATGACGCCGATCTCGAAGGCCAATGTCTGCCCATACTACGGCCGCGAAATCCCGGATTTCGAAGCGCTCGGACTAGATCCCAAGCGGGTGTACCGCCTCTATCGCGACGCCGACGAGCTGGCGAAAGCCGCCCCTACCTTCGTCGGCAAGCCGCTGCTGCTCAAGCACATCCCGGTCAGCGCCAGGGACCATCCGCGCGAAGCCGTGGTCGGCGCGCTGGGTGACGCCTTGGAGTTCCATGCGCCCTACCTCATGGCGCCGCTCAGCATCTGGGATGGGGCGGCAATCGCGCTGATCGAATCCGATCGGCAGAAAGAACTTTCGAGCAGCTATCGCTATCGGGCCGACATGACGCCCGGCACGCTGGCTGGAGAATCCTACGACGGCGTGATGCGGGACATTTCCGCCAATCACGTCGCCTTGGTTGAGGAAGGCCGCGCCGGGCCTGATGTAGTCGTCGGCGACAGCAAAATGGAGATCATCACGATGAAGAAAACAGCACTGCTGTCGCGCATGGCGTCTGTCGCCCAGGGCGCGATCCTTGCCCACATCATGCCCAAGCTCGCCAGCGATCAGAAGATCGATGTCAGCGGCGCTCTCGCCGGCGTCACGGCCGAAAACTTCAAGGCCAAGCGGCCCGCCATCATCGAGGCAGTGGGCAAGGCGGCCACCTTCGGGGTGCTCACGGCTGGCGGCACCATCGCCGGCGTGTTCGGCGTCGGTGATCTTTGCCGGGGGGCACCGCTGGTCGCCTTTGCGCGGCCCCAGTTCAAGCAGACGAAATTGCAGGCCCGGCTAATCCGGGCCTGCATGCTGCGCTTGTGCGGGTCAGGTAGCCGAGAACCGGCGATTACTTGCAAACCAGAGACTCGTGGCGGCGAGGACCGCGACGATCGGGGTTGTGAGGCCGTGGTATGGCGTTGCGCGTTGGGTGTGGGATGTTTGGGAGAACGCCCGCGATGACGCGCGCATCAAGCCCCACGCGGACGTGGATTAATGCCGGCCGCGGAAGCCCCCCGGGGGGAGCGCGCGTGCTTGGCATCCAATCAACTGCTCAGAAATTTCTGCGAACTATTCCCACTCTGGTTGGTACGTTTCGATCATTGATTTTTCGCACACCTTGTCCCCATAGTGCTTGCGTGAGGGCTTGGGAGGTACCCGCATGGAACGCCTGTTGAAATCCACCGAAGTCATTCAAAATGCCATAGACGCGGCCATTCAAGGCAACGTCATCTCCCTTAAGAAGGCCGTCGCGTTTATCCGAACGAAGCGCCCTGATCTTAAGGACGAGCTGGACGAACTGGGCGACGACAACCCACTATGTGAAAAGGTGGTCCTAATGGCCTCAAAGACTGGAAAGGCCGTCCTGTTCGATCTCCACGAATAAGGAACCATCAAGATACCCACGAGTTCGGTCTAACCGACCACTCGTGCAGGCTCCCTGGAAGAACGTCACCGAACCCGACAATCAGCCATAGCCGGGCTTATTCGCCGTTGGATCAATTCGAAGGTGTTTCGCAACCACCTTCGACAGTTTCTGCGCTTGAAGATTGACGACGATCTTCCCCAGAAGCATCGGTCCTTGCTCGATGAATTTAAGCGCAGATACAACAAGGCATCGAATGGGACCTAGGTACGAACTGAAGAAGGACCCGAAGGGGTGGACAGTGGTCGACCGACAGACCGGCAAACCCGCTGAGCCCGAGGGACACCCAGCAGTCGGCCTGGAGATTACCTATGCCACCGACCTTTCGGTGCGGCTGAGCATCGCTCATTTGACGAGTAGGCGTTCCCCGCGTCGAAGCCATTGAAGAGGCCCATAAGGGAAACCTAAATTACCCTGTATGGCACAGCAGCGGTATGACCTAAGGCGAGAACCGGACGAGACCTGGACGGTGTTCGACGTGTTCACCGGGCAGCGGTTTCTCATGATGGTTGGCCAGCTACAGGCCTCGCCATGGAGTATGCCGACGATCTGGTCGACCTACTGAATGCCGAAGACCTGAAGCGCAGGGTCTCGACCGGGAGGTTCATCTAATGGCACTCCATTGGTTCAGCCCTGTGGTTCCCGTCAGGACCGAGAAGGTTGGCATCACGCTAGGCGTTTAACGTCGAGGCTGCCGCTGAGGAACTCATGAAGTGGCCCGAGAAGGGACCGAAATGGAACAAGGCTGTGCAGCTCTGCATCGACTGGTTCGAGCACCGAGCGTCACCCCAGGATGTCCAGAAGGCCTTTGAGGAGGCTGCTAAGGAGCAGGGGATGCTTCGGTCTTTGTAGGGGCTAGTCAAAAGTAAAGACCCGCTACCGGAGGGAACAGGCAGCGGGCCCCTTTGAGCGGCTACATCCCCTTAAGGAATCGACCGCTCTGCATGGTTAACTCACATCGCACATGATCGTTCCGATAGGTTCCTCGCTGCCCGCGCAGCCGCAGGAGCGGTGCTGGCATTCTGCCAGTATGAGCCACGGCCTCAGGTCAGACGCTGAACTCCAACGCGCCCAGATCGCGGCCTACAACGCAAACCACGTAGGCCCTTTCGCCCGGCATAGCCGAGCAACCAGCGAGAGAACACGATCGCGAGCCTGCGACGATAGTGGCGAAGTCCAGAGCCGGCCGATTTTTCTGCGAAGTGAAGTTCCTCTCCTGCCTGAAGAGGGATGCTGGAGGCGGCAAGACCGCCTCCAGCATCGTAGTCAATGCTTGCCGTTGATGGCGATGCGTTTCGCCTTCGCCTGCGCGCGCTCGGTCTTTGGCAGAGCGACGGTCAGCACGCCATTCTTGAAATCGGCGCTGACCTTGTCGTCCTCGACCTCGTGGCCGAGCGAAATGCGGCGCTCAAAGCGGCCGTAGAAGCGCTCCGAGAACTGACGGTTTTTGTCCTCCGTTTCGGAGCGTTTCTCACCCTTCAGCGTCAGCACTCCATCTTCGAGCAGGACCTCAACATCGTTCTCCTCGAGGCCTGGGACCTCGGCCGTGACACGTATTTCTTTCTCGCTGTCGGAGATTTCCACGTTGGGCCAGCCTCCCCCGCCGAAGGAGTGGAAGGCGTCGAGAGCCGGCAGGCGACTGTCGAAGCCGCGGAAAACGTCATCGAACAGCCGATTCACTCGCGGTGCAATGACAGGAACGGGTCACGATCGGCATCGCGCAAGACGCTCGGAAGCTGGTTGCCGTTGTTGCGGCTCCAAGGGATCAGATCACGTACGCTCATCGTATTCTCCTTTCATGTCTTCAGTTGTCAGGCAGCGTGTTGTTCGGCCTCGATTTTGCGCTGCGCGACCTTCGGCGTGGCTTTGACGCTACCGATTTCGATCCGGCGCGGCTTCATGCCTTCGGGAATTTCGCGCTTGAGATCGATCGTCAGCAGTCCGTTTTCCAGTCGTGCGTCAGTGACCTTCACGTGGTCGGCCAACTGGAAGCTGCGCTGAAAACTGCGCCCGGCAATGCCACGATGCAGGTATTCGCCGGTGTCCTCGCCAGACTTCTGGCCCGATACAACGAGCATGTTCTGCTCCTGCGTCATCGAAAGTTCGTCGGGGCTAAAGCCGGCCACCGCCATGGTTATGCGGTAGTTGTCCTCATCGGTCCTCGCGATGTCATAAGGAGGCCAGTTGTCGATGGTGGTCACTCGGCTCGCATTTTCGAGCAGGTCGAAGACACGATCGAAGCCGATGCTCGACCGATAGAATGGGGAAAAATCGAATGCTGTTCTCATAGCCATATCCTCCATTGAGCAACATGGGTACGCGGAGCGCCAAGAAGCGGCGCTCCCTGACCATACCGGCCCTGTTTAGCGGCCGGCTCCAACGATCTAGGAATCCCTTTTCGGAGCGTCAAGACCCATCCACGACGGGGTATCGGCCGAAGCTCACCGAGAATGTGTCACTGCTTCCCTGCCCGTATCGCGCGGTCGAAGATGCGCTTGCCTGTAACCACTTTCCATCAATCGGAGTACAACAATGTCCGCCACTGTCATAGTCGCCTGCAAGCTTCCGCATGGCCTTATTCTTCGCCTTCACGAGATGGTCGAAATGAACGAGCTCTTGGACGCCACGCATAACATGCAGCGCGACATCGCCGTCTCCAGATTCATTCTCAAATTGAGACCACATCGCTCAAGATGTGGTTGCAAAAGCGCTAGGTCATCGGGGTTGAGCCGACGCAGCAATTCGTTTTTATAGGAATCATTCACTGGATTGGTGATAGCTCAATGGGGCAAGAGCTTTACAATCTCCTTGCCGTCCGCGCCCGTAAAAACGTGCAGACGATTTAATGAGCCTACGCCCTATAGCGCGCGATTGACAGTGAAATGCGATTCGATGTACGGCGTCCCCTCAGCCGGCAAATTACAAAACATGGACGTTCAAAGTTAAAGGGTTGGAATCGTACAGAACTCTGCTTCGTACGAAACCGACAATTCTTGATCGCAGCCAACAGGCGGCATGATGTACACCTGGGAAGGAAGTCGAGTTCATCCGGTGGAACACAGCCGGGCCATTCGACCGCCGACGGCGGAATAATGCCCTCAGCCACAGGATCATTGCGCTACAAAACGAAGACCTAAAGCCCTCGGCGCAGTCGGTGACATATCCGATGAAACAGAATGAGCTTTGCAGGTCTCGGTCCGCATGGGTGAACAGCAGCACGATGAGCAAAACAACCACTGCAGATGCAAACCCGGTGACAAGAGCCATCCCAGCGAACGTCACCAGCGTCTGGAAGTTCCCGCGCGGATAAAATGGCCGGCGCGCCAGGTGGGAGCTGTTTGGACTGTGCGGCGCCGGCCAAGCGGACGATCAGGTCCGCCGCATTCGAAGACATGGGCCGATTCGGCGTTGTGCGTTATTGCGTGATCACGGAAGTACGGGCCTATGCGCTGCCCTCCGTCTCGCTTTCTCCTCATCGATCATCTGAACCGGCAGATAAGCGTTCGTTTCCAGCCACTCACGCAACACGATCTGAATGAGATCCGACCGGCCGATGTTCATCTCTGCGGCGATGGAGTTCAGCGCGTCCTCGATGGCTGGCTCTAGCTTGAGGCCGGCGACGTTCCGGAGCATCAATGCAGCGCGCCGAAGCATGATCTGAAGATGCGCTCGCGAAATGTCGGCGATGCTGTCGGCGGCGTTCTCGAGCTCTTTGGCGAAGGATGTTCGGGGCATGGCGCCCATCCTGAAGACAACAGCGGAAATACACAGCAATTCAAATTAAACTCTGCCAGTTCGAGACATAAGCGAGTAAAAAAGCGTATGCTCGCCCGGCGTGCTGCCATCCGCGGAAGCCGTCCTTGGCCTCTATGGCCCCTAACGGATCCACGAAGGCGAAGCTCTAGCTAAGGCGGTCATTGAGAAGTCGAGCGTCTGACGAAGCACATTCCGAACGTCGATTGCGGATGCATGTTTCTCAAGGCTGGGTAGCGCCTAGCGGCAGAGATCGATCACGCCGAACCCGAAGAACTGACAATGCCCGCGATGCGGATAGCGACGGCATCAAGTCCGCCGTCGTAAATTCTCGTCAGGACGTGTTCCGCAGCTTGAGCCCTTTGGGGAGTGCACCCGAGAAGGTCGCCACCGCCCTACCTTGCCGGCCTATTGGCGACGCAATCCCAAACTCCCCACGATCCGTCGCGTTCAACATGACAGTAGAATCTGTGCTGGTGATTTTCCATGCAACGTAAACCCCCAGCATGCCTTTTGGGGTCCATTCCATCCAGGAAGGTGGTTAATGGGCGCGCCGATCGCACTTTGCGGCATCCGAATGCGGGGATCCTGTTACACCCCCGGCGGGGCCGATCGGCAGTCTGGTCTACTCAATAGGCATTTCAGGGTGGCCGGCGCCTGTGGCGGGTGTGTTGGGACGTTAGGCGCCGGCCGGGCAGGCGGGGTGGGCCGCCGCAAGCAACGTGGCCTGGTAGATAGATATGCCAAGGATCCTTCTTGCCGTCGGCCGGCGAGATGGTCCATTCGTAGAAGCCATAGGCCGGGATCAGACAGCGCTTCGACTTGAACGCGTCCCGGAAGGCCGGGGCCGTATCGACGCCTTCGATCCTGGCGTTGAACATCGCCGCCTTGGGCATCTCTTTCGCCCAGAAAGGCACGAGCCACCAGCGACCTTCGCGGAGCTTGTGATTGCCTTCCTCGCCTGCGGTGACGAAAGGTACTTCCTCGGTCGGCGCGATGTCATAGCGAGGAGCGTCGTTGCGGCCGATCTCCGTCGGCGTCGTCAGACGGTATAGCCGGTGGATTTCGGACCAGGTCAGGTATCTGGTGTAGCGACCGCACATTCCTTGCCCCTAATTGCGCAGGATCTCGGGAACGGTGAGCGGACCGAGATCAAGGATGCGCCTATACTCACCGGTGCGGCGCCAAACGCCCCGTACATTGCCGTTTTCCCGATCACGCTTCGGGTCGAACATGACGCCCTCGAAATGATCTCGGGACGCTGCCGCCGCTGTAGCGTCGGCGAAGCAATAGAGCCGGTATTCTTTATACTTTCCATTCGGCCATATCCCAGCAAAAATCCTCACGAATTGCCCCGCGTCGACGCCAGGTTGCTAGCTATGAGTGAGTGGCTGCCCACAGTTGAGTTTGCTGCGCTGGTCGGCATTGGGCGACAAGTCGCTCACCGCGCTCTTCGTCAGCGTCGCTGGCGAAAGAATCCGCTCGAAGTGCGGAAGGACAATGGTCGGCGCGGCGGGAACGCCGGGGAGCAATATCAGGTGAATTCCGCGTCCCTGCCGCTCGAATACCAGCACTGCTTAAAGGTCTCTCAAACCCTCGTTGAAAACCACTCGAAACCAATCACCGGCAGGACGGCAGAGCACACATGGTGGCTCGATTACCTGAGGCCAGCGCTTCAGCATCCGGTCAAAAGACTGCCCGCACCGACGCCCTGGCCGAGCTAGCAGACAACCCAACGCGGAACTGGGAGGGCACGGCGGTCAGCTATTCCCTGCGGACGCTGCAGCGCCATGCCGCACGTTTTGACGAAGGCATGAAGGTCGGACGGCATGGTCGATCGGACAGGGGCAAGAAGCGTGTCGTCGTAAGCCGGAGGTGGGACAAGCTGGTCCCCTTCGACGCATCTACCAAGGCAAAGATCGCGGAGGACCTAAAGCAGGAAATCCGCGGCCTGCTCAAAGGAGGCATGTCGTGGGGCCACACCCTGCAAGAAGCCGAGAAGTTCCTGATCTACGCGACTCGGGCCTGGGGCCTCCGTCACGGCGATCCTGACGTGCTGGAGCGCGCTTGTTCTATCCCAACCGGCCTCGTCTCAGCGGAACTCCACTTCCGAAACGTCCACCGGTTTAAGCGCGACCATAAGGCTTATGATGATCGCCGGCTGCGCATCCGCCGCACCGTCGCCTGCATGCAGCCGATGGAGCTGGTGGTCGGCGATGTTCACCCTGTCGACATTCACCTCACTCGTCCTGACGGCACTGTCGCCACTGCTAGGCTGATCGGCTTCCTAGACTGGGCGACGCAGCGCCTCTGGATGGGGCTGATCTTTTTCGAAAAGCGCGGCGGCGTGCAAAACCGCGACGTGATCGAAGTCTTCGCGGCCATGATCGAAGCGTGGGGCATGCCGCAGTCGCTCTATATCGACAACGGCAAAGAATTCGCGGCACACGGACCCAAATCTCCTCGTACTGGTAAGCCTGCGATTCCGGGCATGTCCAATGACGGCCACCGACCGATATCGCACCCTGAACAACCGACCGCTCTTCAGTTCGCGCACATTCCTTTGAGCGCGCTCTTCTTGCCCTGCGCAGTGTGATTATAGGTGCGCACGAAGCCTTCTATGGCTGGCACCACGTCTTCGAACGCACCGAACGGAGCGACCGTCCTGCCGATCGCCTCCTGCTTCTTGCTCATTCGGTTGCCGCCGATGTGACCGAGCGCCGTGCTGAAATAGCGCGTCTCCAGGTCACCGATAAACGCTCAATCGGCTTTGCGGAGGCGCTGCTTCGCCGCCTTTCTGGACGATGCCATGCAGCTTACCGTGCCGGGCTTCCATGGTTCGCGCACCGCATTCCGGCGGGCCTTTTGCCGAGCGCTGCTAGTCTAGTTCTGTGCAGGAGCCGACTGCAAGTCCTTGGCGTTGATTGGGATAGGACTGGTCGGGCACCGGAGCTCGCCTCCATCCGCCTCACGATCAGAGCTCTGCGATCCCTGAAGAAGTGTCCGGACACTAAACAAACGAACGGGTCGGGTCGGGGCGTTGCCTCGACCCGTGTTTGAATTCATCCTGACGTGGACCAACCATGCATGTCTGAACTACTTTGTGCGCTCCAAGTTGGCGCCACCACCTTTGCACAGTCCCAACGTGCCCGGGGAGCCCTTCGGCAAATCATAGAACTTCCAAGAGTCGGCCGCAGTCTGAACCTGCGACTCGATCTGCCCATCTGGGTCGGAAAGGTCGAAGTCATTCAATCCACTAGCGGCACAAGCCGAGTTAGCGTGATCCAGAGCACCCGTTTGATTGGTGTTGTTTAGAGTGCCCGGAGGACCCTTCACCTCGCCAGCGAGCGCCGCACTTGCCGAGAGATCCAAAAGGCCGGCTGTACAAACAGTGATCACCAACATTCGCATCTTGTTCCTCCCTTTGACTCGACGTCGTTATTGACGCCATCGGCAGCCTATGCCGGCTGAGTCGGGGTGCCTAGTGGAATTTTGTCCCAATTGCGTCGTACCGCTTTCGGGGTAGTTTCACCCTCGTGGATTCACCATTGGGATGATACCTTAGACAGTAAAGGCCGGGGTGGACCGAAGGACAGTTTGGTGCATGAGAGCTCAACACGAGCGGCGCGACGTTAACCGCACGCACGTGCTTGTGACACCGTCGATGGGCGCTCGATGCGATCGATCGCGGCTGCTATTATTGTGGTTCCTTCTCAAACCAGACTTTCGCCGGGCGGGGTTGAATGCCGGAAGAGCGGATCGAGTCGCGGCCGAACTCGTCTACGTTGACGAGCAACAGGATCGATCTCGGCGACCCCGACTTCGTCGCCGAAAGCCGGCTGATGTGGGCGGTCTCTACGTGACTCCACCGGGGCGACAGTCATCTGGTTCGACGAGAAGCCCTCCAAGTGCCTAAGCTTGCGTAGAGCTACCTCGAGAGTCGCGCAGATGCTACCCTCGGATAAGCGGTCAACTCCGTGACAGGGTGCAAAAAGATGATTTTCGCGTTTCGGGAGGGCCCGGTGTGACCACAAGCCGACAAGCCGGTTATGACGAGAAGAGGATTTTTCCAAAGCGTTCGCAGTTCCTAATTGTGGTCGCGACCGCGCTTATTCTTGCCGGAGGGCTTGTTGTTCTGAGCCGGACCTATGTCGGTGCCAGCACGCCGGGTAACAGCCCTTATCTTTTCGCCAGTGTTCAGCGAGGCGACCTTGAGGTCTCCACAATTGCCACAGGACGGATCGACGCCATCGACGCGGTAGAAGTCAGTTCACAGTTGTCTGGCCAAGTAGTTAAACTTTACGCGACCTTCAATGACAAGGTGGCGGCGAACGCACCACTGGCGCAGCTCGATGACAAACTTCTGCAGGCAGCGGTCGCTCAAGCTAAAGCTCAATTGGCTCACGCCGAGGCGTCACACGAGTCGGCGCTCGCCACGCTAGCGGGCGCTAACGCGCGCTACGAGGAGGCCTTCCAGGGTCATCAACGCAAGCAAACTCTTGCGGAACAAGGAAACATATCTACCCAAGAGATTGACCAAGCGCGGGCCAAGCTGTTGACAGCGAAAAGCGAGCTGGACGCGGCACGCGCCAATATTACGGTCGAAAAAGCAACGATTGACATAGCCGGGGCGGCACTGCGCACGGCGGAGATAAACCTCGAGCACACTGTCATCCGCTCGCCGATCGCCGGCATCATCATCGGGCGCAGCGTAGAACTTGGGCAGACCGTCGCCGTCAGCATGCAAGCGCCGACGCTGTTTACCATTGCTCACGATCTCAGTGAGATGCGAGTCCACGCGCATGTCGACGAAGCGGATATTGGGCAGATCCAGATAGGGCAGAAGGCCCGGTTCTCGGTCGACGCTTATCCCGATCGCTCGTTTGCCGGGCATGTAGTCGAGATTCATAGCGCGCCGGAAACAGTCCAGAACGTCGTCACATACAGCGTCGTCATAACGGCTCCGAATTCTGATCTCGCCCTTTTGCCCGGAATGACCGCTGTTGTGCGAGTCTCAACCATCGAACGGTCTGGCGTACTTCTAGTGCCGAATACCGCCCTTCGCTTCGAACCCGAGAGCGAGCCTGTGAAAGCGTCAAATCGGGATGAACCTGTTATCGCATCGGCAGGACGGCCCGCCCATGTCTGGGTGCGCGGCGAATCCTTGGATCTGCAACGGGCAGCGATCGGAATCGGAGCGAGCGATGGCGATATAGCCGAAGTGGTTTCCGGGCCGCTTTCCGAGGGTCAAGAGGTTGCAATCAGAAGTCAGCCCATTCCCGATGGAAGAACGCTGTTTGGACTACGGCTGGGCTTTTGATGGCACCCCTAATCGAAATAGCAGGCATTGGGCGCGTCTATGGCGCCACGAACGCCCCTGTACGAGCTCTCAACCATGTCGATCTAACCATCGAACAAGGCGAGTTCGTCGCCATCATGGGGCCATCGGGCTCAGGCAAATCAACTTTGATGAATATTCTGGGCCTTCTCGATCGGCCGACGGGCGGACGCTATTGGTTTGACGGCGAAGACGTTGCCACTTTTGGTCATGACAGATTGGCGGCACACCGCAACCGGCATTTCGGTTTCGTCTTTCAGGGTTTCAATCTGTTGCCCCGAGCCACCGCGGCGGAGAATGTCGCGATTCCTCTCATCTACCGCGGGCTGAGCCGGGCAGAGCGTCACCCTATAGCAGTAGCGGCACTAGCGTCAGTCGGCCTCGCGCACCGGCTCCGTCACAGGCCGCAGCAACTGTCAGGAGGAGAGCAGCAACGGGTGGCAATTGCACGCGCTCTAGTCGGTGATCCACTCATACTGCTCGCTGACGAGCCAACCGGCGCACTTGACACCGAGACAGGCAAGGAGATCCTCAAGCTGTTCAAGCTCATACATGGAAGCGGGAGAACCATTGTCCTCATCACACATGACCTCTCCGTTGCCCAACACGCCAACCGAATTGTTTCCATGCGCGATGGGCGGGTCGTCAGCCACAATATGATCGGCGAAGCCCGATCAGCCCTCGTCAGCAGAATGCCTGGGTGATGCCGTTGAGCGAGAGCCTTTTAATCGCGCTGGGTGCGTTGAGGGCGCACCCGATGCGCAGCCTTCTTACAATGCTGGGCATCGTCATTGGCGTCTCCGCGGTTATAGCAATGGTCGCCGTTGGCGCCGGTGCCCAATTGCGTGTTGAAGAACAAATTCGCACGTTTGGCGCCAATCTGTTGATGGTGCTCCCAGGGGCTGCTCAGGAGGGGGGCGCCCGCCTTGCTGGCGGCACTCGCCATACGTTGACCGAAGACGATTCGGTTGCGATCGGCGCTCAAGTTCCTGGAGTTGTCTCAGTCGCCCCCTCCGTCCGCGGCACTCTGCAAGTGGTACACGGAAACCGCAACTGGAACACAGTCGTCGTCGGAACCCTGCCGGCCTATTTGACAGCCCGAGAATGGCAGGCCGAGGAGGGCCGCATGTTTACTGACATGGAAATCCAGAGCGCCGCGAAAGTTGCTACACTGGGCGCCACCGTCGCCGGAGCTTTATTCGCGGATGCCGATGCACGAGACGATATCATCCGCATAGGTGACGTGCCCTTCCGTGTTGTTGGCGTGCTCGCCGCCAAAGGGGGGCCCTTCGGCGCCGGAAACGATCAGGACGATGTGATCTTCGTGCCGATATCGACTGCCAAGCTGCGGTTGCTCGGCGGAGCGAGCCAAGTCAATCGTGGTTCCTTGAACTCCATCCTGGTGAAGGTGGCCAATGCTGACGTGATGCTGACTACAAAGGCCGAGATCGCGGGACTTCTTAGGGACCGTCATCACCTCTCTGTAGACGCACCCGACGATTTCCGGGTGTGGGATCCAGCTGCGGCCATGGCAGCCCAGCACGAGGCAACAAGGACACTGAGTTTTCTGCTGGCGGCCATCGCATCAGTGTCCCTGTTGGTCGGCGGGATTAGCATCATGAACATTATGCTCGTTTCGGTCACCGAGCGTACACGCGAAATCGGGCTGCGCCTTGCGCTCGGAGCGCGTCGGCGCGATATCCGGCGGCAATTTCTGGCCGAAGCCCTCGTATTAAGTCTAGGGGGAGGCGTCCTTGGCACGGTGCTTGGTATCGTGGCCGCCGCGATGCTTTTCTCGCTGGCTAGCTGGGAAGTCTTTATTGGGCCGGAGGCGGTCATCGCCGCCGTGCTTTTCGCTGCACTTGTTGGGACTTTTTTCGGTTACTACCCCGCCGTGAAGGCTTCTCGTCTCGATCCGATTGAAGCGCTTCGGATCGAGTAGTCGAGGCACTTCGGTGGCTGCTGGTCGTGTCGGGCCCAAGTACTTGCCCCCGCGACATGCCTTCGCCGCACTGCGCAAGACCTCACGCATCTGCGCCATCAGCTTGTACGAACGCCTACGGCCCTCACCGCCCTAGTCCTAGCCAAGACGATGAGGGCTGTCGCATCCTGACGGCTGATCGAAGCAGCACCGACAATCAAAATAAACCGGCGCCGAAACGCCGACTTCCCCTTTTCGCGTCTCGGCATTCCAGCAGCTCGCGGGAACGGCAATTCGGAATTCCCGCCGGGTCGGGGTCAGGACAAGAGCTGTCCAAAATCTTGCTTAAAACGGATCGGGAACTCCACGCTGCTCGTGGGGAACCCAAGGATGTAGCCTAGTCGGGATTGGGTAGTGGGTCAGTCGTCTAATCGCGGACCGAAATGCAAGCCCAAATTTGTATTGAGGCGTCGTTTGCCGGGAGCACGGACGTCTTCGCGGTCAACATGAAGCCGCCGCATGATGGGCTTCGCGAGGGATGGAGCCTTCCAAGGTTTGAAACGCAATCGCGAGCGTTGTGACGCCAACGATGCAACTGACACAGCGGAATGGCTCCGCCCACGTCCTGGCAGGGACGTCTCGTTACGCCTCGGGTAGGCGCATTCGAACTTCCTTATGGTCAGGCCACTTAGCTTCTTCCCGGTTGAACAACTTACCGGATTCTAGCATCGCATGCATGATGACAGCGAGCTTGCGGGCGACAGCGACAGTTGCCCCCTTGAAGCCGCTCTTCTCACGCAGCTTTAGCCCCATGTGCGCAGACTACTGTCCGCCCGGCTGCGCGTCAGGATCACGAGTGGGGCCTCATAGAGAGATACATCATCAATCGCGGGGCGTGATCGCGACGGGTTTCTTCTTTCTGTGCATAGAGCGCGAACGTTCCGACGTCGGCGCCGATCTGATCGACAACATGCCGACGACCGAGCTCAAGTGCAAGGCGACCAATGTCGCATTCGGGTTCTCGCTCCGTTCGCTCTTAGCGGACGATTTTGCGCAGTTCTTGTTCCGACCCCGACCCCGCCGCACCTACGATCTCGCTCGCGGCTATTTGCCTTCGACGATGACTGAATCGTAATCTGGGGCCGAAGTGCCGCGCGTATGCCGCAAAGCTAAGTAACCCGCTGCCGCCGCGCGAGCCGCTTCGATGCTATCGAACTCAATGACCACGATGCGGTTATGGAACGTGCCTTCGATAGCTTCAGTCCGGCCGCCGTTCACCAGCAATGTGCCGCCGGT
Organism: Mesorhizobium sp. WSM1497; assembly: GCF_001672455.2. Classification (NCBI taxonomy): domain Bacteria; kingdom Pseudomonadati; phylum Pseudomonadota; class Alphaproteobacteria; order Hyphomicrobiales; family Phyllobacteriaceae; genus Mesorhizobium; species Mesorhizobium sp. WSM1497. Next base: position 102,790 of record NZ_CP021071.1, on the reverse strand, counting down.
CTCCTTTCTAACTTTCACTGCCGCGTTTTTATATTCTTCGAAACCGTCTTGATCGGTGACGTTGATACTCGCGACGATATACGCCTTGGGCATTGGTGCGAATTCCTCTCTGGAAATTACCCGTGATTGCGGGCGAACGCGGCCCTTACGTGAAGGCCGCAGCGTCACCGAGCCGCACATCCCTGATCCAAGTTTGAGCACGCATCGAAGCATCTCCAATCAGAAACCGCCCGATAATGGCATGCGGTAGTTGAGCTTCGACAATCCAAATGTCTCGAAATTTAGCAGTTACTAAATAGATGCTAACGAGGTGCGCCAGGCTGCTCCAGGTTATCTTTCAGCAAATGCTAACGGAACTGAAACGACCATGCGAATCCGTGGGGTCCGATGCGCTTCGACGGGCTTCTCCGGTGCGGTTTTACAAAGGGATCTGACCGGGATGACGGGATTCAGGGCCGCGGGATCGGCTTATCACTGAGTGTGCGCAAGTACGCGATCACGTTGACCCGTTCGGTCTCGTCCGGGACACCGGGCGTCTCCATCTTGACGCCCGGCGTTGTGAGCATGGGCCCGAAGAGATATGTGTTCAGGTCCTCATACGTCCATACACCCTCCCAGCCCAGCAATGTGTCGGAGTAACGCATACTTGCCATGGATGCCTTGTCGCGGCCGACGACGCCCCACAAGTTGGGCCCCGTCTTGGTCTCTCCCTGTGGCTCGGCATTGTGGCAACCGTGACACACATGGGTGAAGTAGGTTCGGCCTTTCTCGACATCCGCATTTGACAATTTCATCGAGATAGGGGCTGGCGTTGGCAAGACGACGCCGTGCGACAAGAGATATGCGGCAACTTCATGTTGCCCCTTGAATTTTGCCATGTGGAGCGGTGTCTTGCCGTCCTTTGTCTTCGCATTCACATCGGCGCCGGCCTCGACCAGTGCCTTCACGCAATCGAGACAGCCGGATCTGACGGCGATGTGAAGGGCGGATTCACCGCCGCGCTGCGCATTTGGATTTGCGCCCCCCTGCAGCAACAGATTGATCAAGTCGACCCTGCGTTTTGCCAAAGCCGGCATGAGGGGAGGTCCCAAAAGCGGCGTCGGGGCGGCATTGACGTCGGCACCGCGTTCGATGAGCAGTTTTGCCGCCGCAAAATGGGACCGCCCTTGACCGCAAGATAGAGTGGTGTCGTGCGCCCGTCGCTCTGATCGACGGCGGCACCAGCGTCGAGCGCTGCTGTGATCGCCGCGACATCGCCCTTCGTGGCGGCGTCGTGGATGGCGGAGGCATGCGATACAGTTGGAAAGTGTAAAAGCACCACCAGGATGAAAAGCAAAATATCGCGCATTCGGCACCCCTGTGTCAAACCGGAGGACGTGTAACGCTGCGAGAACGGGGTAGTGCGAATCCTTAATCGCGGCAAGGTATTTCAGCAACTGCTAACGGAACCCAAATGACTGTGCGATATTGAATCAAATTCGAGTTGCGTGGGCTGCCATGCGCATGCGTGCCGGCAGGGATCGGTTCTCGTTCATTCAGCCCTTGACGCCGGTCGTGCTGCCGCTTTGTGATCGCCTTACGAAGTTCCCGAAATCGGACAGGCCGGCGTCGTTCAGAACGATCTCGCCGTCGGTGATGGCGCTTTCGACGTCGAGCTCGCGCGCAGCCTTGGCGAGATCGCGGCACTTCGACGTCCAGTCGAGCCTAGGCGATGATCGCCAAGTCGGAGCAGATCAGCCAGCAGGAGGACCACTGGTGGTCCGATCAGTTGAACAATGTGGATTGGGCCGATGGTTATTCAGGCGCATCGTGGCCACTGAAATCCGCCAATCCGACCGGCAGCACGCTTTGCGATGCTGGCCTACGGGCCATGATCGCCGATGTGCCCAGCGACAACAAGAAGATCACCAAGAGCTGATCCAGGTCGTGTGCTGCTGTCGGGGACGATCCGCCGCAATTCGACCAGAGGCGTGTTGCCTTTCGAGAATATGATGTTGGCGGTCCATAATCGGTTTTACCTCGCAGGCGGTCCTTTCACAACGTCCCCCGGAAGGACCGCCTTAGGGCGCGAGGTCAAGCGCGGGAACCACCCGGGTGTAGGGGAGTCCGGCGTCACGTTCAGCCGCTTCACCTCCGCGTCGGAGGCTGCGTCGAACAGGCACATACGCGGCGGCCCATCCTCGGGTGCGAAGGTCGAGCGGATATAGCGGATGGAATGAGCGGCCTGCTCGAAGGGCTTCCAATTTAGGTCACAGTTGCATCGGGCCCCTGCTGAGATCATGATCTGTTTGGTCGGCGCTCAACCGTGCGGAGGGCACGCTTTGTTCCCCGGCGTCACCGTGGCCTCCGTAGGAAAGCGGTCGCCCGACAAGAGGGGAAGCGTCATGGAAGTCCCAACACAACTTGCGCGCAGTTTTCTCGGATCAGTTCTCCAGCCGGGTACGCCCACCTTCGATGAGGTCAGGAGGATCCACAACGGCCTGGTGGACCGCCGCCCCGCAGTCATCGCCCGTTGCAGGGGTATCGCCGACATCGTTGACGTCGTCCGGCACGCCCAAGCGACCGGTTTGGAAATCTGCGTACGCGGCGGCGGCCACAACGTCGCGGGTCGTGCTGTGGTCGACGATGGCCTCATGATCGACCTCTCCTTGATGAAAGGCGTGCACGTGAATGCTGCCGCCCGGACCGCCGTCGTCGAGGGCGGAGTAACCTGGAAAGAGTTCAATAGAGAGACCCAACTCCATGGTCTGGCGACCACTGGAGGTGTGATCGGAAGTACGGGGGTTGCCGGGCTTACCCTCGGCGGCGGCCTTGGATGGCTTATGCCAAAATACGGAATGGCGCTCGACAATCTGATTTCTGTCGATCTGGTGCTCGCCGATTGTTCCGTGGTGAAGGCGAGCGCAGACGCAAATCCCGATCTCTTCTGGGCGGTACGTGGCGGCGGTGGTAACTTCGGTGTTGCCGCTTCCTTCGAGTTCCGCCTGCATTCCGTGGGACCAGTCGTGTACGGGGGAATCGTTGCATTTCCGTTCAAAGAAGCGAGGCAAGTCCTTCGCGGGTTCCGCGACCTCGCTCATAATGCTTCGGACGACCTCATGCTGGTCGCTGGCTTAACGACTGCGCCAGACGGGTCGGGCACCCCGATCGCTGCAATCGTTTCCTGCCATATCGGGTCCGCAGAAGATGCTGAGGCCATTGGGCGCCGGATTCGGAGCCTTGGAACCGTTGCGGTGGACGCGCTTGGGCCGATACCTTATGTCGAACTCAATGGAATGCTGGACGCGGGCTTTCCTTCCGGAGCATTCAACTATTGGAAATCCACTTTTCTTCCGCACCTTGAGGACGACGCGATTGAGGCTTTGGTAACCGCATATGAGTGCTGCCCAGTTCCAACAAGTTCGATTTTGCTGGAAGGTTTCCACGGCTTGGCGGCGCGCATTCCAGTAGATGCTACCGCCTTCGCGCTCCGGGACACCGGCTTTAACGCACTCGTGCTTGGCCAATGGATGGACAAGGCCGATGGGGATCGCACCACCGCTTGGGGACGCGCTAGCTTCGATGCCGTGCAGCCATTTGCTGGCAAGCGCCGCTATGCCAACTACTTAGGCGCAGACGAGGAGGCCGGCGCGGCAGCGTTGGCTGTCTATGGGCAAAATCTCGCAAAGCTCCGGCAGTTGAAAACGCGTTATGACCCCAAAAACATTTTCCATCATAACGTGAATATCCCTCCAGCTTAGCCGGGGGCGACGCTCCATAATGCCGGCGCTATATCGGCCGCATGGGCCACCAGCAGTCCGCCGCGTGCCCCCACGCGACGGACCTCGATGGGAGCGGCTACATCCCTAAGGAATCGACCGCTTGTAGATATATTGTTTACTGCCGGGATCGCGCTAGCCTATGGCGTGATCGCAGAAGTCCGAAGGTGCGGATCGGGAGATCACGCGCTTCGCCCCCCGCAAGAGGCTACAGCGAGGCGGCATGGGCCTAGATCAGCCGCCGACCAGAGCGGATGGCTGGGGGGACCTGGGGGGAGGTCTCTACCGGTAGAGCGACGGCAAGATCTATGAATTCCATTTTAATGATTGGCTGATCGTCTGAACCATGGTCACCTTTTACCCACTCAAACATTTAGCCCTAGAAACGAGACGCCGCGACAGAGATGCACCTCCTACTGCGTCAGCGCCGTTGTCGCGGGGCGCTTATTGAGGTTGTACTTGCCGGCGACCCGATCTATGGTCGCATTCAACGTGCCCGGGCGACTACACGCGCAACGGCCTTGATGGACGGCCAAAAAGGCCAGCCTGTCCGCCTTCGGCGAGTTGCGAAAGACGATCAGCCGCCGGCAGCACAACCTCTATTCGTCGCCTCCTATGAACAGCCGAATCCTATTCTCAGGAGATCAATCGAGAGCAGCACGCGCCCTACTCAACTTGTCGCAGGCGCCTTGTCGCAAAGGCCAATCTTAGCGAAATGACGATCAGCGATTTTGAGAACGGCTATTAGAGAACCGCGTGCCCACAACATAGCGGCCATCGCCATGCGTTTGAGGACGCCGGAATTATCTTCACCTTGGAAGGACACCATCGCTAGCCCGCCCTGAAAGTGATAGCGGTCTCGCCATCGACAATATAATGTGGCGCCGCCGGCAGCCGCCGCCACAGACGTGTGCTCGCTACAGTGACGCAGCAGCTCACGATAAGGCTGGATCCCGCGAGCATACTGGCATCATGTCCTTTTGTAAGGAATAGGCCGGATGCCTTTTGGGCTGGAAAAAATTCATTTGAATGCTCTACGCTTGTGGTTTTGGAACCCGACGCCGAGCACCCCAGCGAAAATGTGGTCATCGGTCATCTCGGAGACTGGCCAATATTTGCAACGGTCGCAGACTGCGGTGGCAATCGCTATCACTATCTTGGACTTCTACCGCGGCTTGCCGATGGGCGTTATGATCTCGAATCGCTTCACCCTGGGGAATGGGTTGTAGAGCCAGGTTTGATCTATGTATCAGAGGATGCGTTGCTTCACTCCACGCGTTCCCGTAGTAGGTCGAAGCCCTTTGAGCGCTCAACCGGCGTGATGATCGCGTCCAACCCGGCGGCTTCGGGGTCCGTTTGATGAAGACGCCGGAACTGGTGGTGACTGCGTGCTGGTCTGCCCGGTGATGATTTGCACCGCCTTCATCCATCGCGAGGACCGTCTTGCACGCTCTATACCGAGACGGCGGCGGCGGTCTCATCCTGAAGCGCGAGCGGTTGCTCGGCTTCGACGATCTGAAAGCCTGGCCGAGGCGGTGAGGATCGGCGAGGCGTTCGGCTAAAACGCCGCAGTGACGGTTGAAAAACCGGCAATGCCCCTGTTCACTCGATCATTTTTGGTGCTGCGGCGAGTCTGTTCGTTGTTACGCCAGCGCTGCAGTCAAGTCAGCCGCCGCGAGCTAACGAACGACTTGGACTAAAGCCCCTGTTCCAGGGGGACTATTGCTACTTCACAATTTTTTCCGAAAATCAATGCATCGCGTTGTATTTTCCACAAATTGGCGTAAACTTTTTCGTGCTGATTGCGGGAACGTGCTCGTGCGTGGGCTATGGAGATACAGGCAGTCAATGCCTGTTGGGAGGGGCGGTGTTAAGTATGCCCTCATCGCTGAGTCTTGGCGCCCGCCGTGGGCGGGTTCCCGATGCGCACAGGACGCATCCCCCCAGAAATGCCTAATGGGGCATGGGAGGGGGAGAGTGGCGGCTCCCCCGCAATATCCTCTGCCCCTGAGCCAATTCACTGATCAAAATTCGTTTTAACTGAAATGCGTGGCGCTGACGCAAGTCAGCGGATGCGCGTTCGCGCGGCCGGGTGGCGAGCAGCGTTGGGGCTGCATTGCGCCTGTCGCATTCCAAGTGGAGAACGATCATGGCTGTTACCATCAACGTGCTTGGCACGACATCAATCGATGAAACGCCTGGCTTGCAACAGGACGACATCACCCTTCTCAGTTTTCAGACAAACCATGCCAGTGCTCTTGCCGCAATCAACGCGGCTCTGGCTTCCGACTCCTTAACGGTAGACGCCGACGCGATCCAAATCGCTGGCGACGAGGATGTCGATATCACGCTGACCAATGCGACGAGTCCGGTTCAAGGCCTCGGTTTCGTGACGCTCGATTCGAACGGCCAAAACCCAGCGCCGGTCGACGGCCTCGACAGCGGCCAGCGGACGCTCGACGGCAATGAGATTTTCCTCTACACCGATCCCGACAACGACAATGTCCTCCTCGGCCGTGAGGGCTCCGGGACAACAGCAGATGCCGGCGGCCAGATCGTTTTCGCGGTCTATCTTGAGGAAGTCACCGACCAGAACAACGTGATCACCGGTGGCCAGCTCTGGACAGTGCTGTTCGAACCGTTGGCGCATCCCACCAATCCGAATCCCGACGATATCGTGACGCTGCCAAATACCTTGGGCGCTGCCGCCACCGGGGAACAGAACTTTAGTTTTGCCGGCGCGCCTTCCGGCAACAATCTTTTCATGGCATTTGGCAACGCCTCTAACGCATTGCTGGTGAGTGGCACCTCAATCAGCCACACCGTCAATAGCAGCAAGGGCGGCGGCGCCACCACGCTCGGCACCGACGCGCAGGATGTGCGCGCCGGCACAGGTCTGTATTTCACTTACGTGACCGGTATGAATGCGGACTTCCTCGCTCCGAACCTGACGCACAAAGAAGCGATCAATACCAACGATATTCAATTCACGGGCCTGCAGGAATCGGATGCGGCATCGCTCACCATCGTCAAGCTGACCGGCGGTACCAGCGTCTCGGTCAAGCTGACGGCGTACACTACGGATGTCGAAGCTAGAGCCAATTATTTCCCGGGGCTCGGCGACTCCGATGATGTTAACGTCACGATCACTCATGTCTACATCAACGGCAGCGAGGTCCCATTCACGCTCGACGGCGACGGCACGGGCGTGATCGTGGCGGGTGTGCATGATGGCGACGTGATCAAATTCGAGACCGACGGTGATCATAACCGCGTTCTGGTCGAGAATGCCCAGCCTCTCGGCTCGAACATTCACTTCAGCATCGGCGGGTTCGCGGTCGACAATGCAGTTACGGCGGCGGTGCCAGTCGGTGCGCACCTCGAGTTCTTCGACGACGGGCCGGTGATCGCGGTCGCGGACGTTGCACACGGTGACTACACGAACGGTGCCCAGGGCACCTGGACCCACGATCCAGGCGCCGACGGCCTCGGCTCGTTAAGCGCGAGCTTCGACAGCTTCCAGATCGATAGCCACGGCATCGTCACGACAACGGCCACCAATAGCTCGTTCACAGATAATTTGGACGGATCCTTCGACGGCTCGATCACCGCCGACTTCAATGGCGACGGCACGAACGACACCGTCGAATTTACGCTAACGATGAATTCAGACGACACTTACGACCTCACCGTCACAACCCCCCCAACGACCACAACCACCTTCTCGACGGACCAGGGAAGTCTCGATGCCGGCGGGCCGGATCCGGTACGGACCTTGACGATCGGCAGCGAGGACGTCGTGTTCTCAGCGGTCAAGGCCACAACCAGCCCGGATGCCATCAAGGCGTTCCTCGATCACACCGAGTCTGACATCCAGTCACATGCAACCTACCTTAGCCCAGCCCAGATGAACGTCAGCACCGCGGGCATCGGACTTGGTGACAACCTGTTCGAGGGCAACTCCATCGCCGGGATCGACGGTGCCACGACCTCTGGAGGTAAGTTCGACGAGAGCTTCGTGATCGACCCGAACGGCGACGTGAGCAGCATGACCGTGATCATCAACAACAAGACGAACGGCGGCTACACACCGAGCAATGAGGATCTCTTCTACCGCATCTTTTATGCCAACGGCGACGTAAGCGAGCCGGTGAAAGTACTGGCAGGCGATCTCACCGTTACGAGCTCAACGGCCAGCTTCACGGTCGGCAATCCGCTTGGCTCGAACGATATCGACGCGGTCCAACTCGTCATGGGCAGGGGCACCATCAAGGTTCCCACCGTCACGTTCTCCGTATCGACCGAGTTCTCGCCGCAACCGCTCGACCTGCACTTCACTGCCGATCTGTTCGACGGTGACCACGACAGCATTACGGATCCGTTCGCGATCCATCTGGATGCTGCCACCGTTTGAACTCTCTCAACGAGCCCGGCCCATGTGGGGCGGGCTCTCACCCTTGGGATCAAGGTCGGGACCGGAGCCCAAAACCGATGCCTAAGCAAACCAGCAACTCCCGCCTTGCGCAGGTGAAGAGCGCTGTCCGCCGGGAGTTCCCGCTGCTGATAATCCTCAGTTGCCTGCTCAACCTGCTGCTTCTCGTCTCCACGATCTACATGCTCCAGGTCTATGATCGCGTGCTTTCGACCGGATCGCTGGACACACTGTTGTGGTTGACCGTGATCGCCCTATTCGCCACCGCCATCTACGGCGTGCTCGAACAGTCACGGCGCATGGTCCTGGGTCGCGTCGCGGCTTGGGTGGACTGCGAGTTGAATGCTCCGGTACTCAAGCGCGCGATGGAAGCCCGCCTGGAAGGAGAGAACCTCCCGGGCGGGATTCGGGACGTCGGCAATCTCAGGAACTTCTATGGAAGCGACGCTGCCCAGGCTTTTCTCGACATGCCCTGGAGCATCATTTTCCTGGTTTTCATGTGGGCTCTGCACCCGGCCATCGGCATTGTCGGCACGCTCGGCGCGGCTCTGCTCTTCGGGCTGGCCATAACCAACGATCTGTTGACCCGAGAGCGCCAGAAGAAAGCCTCGGCCGAGGCGCGCGTCAGCCAGGACAACGCCATTCGCTTCGTCGACGCCGGCGAGACGATCGGCCCCCTCGGCATGGCGCGGCAAGTGTTCGAGAACTGGCGCCTCCGCCATGCCGAGATCGCTGCCGAGCAGCAGTCGCTCCACGACAAGACAACCGTGATCCTTTCCCTCTCCCGCAGCGTCCGCATCGCGCTTCAGGTGGCGATTCTGGCCGTTGGCGCCTACTATGTTCTTGCCGGCGAGATCACGGCCGGCGCGATGATCGCGGGTTCGATTACAATGGGGCGTGCGCTCGCGCCGATCGAACGCGCCACCGCTGCCTGGCGGGCCTTTGTGGCCGCGAGAGGAGCGTATGCCAATCTGCAACAGCTATTCGAGCGCATCGATCGTGATGGCAGCGAGCGCGTTGCGCTTCCTCGGCCAAAAGCCAGACTGGCCTTCGAGGATATTTTCTACGTGCCTCCAGGCAGCACGGAGCCGTTGCTCCAAGGTGTTCGCTTCGCCCTGGAAGCCGGCGAGAATTGCGCCGTGGTGGGTCCATCCGGTTCCGGCAAATCGACCCTATGCCGCCTGGCTGTCGGCGCCTGGAAACCCGCGAAGGGCCACGTCCGGCTCGATGGCGCGGACGTGTTCGACTGGCATCCCGAGGATCTTGGTCCCTATATAGGCTATCTGCCGCAGCAGGTCGAGTTCCTTCCGGGCACCGTTGCGCAAAACATCGCTCGCTTCCGCGAAATCGAAAGCGGGGCGCTGGTTCGCGCGGCCCGGATGGCCGGTGTGCATGAGTTGATCCTCGCTTTGCCTGCCGGTTACGAAACCGATATCACGCTGCATTCACGGCGCATCTCGCTGGGTCAGCGGCAGCGGCTGGGCCTTGCGCGTGCTTTGTATGGCGATCCGGCGCTTGTGGTGCTGGACGAACCGAACGCGAACATGGACGAGGCCGGCGATAGAGCGCTGATCGAAAGCTTGGCCACTCTCAAGCAACTCCAGGTCACGGTCCTGATCGTCACCCACCGCGCCTCCGTGTTGAAATCCGCCGACAAGATAGCCGCGCTGGATCATGGTGCGCTTGCGGCGTTTGGTCCGCGCGACCAACTCATCAGGCCGGTGCCGTCTTTGGTGCCTGCGAAGTTGCCTTTACAGGCGGTTCCGTCTCAGCAGCCGGGTTCGCCCCCTGCCTCTAAAGATACAATTTCCGCAGCGGAGTGAACCATGCAGGACCACCCCAACCCCATGCATGCGATGATCACCTGGTTGGGAACCCAGCTTTCCGACATAAGCAAAGTTTTGCAATCGGCTTTCATCGCCCTTGTCGCTGCCATACATCGCCAATTGGCGGTCTACGGCGTCGAGCCGAACGACACCGTCATCATGCTAGCGGTTAGCGGCGCGACGCTTCTCGCGATTGCGGTGCTCATACGGCTGTTCCGTTCAGGAGCTGCATCCCGGAGAAGAGGTAATGCGATATCTCTCGCCGGCATCACGCGCATCCCACGCCGGCTGGGCGTTGTGGCGATGGCCCTCTTTGTGCTGGTCCTTGGCGGCTGGAGTGTCTTTGCCCCTTTGGCCAGCGCAGCTCTGGCTCCGGGCATTTTCAGTCCCGACGGACATCGAAAAACCATCCAGCATCTCGAAGGCGGGATCATTCAAACCATCCATGTTCGGGAGGGTGACCTTGTGAAGGCCGGAACGCCCCTCATCACGCTCGATGATACCAGAGCAAAGGCACTCAATGCGGAGCTTCAGGAGCGATTGTTGAATCTGCTAGCAAGCGAAGCACGGCTCGAGGCGGAACGGACCGGTGCCGTCGATATAAGCTTCCCCGAGGAAGTTTTCCTCAAGAACTCGAACCGAATGCAGAAGATAATCGACGGACAACGGCAGTTATTTGTCAGCCGGCGCGCGGCGCATCAGGGGCGCACACAGATACTCGACGCCCGCGTTCGTCAGTTGCAGGAGCAGAACACCGGACTTCAGGAGATGATTGCTGCGGAAGACGAGCAGGTCGCCCTTATCGATGAAGAAATATTAGGTGTCCAGACACTCGTCGACAAGGGGCTCGAACGCAAGCCGCGGGTGTTGGCGCTGCGGCGCGGGCGCGCCGAGGTTACTGCCACCAAGGCGGCAAATCATGCGAAGATCGCCGAGGACGAACAAGAGATCGGAGAAACGCGTCTGCAACTGGTCACGCTTGGCGAGGAACGCCAGGAGAAGATCGGTGCGGACCTTGCCGAAATTCGCCGGGTTATGGCGGAAATCAAGGGGCAGTTGCCATCGCGCGAAGACATGCTCGTTCGCACTGTCATTCGTGCGCCGATCGACGGCACGGTGATGAATCTGCGGGTCAATACTGAGGCGGGCGTCGTGGCACCCGGACAGCCACTGCTCGATATCGTGCCGGACGGCAACCATTTGGTGGTGGACGCCCGGGTGCGTCCCACGGACATCGAACGCATTAGACCCGGAATGTCGGCCCGCGTGGTGTTGACCGCCTATAGGCAACGGAACCTGCCGCTCATTCATGGCAAGCTGCGCTCGATCTCGGCTGACGCGATGGCCGATGAAAAAACGGGTCAGCTATATTTTCTCGCGAAAGTAGAAGTCGCTCCTGAAGATTTGGCAGCCTTGCGTGAGGTGAAGATTGTCCCAGGCATGCCTGCCGAGATAATGCTTATGGATGGCGAACAGAGTGTATTCGCCTATCTGCTTAGCCCCATCCTCGACAGTGCACGGCGAAGCCTTCGAGAGAATTGAAGTTGCTGTCTGGCACCAGCCGCCGTGTCGGCCACGGCACCATCCGCTGTGTCGGCCACAGGACCATTGGTCCACAGTCGATCGAACCAGCGCCCCCAACGGTGGTGACGTGCCATCGACAAGTCAAGCTGCATATCATCACACCCTGCTTGCATTGGGATCCTGATCAAGGTGCTATTTTGTCATCCATGCAGGGACGCGGGCCGCAGCGACCGGAACCTCGCCTTCACCAACCGTGCCGTGACGCCGGACCTGCGGCGCAAATTAAGAAATACCTATCATGTCCACCAGACACGGTAGACTTTTGATGCCTAAGAACTGCGCCCGCGGCCGAGCACCTCGTCGAGCGCCTTCCAGCAGGCTTCGTCTCCTGGCCCCCCATCCAGCACGACGTGCTCGAGCCAGCTTTCCAGACCGAGGCCCCATGCCCAAACGTCAACCTCAATGCGGTCCTTGGTGTCGGCGCCGGCGGTGAAGACAGGCCGCCGGCAGGAACGCTGCCAGCTTGCCATCGCTCGCGCCGGTTGTGGAGGCGTTGCCAATCTTCTGCCTCGCCGGTCTCAACCCAGGTCTCGCCGAGAACGGTGTTGCGAAAGGCTTTGAGCGACTCGTCCGACCCGTGAGCCGTCTCAAAAGCCCGAGCGATCGCCCTGCCATGAGAGCCAGTCCGAACTTCTGGTCCCTGAGGTTGCGCAGCCGAGGCGCCGACAGTCGGATCTCGTCGACGGAATCGAGGAAAAACCAAGCCTCGCCGGACTCGACAAGCCAGGCATTGAATGCCTCCTCGGTTCCTACCTCGAAGGCTTTTCCAAAAGTCTCGTCAATATCCTCGATGCGAATGAAGAACGCGGGTTTGCCGTTGGCCGCAAGGCGCTCGGCCGACGCCCTCAGTTCATGGGTTTTGCCAGCACCGGCTTCGGCGAGGATGACAACTCGGTATTGACCGACAAGGCCATCCCATTCGCTACGATCACCTTGTCCAAGGCTTGGCAAGACCTCGTCGAGTGGCGCGTCCTCGCATTGGTAAGGCTCGGGGATCATCGTGAATTGCGCGTCAACGGGACAGCCCGCATTATCGGGCGATTTCCGCATCTAATGTCGGTTGCTCGTCATCGACGTGGATGCGCGCTTCGAACCAAGCAGGAGAGAACCTAAATCGCATGTTACCTCCAAAAGCCATTTATGGGGTAAGGAACAAGAGCAGTGCGAAATCGTACGCTAAGGTCGAAGGGAGCAGGAACGTTATGCGGCACGCCGTAGCCCAGCCGGGAGGCGAAGCGACCGGAAGCCTTCCGGAGATGTTGCTCGCTGTCCCAGGTGTAGAAGCCCGTCAGGTTGATGTGCTCACAACTCAGCAGCGAGATATGCTTCAACAGCAGATCTGAGATGTTCCTTCCCGCTGTTTTGAGCTCTGTGACCGGGCGGTCGAGATTGACCGTGTTCCAATGGACGATCGCGCTGACGACAAGATTGAGGCTCGATGCGCGGAATGCCTGACTTTCGAACGACCGATCGCGGAGTTCCCCACGCTCATGGAAGAAGACTGAGCGTTTGAGTTTGTGCGCTGCCTCGCCCTTATTGAGGTCGGCTTGGCAGCGCCGGCGCAATGTCGAACTCGAGTACCATTCAATCATGAAAAGCGATCGCTCGATGCGGCCGAGTTCCCGAAGAGCCTTGGCCAGTTGGCTTTCCTTCGGTGATGCCGAGAGCTTCTTCAAGATCGTCGAGGGCACAACGGCACGTATCGATGCCGCCAGATGAAGCACATGGGGCGGCCAGCCTCGAACTGGCTGAACTCTCACAACGCGCCTCGTCAGGCGAAGTTTCATCGACGGGCATCACCCTTGCGTGAACCACAGCGCCCTCGAGACTTCAGAACGGCGCGGGACAATTTACGTCATTGGGGATCACGGCGCCACCACCGTGAGTAGTCCTCACCTGTTCTATCACCCGTCAAGCTCACACTGACCTTTATGTCGAAGGAGATCACGGCGGTGATGCCCAAGCGCTTCAGACGCCACAAGCGCGAGGGCCGGTGCGAGGACCGGTTCATGCCGGACGAGCCTTTTCAGCTCTCCCACTTCTCGTTCAAGAAGATGGCGTCACTTCTGCATTGCTGAAGAACGCGATCTGTCAAGCTTGAACCAACCCAGGATAACCCGTCGTGGAGGTACCTCAGGCGTCGACCCGGAGTTCGCAAAGAAGGTCAAGACCTTCCTCATACAGCCCGACGGCCAAAGGATCGTAGAGGAATTCGTGAGGAGCGGGCTCATCACCTTCCGCGACATCGTCAACATCGGCTATCGAAAGGCGCGGTTGGAGCATTTCAAGCGCATGCTCGCGACGCCCGGGAGGTCCAACGCCTGTGCTGAGAGGCAGCGCGTCAAGATGAACCAGCCCGAGAAGGCGTGGCAGCACTTCCTTGGGCACAACGAGTGGATACTCGGCTTCGGCCTCGACTGCCGGTTCCTCTGCTTACTCCAGGACGAAGCGGTGCTGGCAGTGCCGGACGCGGCTGGGCGGGACTCCTCCGGTCTCGGACTTCCTCCTGGACGCGAGCCACTTAACCGTGCTGGCCGAGCTCCGGCAGCCAGGCACGCAGCGGTTCGGCGGGAGCCGGGCGCGGTCCGACGCATGGCGCCTGTACGGACCCGATGGAATCGGTCTCGCAGGCCCTTCAGCAGAAGGCCCACTGACAGGTGAAGGCGGAGACCAATGCCTCGAGCAACTACGACCGCGAAGGGGGACGCTCATCCGCCAGCGCACCAATACCCCAAATGCATGCTGGTGATCGATAGCGACGGGGCCTCTCGAAACATCAACATCCTGACCTGTAGCGGGCTCCATGAGAGAGCAGCGCTACGCTCGGCGCGGCTTTAGAGCTAATAACGTAGGGCGGCGTTACGCCAAACCGGCCTTCGGTAGGGGCCCCAGAAGAGGCGAAACGTGCAGTTTGGCATCGACAGCCTTGCATTCGGTAGATAGCAGAACGTTATCAACTGAAATATCTATCGGGACACCAGCGGATGCGGCCAGCAGAGCTCTGCGAACCTCAGCTTGCGGCAAGCGGTGGCAAGCAGTCATTCGTTTCCCGCCAGACCAGTTGAAGTCGACCGCAGGTATCACCGCCGTCGCGCAATAATCTCAACCGGCGCAATCCGGCCATCTGAAATACTTTCGCTCATGTTTCGGATCATCTGTGGCCGCCGCGCTCCCATAAGCGTATGAACGCCCAGTACTGCCCGCCCCCCCGCCGCCTGGGCGCGCTGCTGCGCAAAATGGTCAAGCGCAACATCGCGTCGCCGGCGTTCCGACAAAATCTCGAATCCAACTGCGGAAAGCGCGTCGCGGTACTGGTCTGGCGTGGCGATCGCGTTCGTATCTGCCGTACTCGCCCATGGCAGCGGATAAGACATCTCGCCGGCTCCAGTGCGCATGACGTCGAAGACACCGAAAGGCGCACCGGCGCGCAGGACCCGGGCAACCTCCGAAAAAAGTGCGCTCTTGTCGGCAATGTTCATTCCGACATGCAACATGTATGCGGCAGTGAACGATCCATCTGCGAACGGCAGCCGCAAAGCATCGCCCTGTTGCAACGAGACGCGCTCCCCGAGATGCAGCCAGCCGGAGAGGACATTACCGGCTTCAACGTAGTCGCGAGTGAGATCGATACCGGTCACATGGCAGTCGTAGTGCGAAGCGATCTGTCGCGCCGGTCCACCGAGGCCGCAGCCGATGTCGAGCACTCGATCCGCGGCGGTGAGCGCAAGTTGCCCTGCCAACTCTCCCGTGGCGGCGCGGCCGCCGATGTGAAACTCGTCTACGGGGGAGAGGTCCTCGGCGGTGACCGTGCTTTCGGTCTTCCCCATGGCGGCAAGACCATCCCGAATATCTTCGACCAGGCTGCCTCGTGCGTAGTGGTCAGCAATCTGTGAATGCGGCGCGGCTTCCATGATCATCGCCCCTTTTGGTGCCAGCCTCCGGATCCTTTCCGCCTACGGATCGCTTGCGTCAGCGCCCTGTCGATCCACCGATCATAGCATTTGCTCTTCGTTCAAACAATAATAGGCCGGCTTTGAACCGATATGTTTGGATGTCGCACAAAGCCATTTGTTGCGCGGCCGCCACGAACAAGCCCTCCGAGCGGCCTACAAGTCCGTCCAAGCCAATCCGGCGCCTAGTATGACTTATGTGCAGTTGACCGCGGCGCTTGCCAAGCTTGGCCGGCTGGACGAAGCGAGGGCGGCCGCCGCTCGTGTCCTCGAGCTTCAGCCCGGCTTTCGTTACAGCCGCCAGTTTACTGGCGTGAATTGCGCGCCTGCGCGCGGAGGCTTGGCGACGTGCTACGGGCAGCAGGATTGCCAAGCTAGCTCTCACAAGCTGGGGACATCACAGAGCTGCTCAGAATCTTGCGCTAAGGTCGAACGGAGAGTGAACGCCCGGATGTTCGCTGTGGATACGCCATTTGCCTCCTGTACCGTTAGGCCGCTTTGGACAGAGGCTTTGCCACGACCGTTCTGGAGTGGAGTGGAAAGTGGCCCGACGAGCGCTTCTCAAAGAACACGAGCGAAAGACGCTATTCGACATTCCGGTCGATGAAGACAGTCTGATCCGCCACTACTCTCTTTCGCCGGCCGATTTGCTGGAAATCCAGCTACGGCGCCGTGAACACAATCAGCTCGGCTTTGCGATCCAACTTTGCCTGATGCGCTACCCCGGCCGGCCACTGTTGCCTAACGAGGTTCCGCCGAAAGCGATGCTCGACTATGTTGCCAGGCAAATAGGTGCAAGCTCGACCGCATTCAGGTTGTATGCCCGTCGTGAGGAAACCCGGAGCAATCACATTGCTCACCTCCTAGGTTATCTGCAGAAGCGAAACGCAACAGCCGAAGATCAGCGTGCCGCATTGCTGTCGGCAATCGAGATGGCCTCAACAACAGACGCGGGTGCTTCGATAGCTGGCGCCATTGTAGCGGAGTTCCGCAATCGAAATTCGCTACTCCCGGCAGCCAACATCATTGAGCGGATGGGGATCGCGGCGCGGGCCATTGCCCGGCGACGGGCAGAGAGGGCGCTGATCGAAGCGATACCAGCTGATCGGCTTGCATCATTGGACGGGCTGTTGGAGGTTGACCCGACGATCGGTCAAACGCGCTTTCATTGGTTGAGATCAGCGCCAGAAGCGCCTGGCGGTTCAAATCTGGTTACGGGGTCACCTATGATCAGATCGACGACTTCCTCGAAGGTAAGGAAATCGACGAAGCGGCGCGACAACGTATCCTTGATGCGTATTTCAGCACCGCTCACACCGCTCGCTTCCGGTGGCCCCCGATCTCTCGCTTCGCTAGCGGCGTTTGGTCCGTGCGACCGTCGGACCGACACCCGGCGCTGGGCGGCATTGGGCGGCCGAGCCGCCTGAACATCAATGCATTTGAAGTTGAAGGGTGAGACCGCACGCTGGGGTGCCGTTCTCTCGTTCACAATTTTTGGTAATCGGCCTCAACAAGAATTGGGAAATTGACGGAACGCGCGATGTAGCAAACCTCATGAATTCGATGATGGATGGCTTCAGCCTTGTGGAGATCGATGCCGGTTTCGACCTCAATCCTGGGCCGCAATGTGATGCCCACAAAACGCCCGGCTCCGTTTGGCTCGCTCTCGCCATGGCCCACCGGTTCATCAGTATATGAGTGGACGACAATTCCCGCGTCGCTCCCCAGATGCAGGTACCAAAGCATGTGGCAGGCCGAAACTGATGCGAGGAGGAGATCTTCGGGATTGGGTAGCGCCGGATTGCCCCCAAGCAGCGGGTCGTTGGAGCACTTTATCACAGGCTTTCCAATCGTGGTTATATCCCATGTCCGGTCGTAGCCCCGATACGTTCTGGTGCCGTCGCCGCGATTGCCGGTCCATCCTATGCGGCAGGTGTAGTCGTGGAATTTAGGCATTGCTATATCTCTTCTGTGTTTGGATTTTCTCTATCGGCCCTCCGGGGCCACGTCGCGCAGGCGCCTCGCCAGCTCTGCGGCCTGGTCTGCTGTCCACTTCGAGTGTGTTCGTCGGCTGCTCGCTGGATCGTGCTCAAGCCCGAGACAGGAGCCCGCGCGCCACTCACGACTGGGCCGGATCGGCCTTGCTGAAAAATTTCCGCCGCAAGTCGGGCAGACGTCGTACAGGACCGTCGAAACGCACTCTGCACAATAGGTGCACTCGTAGCTGCAGATTCGGGCCTCCGAACTGCCCGGGGGCAGATCACGGTCGCACCATTCGCAATTCGGCCTGAGCTCGAGCATGGACCATACCTCCTTTCACCGCCGTCTGGATCGCACAAGGTTCTCGTGGCATAAATGCCATTATGACCTCGAATTCTGCCAATGCGCACCGCGAAAGACTGATCGCCTTTCTGCTGTTCGAGCGCACGAAGCTTCTCGATGTCACCGGCCCGCTGCAGGTCTTCAATGACGCCAAGCGAGCAAGCGGAGAACCTGCATTTCGTACCATTCTTGTCTCGCAACGAGGCGGGCCGATCGAGACGGATGCTGGCGTTGCTCTCCACACCGTCAGTTTCGATCATTGCAGTAAGTTCACAATCGACACACTGCTGATTTCAGGCGGGGGGACGGCCTTAGAGGCTGCAAGATCCAGTTCTCTTCGGGGTTGGTTGATCAAACAAGCAAACGACGTGCGTCGGCTTGGCTCCATTTGTCTGGGAGCGTTCATTCTGGCCGAGTGCGGCCTGTTGGATGGCCGACGCGCCACGACCCATTGGGAGCGTTGCGCGGAACTTGCAGAGCGATTTCCTGCGATCGACGTCAGGCCGGATCCCATTTTTGTACGATGCGGGGCCGTATGGACATCGGCAGGGGTAAGCGCCGGCATCGACATGGCCCTGGCAATGGTTGAGGAAGACCTCGGGCACACGACAGCCTTGGCAATCGCACGGGAGTTGGTCCTGTACCTGAAACGCCCCGGCGGACAATCCCAATTCAGCACTGCGCTTCGTCAACAAATCAGAGACCGCGTCGGCCGCTTCGAGCGCCTGCATGCTTGGATTAGGGAAAATCCTGGCGCCGATCTGTCCGTCCCGGCACTTTCATCCTTCATGGCCATGAGCCCGCGGAACTTCGCCCGGGTCTATTCAAAGGAGAATGGACAGACCCCAGGACGAGCCGTCGAGGCTCTGCGGGTTGAGACGGCACGAGACCTTCTGGAGACCAGCCGCCAATCTGTCCAGCAGATCGCACATGCGGTTGGGTTCGGCGATCCTGAGACATTCCGGCGGGCTTTTGTAAAATCGCTCGGGGTTGCTCCAAGCGACTACAGGAGCCGATTTGGCGGACCCCTCTTAATCGAGAGTGGAACCGACCAAGTTGGTTAGCTGTGAGCTTTCAGGAGGTTGTCCTCGGTTAGGGCGAGGCGACTGGAGTTACCAAGCTTCAGCACTCATCGGAGGGTCCGCATGAACATCCACAAGAATGCCCGTCTCACGCCGCTGCGTCGAGAGGAGATGGCGCTGTCGGTGATAGAAGGCGCTTTTTCCAAAGCCCATGCGGCGCGGGTGTATGGTGTGTCGGCCAAGATCGTGGCGCGCTGGGTCGAGCGCTATAAGGCCGAAGGGCGGGCCGGCTTGCCTTGGCGACATCTTGAACCTCCAATCCGCGTCGGCAAACGAAAGGCTATACCTGCCGCTGCGCCGGTCAGCAGCGGCCGCTGCCATGCTGGTGCTGTTCCCCTCAGGAAACGACATACGGCGATGTGAGGCTGACAATTGCGGCGGCTTTTTCATCGACGACAGCCGCTCCAAACCGAGGCGCTGGTGCTCGATGGACAGTTGCGGCAACCGCGCCAAGGCGGCCCGCTACCGCCTGGCACATCGGAAGTAGCGCAGAATGGAAAGGCCGGGCCGGCAGTTTTCAGGGCGACGAAGGGCCCCAGTGCGTCCCTTCGCCTCCTCAGCTGCCCTCAAACTCGTCGGAACGGTCGAGTGATATTCAGCGATAACTCGACCCGGCAAATACCCTGCGTGCCCGACGGCTGTACTTTAGCACACGACGGAGCAGGAACTCGGCGGCGGCGTCCCTGCTCCGCCGCAGGTTAGGCCGAGCGCACCGGCAGACCGCCCCAGACGCCGAAAAGTGGGGCTTTTGTACCGGGGAACCGATTCTGCTCCAGCGCCCGTCATGCGTTCCCGGATCCAGGCGCTGGAGAGTTGCTCGAGCAACTTTCAAACGCAGCCCGCCGCCGCTCATCTATCTTGCGGCAAAGTCGGCGTAGAACGTCGCGCGGTGCAGCGATTGCACGCCCACCGCCGGCGTCGGTCCATTAGCGATTGTTGATCCTGAAATGGAACCGTTTCCTGCCGCCGCGCATTGTTGGTCCAGTTCAACAGAGGGTAGTGCAGTGTCCATCATCGACACCATCACCGGCATTTTTTCCTCCAGCGAGGAGGCAGCGAAGAAGGGGCCTGCCAAGAAGGCCACCCCTAGGAAGGCAGCTACGAAGAAGGCATCGAGTGGGAAGGCGAGCGCGGCCAAGAAGACCGGAGCCGCCCCGGCTATGGCAGCCCACTTAAAGAACGCCGGCTCAAAAAGCCAATCTGGTCAGGCCAAATCGGCCGCTAGGAAAAAAGCGGCGGCGCAATAAATTGAAGAATTCCGCTTCGGCGGGGTTCCTACCGGCCGGGACTTTGAGTGGAAAAGACATTCGGAAAAATTGCGAACGCCGTTGCTCGTGGAGCGGGTCGGCCGAGCACATTCATACTTTGCATCGCGGTGATCGCGGTGTGGGGCTGCTCCGGACCTGCCCTCGGCTTTTCTGAAACCTGGCAGCTCATCATCAACACCTTAACGACGATCATTACCTTCCTGATGGTCTTCCTGATCCAGAACACACAGAACCGGGATGGGGCAGCGGTACAGGCTAAGCTTGACGAGCTTGTGCGCGTGAGTAACGGGAAGAACAGCTTTATCGGGATAGATTTTTTAACGGAGACCGAAGTTGAAGAGATCAGGGCGACCTGTGAGGCCGCAGTGGCCCGCGTCCACTCACCCGGGCAGGTACGCAGAGGAAGCGAGGCGCAATGAAAAAGAACATCGCCAACGGCAAGTAAGAGAAATGGCATTAAGCCGCTCCTCGCCAATGAAACGAAGCATGGGCAACATGCCCTGCGATCTGTGGTAGCTCCGTATGCCTCACATCCAAAACGGGCGAGCGATCACGCGGCCTACCTCCTCTTCCAAAAATTCTCCATGGAGAGGTAGGTGAACGAGGCCGTCCAGCTCAACGGCACCAGGCCAGTGAGCGCCTCTCATGAGGCAATAAGTCGGATCGGCCCTCCGGTCCTGATGTCGCCCACGCCCAGCGTCGTTGGTGACGGAGAAATACAGGAAATCGACCCATCCATCTGAGATTTTTCCGACGATTTCGCCCGAACAGCCGCTAGCTATGGAGCCCCCAGAAGAAGAAACCGTAGAACGTAATCTCGACAGTATGCGCGGCAAGCGCTCCGAAGATTACGATCAGAAGTCGTCCTCGGCTTGGGAACCCGCCGACCTCGGCTGAACGGGCAGAGCTCGCGACCATTTTGAACGCCTCGTAGTGGACCAGAACGCACGCTATCGCCAGAATGAGCGAACGACACTGACTGCGATGACGATGCACCGTTCAGGAGGCTCGTGTTGATCGCGCGATTTAGTGCCTGTGAGAAGGTCTGGTTTCCGCGGCTCAGACTTATTGCTGAATAGTCAGCGGCGGCTGCATGCCCGCCTTTATTTTCAGAACCGTCTTTTATCTTTCGGCGACAGGCGGCGACTTGCGCTATAGGTTCATGAGAACACGCCTTGATTGATTCTTTCATCCGACTAGATTGTGCCGGCGCTTGCGCAGATTCGTGATCCTGCCGACGATAGGCATGGCTTCTCCGGATCAGAAACCCCGTCACCTGGAGTGCTTTGGATGAGTGTGTCCTCGACGCCGCGTGCTGCCAAACGAGAGGCTCATCGAGGGTCGCAGTGGCTTAAGTGGGATCTGCATTTACACGCGCCCGGTACGAAGCTTTCTTGCGGATATGGCAAACCGGACGACGCGACGTGGAAACGCTTCGTGGATATTCTCGAACAATCCGAGGTCCACGCCTTTGGCATAACGGACTATTTTTCATTCGATGGCTACCTGAACACTGTCAAATGGTATCGCCAATTGCATCCGGACTCGGCAAAGCTGGTGATCCCGAACCTGGAGCTGCGTTTGACCGAGACGGTCAGCGTCGACGGCAAAAACGTCAACACACATGTTCTGGTTGACCCGGCTGTCGCGACGGCCGAAGCCTTGAGCAAGTTCCTCAACGACCTTGAAACGCACATATCCGTTGCTGGAAGACGGTTACGCTGCAGCGAACTGATGTCTGCGAATTACGCTGCGGCCACCGTCAGCATACATGATGTTAAGGACTCGCTAAAAGGATGCTTCGCGCCGGAGCAATACATTATCGTCACCGCCGCCGGAAACGATGGCCTGCGCGGTACCGCCAAAAATTCCCAGCGTAGCAAATCCATTTCCGATGAACTCGACAGGATCAGCAGCGCCTTCTTTGGGAAGTCGAACAGCACGGCGTTCTTCCTGAGCGACTCTCGGTACGAGGACGGGTCGAAGTCGGAGCCTAAGCCTATCTATGACGCCAGCGACGCTCATTGCTTCGAGGACCTTGGACGTTTGACAGGTGACGAACCGAGCTATCAATCGACCTGGATCAAGGCCAATCTGACTTTCCGAGGTCTCCGTCAGACGATCTTCGAACCGGAACATCGCGTCTTTGTCGGAGACCGTCCAACCGTTCTCGTCCGGCTCGAGCGTGAGGCCACGCAGTTCATCGACAGGCTGGAGATCAATCCACTCGCCAAGTATACCGGTCATAACGGCACTTGGTTCCGGAACGTCGAAATTCCGTTCAACCCTGAGCTGACTGCCATAATCGGGAACAAGGGAAGCGGCAAAAGCGCTGTCGCGGATATCGTGGCGCTGCTCGGAAATACTCGCCAAGCGAAATATTTCTCATTTCTAACCGACAGCCAGACGAACAGGAAATTCAAGCGGCCCGGGTTCGCCGAGAATTTTTCGGGTCGTCTCATATGGAAGAGTGGGAGCGTTGTAGAGCGGACTCTAAACGATGATGTCGATGAACTTTCGCCGGAGGCGGTCAAATACCTGCCACAGAACTACTTCGAGAGCCTGACGAACGAAATCGAAGTGCAGGCGCTGCGTCGGGAAATCGAAGACGTCGTATTTTCGCACGTCGACATCAGCGACAAGATGGACGCCAAGAGCTTCCACGACCTCGAAGAACGCAAGACGTTGAACAGTCGACAGGAAGCTAGCCAGATCAAAACGAATCTGCGTGAACTCAACATCAGAATTCTCGAACTCGAGGACCAGAGCGAACCTGTATTCAAGACCAAACTGCAGGCGGAACTAGGAGTCCTTCAGAAGCAGGTGTCTGCACTCGAAGCGTCGAAGCCTCCAGAGGAAGCTGCCCCGGCTGCTCAGAGTGCGGAACAGGAGGCGGCGACAGAGGAAATCGCGTCACAAACCCGGTTGCTGGACGACCTTGCCGCGCGTGAAAAGAGCGCAGTCACGCGGCTCGGTCGGCACAAGACTACCTTGCAAGATGCCAGCGAATTCAAGGACGCCGTAAATGCCCTGAAAAGCCGTGTGCAAGGCGACAAGGAGGTTTTCAAAACCAAGTATAACGGTCTCGGCTTCGATGTTGATCAGGTCATCAGTCTTACTGTTAACCTCGAAGAGGTCACGAGGAAGATTGTGGCTGTGAACGAAGAAATCGCGGCGATTGAACGCGAGAGCGCCATGGTTTTCGATCCAAAGACGGATCTTTCCAAAGTCGCCAGCGTACCCGACTTGCGTGCTGCGCAGAAGTATATTGCCGATCGCATTGCCGAGACACGCGCCGCTCTCTCGGCACCTCAACAGCGCTATCAAAGGTATGTGCAGGCCGTCCGCGAGATATCCGAGAAGGTCAGCGATATCGTAGGTCAAAAGGCCTCGCCCAAATTAGGGACGATCGCAGAACTGGAGGCCCGCATTGCCAGGATCGACAATGATCTGCCGGGTGAATTGTCCAAGGCGTTGGAAGACCGTAAGGCGCTGTGCTTGGCCCTCTTCGAAAGCAAGCACAAGATAAGAACGTTCTACGAGGGTTTGAAAACCAAGGTTGAGTCACGGCTCACCGCGGTGAGTACCGGGACTTCAAGGTGTCGATCGACGCGTCTTTTGTACCTTCTCCCAAGTTCGGTGATGAATTTTTCAACCATCTATACCAAAACGTGAGCGGCCCCTTCCGTGGAGTCGCGGAAGGGGCGCGCGCCCTTCAACAGAAGCTATCGATAGTCGACTGGAACTCCTTCGAAAGCATCTTCGCCTTTGTGGACGATGTGGTCGGATCGATGAAATCGGGTGGCATCAGACGGCAAACCAAAGACGTCAAGAAATTCTACGACTTCCTTTATTCCCTCGAATACTTCGAACACCGGTACGAGTTGAGACTGGGAGGCAAAGACCTGAACCAGCTTTCCCCCGGAGAGAAGGGGCTTCTCCTGCTGGTCTTCTACCTGCACCTAGATACAGACAGCTCGCCCCTCATCATCGACCAACCCGAAGACAATCTCGACAACGACAGCATTTTCGCTGTACTCGCAAGGTGTATTCGCGACGCGAAGAAAACCCGGCAGGTCATATTGGTGAGGCATAACCGAAATCTCGCGATCGGAGCCGACGCCGAACAAATCGTCTATGTCCAGTTGGACAAGGTGAACGGTTACAGGTTCAGCTATGATTGCGGCGCGATCGAAAACCCAAATACCAATGGTCACATCGTAAGGGTGCTCGAAGGTTCGCGGCCAGCCTTCGTACAACGCCGGCTCAAGTATCAAATCACCTGATGGCGGGATATTGCAGCGTTGCTTGTTTGTAACGTCCGCTCCTGGTTGATTTCGTCGCCCGTTTGGTTGGCGCGCGAGCAGGTGAGCAACTCTACTTGATGCCATAGCCTGACGGGCACATTGAGGAACGTCCAGGAACGACGGTATGTCCGTCGCTTCCTGTATCGCTCGCAATGTCGTCGTGAGCAATTTCTAACCGTTGAAGGATCGGCGGCAAAATCAGCCAAAACCATCTATGGCGAAATTCATCTATCGAGCCGCAGCCGAACACCGTTATGCTCGGACCGGAGCCAGTCCCATGCCATTTCGATTCGTCCACACCGCCGACATCCACCTCGACTCGCCGCTGCGTTCGCTGGCGATGCGAAACGGCGACCTTGCCGAACTTGTTGGAGACGCCAGCCGCCAGGCGTTTGTCTCGATCGTCGATCTGTGCCTTGCGGAACGTGTCGATGCCCTGGTCATAGCCGGCGACCTCTATGATGGCGATCAGACATCGATGAAACCGCCCGGTTCCTGGCTACACAGATGTCCCGCCTTCATCAGGCGGGCATCAAGGTTTTGAAGATCCGCGGCAATCATGACGCCCTATCGCGGATATCCAAACAGCTGGTGTTCCCGGACACGGTCACGATCTTCGGCGGCCGTCCCCAATCGGTGCTGCAGTCGGCCGGCGGGCTAGACGTTGCGTTCCATGGCTTGAGCTTTGCCAGTCCCAAGGCGCCGGACAGTCTGCTCCCCAAATATTCAGCTCCGCGTGAAGGCGCGGTCAATGTCGGCATCATGCATACGAGCCTTGCCGGATCGCCCGGCCACGACGTCTATGCCCCCTGCAGCGTCGCTGACCTGCATGCCCATGGCTTCGAGTACTGGGCGCTTGGGCACATCCATGTTCGCCAAGTCCATCCCGGGGCGAGCACCGTGGTGATGCCAGGAATTACGCAGGGCAGGGACATCAACGAGGCCGGGGAGAAATCCGTCACCCTGGTGACGATACGCGACGACCGCACCATTGAGATCGAAGAACGGCTGACCAGTATCGCGCAGTTTGAGCGGGTGAACGTCGACCTGACCGAAACGGTCGAGTGGTCCGATGTCGTCGGCCGAGTCCGTTCCGCGCTCGAAGATGTTCGCGCCTCTGTCAAATCCCGTCATGCCGTGGTCCGTCTCGGCCTGACCGGCGCATCACCTCTGTCCTGGGCCTTGATCCGTGACCGCGACCTGCTGCTTGCAGAAGCCGAGCATGTCGCGGAGCACACGGGAGACACCTGGGTGGAGAAGCTCGAGCTCAATGTCTCTCCATCCACATCCCAGACCTCCGAGGAAGCCGCCGACCCGATTTTCGAACTCGCTCAGTCCATGCGCGCCGATGCCGGCTCGGAGGCTTTCCGTGCCGAGGCGAGGGCGCTCGTCCAGAAAGTGATCGCGGATCTGCCGCCTGACGGGCGCGATTTTGCGGGCAGGGACGAGGCTGAGCTGGAGCTGTTCCTTGACAGGGTGCTTGCCAACGGCGCCGACCTGGTCACCGCCCGCCTCAAGGCTGGTGGGTCACAATGAGGCTCCGGCGCCTTGATCTGATCCGTTACGGCAAGTTCACCGACGCGACGATCGACTTCGGGCCGAAACCGCAATCCGGACCCGACCTGCATATCGTCTTCGGCCTAAACGAAGCCGGCAAGTCGACAGCACTTTCCGGCTATCTCGACCTGCTGTTCGGCATTGAGGAGCGCAGCCGCTACAATTTTCTGCACGAATATAGCGCGATGCGCATTGGCGGGGCGCTCGAACTCGGCGGCGAGGAGCACATTTTCACACGCACCAAACAGCGCGCCAACTCCTTGCTGAACGCGGCTGGCCAACCGGTCAGCGAGATGGCGATATCATCCCATCTCGACGGACTGTCTCGCGACGCATACGAGACCATGTTCTCCTTGGACGACGAAACGCTGGAAGCAGGTGGAAAATCGATCCTGGAATCGCGCGGCGACCTGGGCAAGCTGCTGTTCACGGCGAGCGCAGGGCTTGGGCACGCGAGTGATACATTGAGCCTGCTCGAGGCCGAGGCGGACGAGCTCTATCGCAAGCAGGCACACGGAACCGAGCTTGCGCTGCTCAAGAAGCGGCTTGCCGAACTGAAGTCCAGAAGGGAGGCGGTCGATACCCTGGCGTCGACGTTTGAAACGCTAGAAACAGAACGCCTGGACTCCACGGAAAAGTACGACCGCAGCATCACCGAACGTTCAGTGCTGTCGGCCCGGCTTGGGACGATCGCGAAGTATCTTCGTGCGATCCCAGTCCTTGCCGATATCAGGCGCAAGCAGGCGCAACTGGCCGAGTTGCCTGAGATCGCCTCACCGCCACGGACCTGGACCGGCAGCGTTGCCGACATGATCGAGACAGACGCCAGTCTGAGAACGCGGCTATCCGCGAGCGAGGACGAGCTTGAGCGGGTGACGACGAAAATCGCCTCGGTCGATGTGGACGCGGTGATCCTTGCGATTTCCGAACGGGTTCGCGGCCTGGCCGACCGCAAGGTGCGCCACGTCTCGGCCGGCCTCGACCTGCCAAGCCGCAGGACGGAGCTGCAAATCCTCGACAATGCCGCGGCGGCCTGCCTTGCCGCTCTTGGCAGGCCCTCTGAACCCGCCCCTGCCAAGCTGCTCTTGCCTGCTGCAACCATTGGCGCGGTGCGCACCATGCTCGAGCAGCGATCCGGGATCGTGACCAGCGTCCGCGTTGCGCGCGAGGAGGCAGCGGCAGCAGCCGATGCGCTCCAGACGGCACGCGAGCGGGTCGGCGAAGAACGGGCCGTGCCCGAGCCTGCCAGGGCAAGGCTGGTTTCGGCTTTGTCGACAGCGAGGGGAAGCGGGCACCTGAGCGAAATCAATGCGGCGCGCGAGGCTACGGACGCGGCAGCAATTCGATGGCAGGCCGTGATCGCGCGCTTGCATCCCTGGTCGGGCGATGCTCAGGCACTGGCCCGGATCGCCATTCCGAATGCCGGACAGCTTGGCGCATGGAAGGCGCTGGCCGCGGAGCTCGCCAAGAGCAGGGGTGTCCTTTGCGAACGTCTTGCCGAGCAGCAGCGCAATCACGATATCCTTGCCGCGCGGCTCGATGCCCTTCGTGCCTCGGTCGATGCCACCGACGATGATGCGGCGGGCGCCATTCGGCGCGCCCGGGACGACGCCTGGGCAAGGCGTCGGGGTGACCTGACCGGCGAAACCGCGGATGAATTTGCGGCGGCACTCACCCGAGACGACAGCGTCGCAGCAGGCCGCCTGGCCAACGCGCGCGAGCTCGCCGAGATCCGCAGCACAAACCGCAACCTCGCTGAAGCCGCGGCCAACATCGCCCATAAGCGCGACCAGCTTGCACGCATCGGCTCCGACCGGAAGGCCGTGCTCCTGGAAATTCGCGCAGTGGCAAGTGACCTGCTCGCAAACCGCCAAGAGACTTCTCCCGAGCAGCTGATCGAAGTGATCGAGGATAGCATTGCTGCCCGGAACCATGCGCTCGCGGCATGGGAGGAGAGCGAGCTTTCCCGCAAGAAGACCGAGCGCGCGGTTGATGAGGAAGGCCGGATACGGCTGGAGCTGAGCGACGCGCTGGCGAGCGTCGGCGTGGGTTCCGATCCTGGTGACAGCCTGGAAACGGTTATGGCGGTGGCAGAGCTGTTCCTTGAGAGGCAATTCAAGGTGGACGCCGAGCGCACCGAGGCGCTCAAGACAGTTGACACAAGGCAAGAGGATCTGAACGCCAGGCGCCGCGCCATCGAGGTCGCGGAGCGGCGTGAGGATGAATGGCAGGCTGGCGTTGCCGAAGCGCTCAAGGGCACCTGGCTTGAGAACGGCATCTCGGCGCCCGGCATTGGCGGCGTCCTCGATCAACTAGCTGACCTGTCCAAATGTCTTCAGGACCGGGACGCCATGCAGCTGCGTATCGACAAGATGGAGGCCGACAGGGACAGTTTCCTGGTTGAGGTTACCGCCGTCGCTGCCGAAGCGGGCGAGGCGGCCGACGACGAACCCGAACAGCTCGCCATTCGGCTTGCCGAGCGCCTGGAGCGCGCCGAACGCACGCGCGAGGCCAAGGCAAGCCTCGTCAATGACCTGCGGCGCCTGCAGGATCAACGTGAGATCCTCGACGCCGAGATTTCGGCGCATGAGCGCCGCAAGAACGAGGTCCTCAGCGTCTTTGGCGTGGCGACGCTAGCAGACGTCGTCCAACGCGACGAACTGCTGCGCGACAGGGATCGCCTGCGCACAGCCGTTGCGGAACTTCAGGAACAGGTTTCGTCCGAGCTCGCTGTGGAAGGGTTCGAGCAGGCGCATTCGATATTGGATACCGTCGATCTCGACAGTCTTGCAATCGAGAAGGCCGAAGCCGAGCAACGGCTTCACGACCTTGACGAGGCGATACACCAGCATCTCATTCGACAGACGCGCGCAACCGACAAGCTGGACGCCATTGGCGGGGACAGCGCTGTTGCCCGCATAGATGCCGAACGGCGCACCGTTCTTCTGGAAATCGAGGAAAAGGCCGTCCGCTATATTGAGCTGAAATTGGGAATAATGTCGGCTGGAAATGCTCTGCGTCTCTACCGCGAGCGTCACCGCTCCGGGATGATGGAGCGAGCTTCTAACGCATTCGCCGTCATGACGCGCGGCCAGTACTCTGGCCTGACAACTCAACCCGTGAAGGGTGGGGAAGTGCTTATCGCGCTGCAGCGCGATGGGCAATCCAAGGTCGCCGATGCGCTGTCAAAGGGCGCCCGCTTTCAGCTCTACCTGGCGCTGCGGCTTGCGGGGTACTACGAGTTTGCGCAGTTTCGGCCCTCCGTGCCCTTCATTGCAGACGACATCATGGAGACTTTTGACCACGTCCGGTCGGAGGAGGTCTTCAAACTGTTCGGGGAAATGGCTTCAGCCGGGCAGGTGATCTATCTTACGCATCACCAGCACCTATGTGAGATCGCCAAGGCTGTTGTGCCGAGCGTAGCGGTCCATGAGCTCGGATGAGATTGCACTTCTTGATGCGCTGCGGAAACACCGTGCTGTTCGATTTCCCCCTAGCTAGTCTAATCGACATTTCCAAGCACCGGCTTTGGCGTCAGCTTTGCGCCTCAAGCACGAACCCGCTTCGCGGGAGGGGCGCCTCGGCCTGAGATGGCGCGACAGGCATTTGACTTGAGCGGGTAGAGGCGTCGATCTGACCATGGAGTTCCCTTCAACGAGAGGAACTCGCCATGGCTACCTTGTCGACCGATGCACCAATCTCTCCGCTTCGTCAGCGCATGCAGCACGACATGCTCATGCGTGGCCTGGGCTCCCATACCCAACGTCCGGCGCTTCGCTGTGTTCCTTGGCCGCTCGCCCGACACTGCGACGGCTGAGGACATCCGTCGATTCCAGCTGCATCAGCATGAGAGCGGCGTCGGCCCTGCAACGATCAATGGCGCGGTCTCGGCATTGCGGTTCCTGTTCCTCGTGACGCTGAAGCGTCGGGATCTGGCGCGTGTGCTGGTGATCATGAGGTATCAGCGCAAGCTGCCCGACGTGCTGAGCGTGGAGGAAGCGGCGCGGCTGCTCGAAGCCGCACCAGGCATCAAGTATAAGGCCGCACTCGGCGTCGCCTATGGCGCGGGCCTACGCGTGTCCGAGGTCGCGCATCTCAAGGTCGACGACATCGATAGCACACGCATGCTGATCCGCGTCGAACAGGGCAAGGGACGCAGGGACCGCAACGCCATGCTCTCGCCGCAACTGCTGGAACTGCTGCGGCTGTGGTGGCGCGAAGGCAAGCGGCGGGGGGTAATGCTCCCGCATGGCTGGCTGTTCCCGGGGCGCGGCTGCACGGCGCCGATCTCGTCGCGGCAACTGCATCGCGCGGTCCAGGAAGCAGCCGAAGTCGCCGGCATCCGCAAGCGCGTCAGTCCGCACACGCTGCGCCACAGCTTCGCCACCCACCTGCTTGAGCAGGATGTCGACATCCGCGTCATCCAGGTGCTGCTTGGCCACAGCAAGCTCGATACGACCGCGCTTTACACCAAGGTCTCGACCCGGACGATCCATGCGGTCGCAGGGCCGCTCGACCGGCTGATGGCGCTGATGGAAGGCAAGACGCCTCCCGGCTGAACCCGGTGCGCGCCGACCTGGAGGTCGCCGATATCTTCCGTGCTGCCGGCCCCGGATACCGGGTCGCCCACGCCGGGCATCTGAGCCTGCAGCAGCTCAAGGTCATGTCGGCGATCGAACACTGCCGCACCGCTGCATTGGGTGGTCATGTCGAAGCCTGTGCGGACTGCGGCCAATGGCGGATCGCCTATAACAGCTGCCGCAACCGGCACTGTCCGAAGTGCCAGGGCGCGGCCGCGCGCACCTGGCTCGCCGAGCGCGAAGCCGACCTGCTACCAGTCGGCTACTTCCACGTCGTGTTCACGCTGCCCGCCGAGGTCGCCGTCATCGCGTTCCACAACAAGGCGCTGGTCTATGACCTGCTGTTCAAGGCGGCATCGGAGACGATGCTGACGATCGCGGCGGATCCCAAGCACCTCGGCGCGCGCATCGGCATCACCGCCGTGCTCCACACCTGGGGCTCGGCAATGACCCACCATCCCCATGTCCACATGATCGTGCCGGGCGGCGGCATCGCGTTGGACGGGTCACGCTGGATATCGTCGCGGCCGGCCTTCCTTCTCCCAGTCAGAGTGCTGGGCAAGCTGTTCCGCCGCCTGTTCCTGACCCGGCTGGTCGCGCTGCACGAGGCCGGCCGGCTCAGCCTCTTCGGATCGGCGGCGCACCTGGCCGACCGTCGGGCCTTCCTGCGTCATCTTGCTCCCGTGCGGAAGAAGCGCTGGGTGGTTTACGCCAAGCCGCCCTTCGCCGGCCCCCAAGCGGTGCTCGCCTACCTGTCGCGCTACACGCACCGGGTCGCCATCTCGAACCGCCGCCTGATCGCCTTCGACGAGGCTGGGGTCACCTTCCGCTACAAAGACTATCGCCGCGATGGTGTCGAGCGCCAGCGCGCCATGACGCTTGCCGCCGACGAGTTCATCCGCCGCTTCCTGCTCCATGTCCTGCCGCGTGGGTTCCACCGCATCCGTCACTATGGGCTGCTCGCCAGCTCCGCCCGCAAGGCTAGCCTCGCACTCGCGCGCGAACTGCTGAACGTCGCTCCGCCGCCCGAAGACGACACTCCGGAAGAACCGGCTGACACCCGCCCGCCTTGCCCTTGCTGTGGCGGACGCATGGTCGTCATCGAGAGGTTCGAACGGTGGTGCCAGCCTCGTGCACCGCCTGCCTCAAGAGCGCCGAACCGGGAGAACGCCCCATGACCCGGCATGGACCGTTTGTCCGCACGGCCGCGCCACGACGGCGCCGGTCAACGGGATGTTATGTGCACGTTGCCGTGGCGCCGGTCGTCACGCACACCAATCCCGTCGGAAGCAACGCTACAGGCTCCGCGACCTGGCCCGAAAGCCGCTTCCACGACATGCCCACCGCATCCTATGCGGAAGTTCGCGACAGGCGCTGGCACACCCCGACGCACAAATCCCCATAGGCAATCGTCTGCGGCCCGCGGGTTCCTGCATGAGAGACTTTCGTACGCCTCACGGCACCCGAAACCTTCAGCATCACGGCCAAAAGTTGGCTGTTCCCCTGCCTTTAAGCAGACATTACCAGCGACCGCGCTGGACGTCGCGGTGCGCCATTTCGGGGAATTTGGACAAACGCACCGTCGTCACGAAGGTCGCTTCAGATCCAGATCGCCCAGCCGCTTGTTCTACACGGCGGCCTCCCGCAGGAAGAGATGGCTCATCGCTGTGGGTTGCACACCTGTCGTACCTTTCTTCGTGGCTGTCAGGAAGTCGTAGAAGTAGGTGAAGAGGATGGGGGTCTCATCTAGGAGCAGGGTTTGGATCTTGCTGGCGGACTCGCGCTGGGAATCAAGGTCCAAAGCGGCGACATAGCTTTTGACCAAGTTGTCGTATTCGGCATTTTTAAAGTGCGCTGAATTCCAGGTGCCGCTGCTGATGAGAGGCGCGGCAAGGATCACGTTCGGCACGCCGCGGTGACCGTAGTCGGTAATTCCCATGTCGCAGTCCAACCATGGCGATTTCCCGTAAATCGCATCACCATAGTAGGCGCCCTGAGCCATGATATTGATATCGATAGCGCCTCCGATTTCTTTCACTGCATTCTGAATCAAAACCGCATAGTCGGGGATTTCCAAATACTTTTCGGTCGTCAGCGTCGCCTTGAAACCTCCGGCCATGCCGGAGGCTTCCATCAGCTGCTTGGCCTCACTGATGTTCTTCTCGCGCTGTGGCACAGAGCGGTCTGTAGAGGGAAAAGAGGAGGCAAAGGGACTGTCGTTTCCGATCATCGCCCGGTCCTTCATCAGTCCCTTCACAATACTCGGTCGGTCAAGGCAGAGCGCAATCGCACGCCGGACGCGCTTGTCTTTGAAGGGATCCACATCTGTCCTCATATGGACCTGCTGGTGAGCCGTGGACGGCGTGCTGATGATATCCACGTCGGGATTGCTAAGTAGACCGATTCCCTGCAGCACCGGGATCTGGGTGATTACGTCGACCTCACCAGCCTGCATTGCGATAATCTGGGGCTGGTAGTCGTCATAGAAGTTGATCTCGACTCGGTCAGGGCCAGCGGGGCCACCCCAGTAGTCGGGATTGCGAACGAAGGAGGCTCCCGACTTCGCGGTGTATTTTTCGAGCTTGAAAGGTCCCGTGCCAATCATGGTCTTTTCATAATCGGCGTCAGAGTCGGCAGGGATGATGACGGCATTGTAGTTGTCGGTCGACACGGCATAGGGGAAATTTCCGTTAGCCGAATCGAGGTGGAACTCGACCTTGTGGTCATCGACCTTTCGCGTGCC
This sequence comes from Mesorhizobium sp. WSM1497, assembly GCF_001672455.2. Taxonomy (NCBI): domain Bacteria; kingdom Pseudomonadati; phylum Pseudomonadota; class Alphaproteobacteria; order Hyphomicrobiales; family Phyllobacteriaceae; genus Mesorhizobium; species Mesorhizobium sp. WSM1497. The sequence goes on along the minus strand of NZ_CP021071.1, from coordinate 69,381 downwards.
GCCCTTGGAGAGAAGACCCGAAAATACCGAGAGGGCGTTCGAACCCATTTCAGGATCAGCCAGCCGATCGAATGTCGCCACGACGTCCTCGGCCGTCAACGGCCTGCCGTCGTGGAACTTGACGCCTTTGCGCAGGGTAAAGGTCCAGACGGTCCCATCCTTGTTGGTAGACCAGCTCTCTGCAAGCAGTGGCTGGACCGTCAGGTCCTTGGCGGACAGCACAAGCGTCTCGGCGACCTGGGAAAGGACCGTGATGCCCCCGGAATCGGCGATCTTCACGGGGTCGATGGTGGCTGCCGGAACGATCTGAGCAACCCGAATTGTTCCACCGGCCGTGGCGGCGCGCACATGGGCAGTCGAAGTCGAATAGCCGATCGCAGCAGCGATGCTCCCGAGAAGCGGTGCCGATAAGCCAAGCACCGAGCCATATCGCAAGAATTCGCGCCGGCTCACCGTTCCCCTTGCGAGGCCATCTATGAGGTGATTTTCATGCGCGCTGCGACCACGTCGCAACAGATCGACGAGAGTGTGGTTGATAGCCATTTCCGAATCCCCTGTGTGTTCTTTCTCTTCTCTGGTTCGACGAAAGTTCAGTCAGGATCGGCCGGCGGTTGCGTGGCCGATTGAATGGCTGCGCAGCGCATCTCACGCCCCGGCGACCAACTCCTTGCCCAGGCGACGGCTGTAGTACCGGTAGAAGTCGAGAACCGGCCCTTCAAAGGCAGCTGGCGCCAACGGCCCTCTTGCATGATGCGCCGAAGCCATGCCGCGCAGCATGTCCACAAGCACAGTCTTGTCTTCGGCCATGGTGGCGTTGAAAAGATCGACAGCGTGATCGACCGATTCCTTCGTCCACCCATCGCCGTAGAAGATCAGTCCCATCTTGGCGCGCACGCGATCAGTGGTTTCGGGTTGCACACAAATGAACGAGCTGTAGTCACCACCGCATCCCGAAACGAGCCCCGGCGGGATGGCGAACATCACGCAGTTGACCACCTCTGCGTCGCTGAGATCAGGATGGCCGCGCGTCGAGCGCGGGTAATCTGCAGAATAGCCGGCATTGTAGCCGAAAAAGGCATCACCTGGTTCGAAATGGCTGCAGAGCTTGGTTGGGTTAACCGGCGCCAGCGTCGTCTTGTGCAGCGGTGAAAGATGATACCCTTCCATGAAGTTTTCGATGAGGCATTTCCAGTTGGTGTGCCACACCTCATCGGCCACCCAGCGCAGCTTCTGCTGTTCCATATGATAGTTGCTGATCTGCCGATCGAGGCCTTCCAGCCGCGGCGCTAGAGGCTCGGGATCGACGCCAAGGTTGGTGAACAGAAAACCGCGCCACTCTTCGGACGCGAATTGCGGAAGGCGGCAAGTCGGTTTGTCGAAAGTTTCATGTGCATCCATGCGAGGCGCACCAGCAAGCTTTCCTTCAAGATCGTATGACCAATGATGATAGGGACATACCAGTCGACGGCTATGTCCGTTGCCTCGAGTCAGAATGGTACCGCGGTGGCGGCAGACGTTCGACATGACCCGGATCTTTTCGTCTTCGCCGCGCACCGCGACCAGCGGTTCGTCGCACAGCTGGAAGGCCATATAGTCGCCAGGGTTCGGAATCTCCTCGGCACGCCCGATGCAAATCCATTCCTTGCCAAACAGACGCTCACGCTCGATGTCGAGAAGGGCCGGACTGGTGTAGTAGATCTTTGGCATCGTCCAGGCCTGCTCGTAGCTCAGCAGTTCACTCTCCTGAAGTGCCATGCCGAGCGCGGCGAGATCGTTCAGGCCCATCCACGGTTCTCCCCTTGCCGACATTTTCGTTTCACGCAGCGCGGCCGTAGAAGCCGATCTGCTCTTCTTTGGAGAAGATCACGCCGGGTTTCTCGTAGTAGGAAAAGACGGCGATGTAGCGCTCCAGCGGCCCCTTGCACGGCGTCACGCGGTGTAAGGTGTTCTTGCCCTTGAACACATTCAGCGTGCCCGCCGCCAACTCCAAGGTCTTCACCGCCGGATCCTTGCCTTCGAGCAAGCGTGCGACGCCATCATAGTTGGGATCAGAGTCGCTGCGCAGATCGGAGCGATACTGGAAATCGCCACCGCCTGATGGCGCTTGAAGCAGCAAAGTGGTGGTGAATTCCGACCGGTCGAAATGCCAGTTCAATGCTTCGCCTTCGCGGTAGCACATGACGTTGAGGCGCGCCAACGGGTCGCCCATCGTGAACAGCGTGTCCCTTCCCATCGCTGCGGCGAGGAAAACTGCAAACTGTGGCCATTCGTAAATCCAGATGGGAACGCTGCGGGCAATCTGATCGCTGCACACCGTGTGATTGACTGTGTCGACCTTGCGCAGGGCGGGATGATCTGGCGCCATCCCGGGCATCTCGTCCCTGAAGTAGATATTGTGCGAGCGCTTGTGAACGAACGAGAGCGTTTCCATCACCGGCTTGATCTCGGCCATGGCTCGCGACAGGGCGTCCTGCCTAACCAGCCCTTCGAGATTGAACATGCCCTCGGCGGCCAGGTCGGTGCGGCAGCGCTCGACCAAAGCCTCCCACGCCGGCGTTCCAGGCTTGTCCAGGGGATAGCGGTCAAGGTCAAGAATATCACGCATAGGGGCCTCGTCTGTCAGGTTCAGAAATGTTGCTTCCCATCCGACCTTACTCAAGGTGGCAAAATCTTTGATTGGATAAGAATAACTTAGCCAACGGTCACGCCGCTTCGTGTTCGGCTTGCATTTACCGGGACGGCTGCGAAGCCTTCGAGCCTGTCGTAGACAGCGCGCTCGATCACCAGTCCCTCGCGCTTGAGGCGCTCTTGATTTGACATCCGGCGCGAATAGGGCAAGCGGGCGCCCTTTTGCGAAATGATGGACTTGATAAGCGCGCTGATCGTTGCGTCGAACGCCCCGCCGGAAAACTTCCTTGGCTCAAGCGCGATGAAGAATTGTCCGCAGCCGATCGGCTTGCCATCGTTGGCCATGAAGGAGCCCATTTGCGGTCCTCGGTTCGAACCGGTCAGCGCTGCGCACATCACCTCGACGATCAGACCCTGCCCGAAGCCCTTGTAACCCCCGGTGGGTGCCATGGAGCCTTCGAGGCCCTTGGCCGGCTCGGTTGTCGGGACACCGAATTTGTCGAGCGCCCGGCCAAGCGGGATAGTTTCATGGGCTTCGGCGGCGCGTTTCAGCGCGGTCCACGTTACAGCTGTAGCCGACTGGTCGATCAGGAACGCGATCTTTCCCCCGGGTCCAGGCACGGCAAACGACATCGGATTGGTCCCTATGACTGGCGTCGATCCGCCAACGGGCGCCATAACTGGCGTCGCATTGGTGTATCCCAGGCCCACCAGACCGTGCCGCGCCAGGTAGCCCGTATGAAACCCAAGTGTGGCGGCGTTGTACGAGTTATGGACGGCCATGCCGGCGATCCCGTATTTTGCGGCGGCCGGAATCAGTCTGGCGAAGCCCTTCTCGATCGCCGGATGGGCGAACCCGCCTTTGGCGTCAATCCTGAAAGAAACTGGAGATAGTCGCTTGACCGACGGCTTGGCCTTCCCGTCAACCTTGCCGCTATGAAGATGCTCGCAATAATATTGCAGCCAATAAAAACCGTGACCTTCGAGGCCCGAAAGTTCCGTGTCCAGAATGGCCTCGGTAAAATAGCGAGCATTCTCCGCCGTCGTCCCGGCTCCGGTCAGGGCTGCAAAAATCAGCTCTTCAGCTTTTTTCGGTGCTAGCTTCAAAATCTGTCCCATCGCTTTCCTACCTGACCGGATGTCCTTTTTTGCCGGGCCCTGCGTCCGACATTTTCCGTAGCGCGGTCCTTAGTCGGTGATCTGCCCGCCCTCGGCCACACGCCGGTCTACGAAAGCGTCGATCTCTTCCGAGATCGCGGCGTCCAGCAGTGGCTCCTGATATTCCGCCAACGCCTGCTTCCACAGCGCATTCGCTCTTTGCGGCGCCAGAGGTGATCCGGCTTCGGTCCATTGGCCGCTATTGCGCCAGTCCGAGATGAGCGGCTGATAGAACGCGGTCGCATAGCGAGCGAGCGTATGCTGGGCACCGAAGAAATGGCCGCCTGGTCCGACCTCGAGGATCGCATCAAGTGCCATTGTTTCGTCGTCGACGATCACAGGTTGGAGGAACCGTGCGACCATCTGCAGGAGGTCGGCGTCGAGGGCAAATTTCTCGTACGATGCGACAAGGCCTCCCTCCATCCACCCGGCCGCGTGGACTATTAGATTGCCGCCACCCATTATGGCTCCCCATAGGGAGAACACTGTTTCGTAGGCGGCTTGGGCGTCGAGACCGTTGGCGGCATTGGTGCTCGAGGTTCGATAGGGAAGCCCATAGCGACGCGCGAGCTGACCTCCGATGATGCACGCCTGCATGTATTCGGGAGTGCCGAACGCCGGCGCTCCTGATCTCATGTCGACATTGGACGTAAAGCTGCCGTACACAAAGGGCGCGCCCGGCATCGCAAGCTGTGACAGGGCCAGACAGGCGAGTATCTCGGCATTCTGCTCGACCAGGGCCCCCGCCATGGTGATCGGGGCCATGGCGCCAAGCAAGGTGAACGGCGTTACCACGCAAATCTGACCCCGCCTCGCCATCTCGATGATCCCCATGGCCATCGGGTTATCAAGTTTCAGCGGCGAGTTGGTGTTGATCACGGTGTAGGCCGACGGCTCTCGGCTCATTTGCTCAACGCTTACCCCACGAGCTAGGCGGGTGATCTCAAGGCTATCAAGAAGACGTTCTCGCCCGGTGGCGTAGACGAAAGGCACCTTGTCGGAGAAATGAACCTTGTTGCGCATAATGTTGAGGTGGCGCGTCGGCGACGGCACATCGAGCGCGTCGACCGAACCGTCACCGGATGTGTGGACACAGTTGAAGAACTGACTGAGCTTGAGGAAATTGCTATTGTCGGCAAGGGTGCCGGGCCGCCTCCCTCTATCAAGGTCAGAGCAATTCGGCGGCCCCCCGACGGGGCCGAATGCGATCCACTTGCCGCCTATCCTGATGTTGCGTGCCGGATTGCGGGCGTAAAAGGTGAATTCGGAAGGCGGGGTCGTCAATGCCGCCTCGATGATTTCTCGGCCGATCCGTACCCTTTCGCCGGTTACCCTGGCACCGGCACTGGCTAGGATCTCCCGCGCCTGGGGCAGCAGGATATCCATCCCGATCTCCTCTAGGACCAAGAGGGATTTGTTGTGAATGGCCTCTAGATGGTCGTCGGATAAGATCCGTGATGGCTCCAGCATCATGCGAGGCTGGGACCATGGCATCTGGTTGACGGGCATAAGCGCCGCCGGCATCCGGCGGCCCCGCCGCTCTCCGCTCACGACAGCACAATCGGCAGGCATTGGGCGCCCATCGACCGTCTCTCGGCCCGGCCCAACCAACAACATTTCCCTAGGTTCGCCATGCGATCTCCCTTTTGCGAGATCGTTGGCTAAACTCTTCTTCTTCTCAACGTGCCTAAATGTTATCCTAGCCTAGAAAAACTAAGGGTCGAATGCATGCCGCTGCCATTGCCGCCCTTAAATGCCTTGCGAGCCTTTGAGGCTGCGGCTCGCGCCGGCAGTTATGTTGGGGCTGCGCAAGAACTGGGCGTGTCAGCTGCTGCCGTGAGTCAACAAGTCCGACATCTTGAAGACTATTTCGGCAAGCAATTATTCATGCGTTTCAACAATCGGGTGGTTCTCACGGATGCCGGTCAGGCAATCCACGTCGGAACTTCCGAGGCATTGCAGCTGATTTCCACAATGACCGAACAGATAGTCACGGGTGCGGCGCGGTCGCGTCTCGTAATAAGCGTGATCACTTCCGTCGCAGAACGTTGGCTCGAATCCCGACTTGTTCTCTTCGCGCTACAGCATTCCAATCTTCGCCTTGATCTCAGGGTCGAGCAGGATCCGGTGAATTTCGGACGTCACAACATCGATCTCAGGATTTCGTACGGCTCCAGCCTCTATCCCGAAATGATTACACTGCCCCTTTGTCATGACGAGGTGCTGCCCCTCTGCTCACCTTCCTACTTCGAGCGTAATCCGGCCGCCCGGCTTCGTGGCATGAATGCAGTTTCCCAAGAGGATCTCATCCACACGAATTGGGGTCCGATGTTTTTTTCTCATCCCACTTGGGAGGCTTGGTTCGCCAAGGCCGGGCTTGGGCGCCCCGACGACTCGAAGGGATACCGGATCGGATCCTCGAGTTTGGTGCTCGATATGACCAGGGACGGTGTGGGCGTTGCCTTGGGGCAGAGAATGATGGCCGCGAACGACCTTGCCGCAGGAAAGCTCGTTGCTTTGTCCGAGATCACAATCGCGCTGGGAGAGCCGTATTGCTTCGTGTACCCGAAAAGCAAAGCTCGCAAACCTGGCCTGCAACAGCTGATTGGTTGGTTGTCGCAGTAGCGTGCTGGCGTTCCCGTAAAGGAAGGCAAGGAATCTCACAGCAAAGAATGTAGAGAGGCTGAATGGCCGCTTCTCATACTCCAAGCATCGAACCTGTCAGTCCGCTATCGGCCGCGTTGCGGCCATTTCTTGCTCCCGCACTTTGGCTTTTCCAGCGCTAAACCGGCCTTGGGTGATGAATAGAAACGGTCAGATGTTCCCGGTCTGTGCTTCGAAAGTCGCATAAATGGCAGTGTGGTATGACGTCCGGAATTATCTGTCGTCGTGAGGGCAAGAGTCCAGAATTATCTGCCGTCGGCCGGACTTCTAAGTGGATGATATCCCGCCGCTTTCGTCCAAAGAGGTTACCAATGCCCTTTGGACAACGGTTACCAATATGCCCCAACGACAATCAATTCCCGACTGACCTTAAGCGGATGTTTTGATTGAGCTATTGCAGCCACGATTGGGAACCTAAGGCCAACCAACACGCGCATTGGTAACCTCCAGCGACAGGTTTGGTAACCCTCATTGAGCGAGTGGCGCCCGCACTCGCCGGGGGTGACATTGATATTCTCTCCGCGAGGTGGTCTGGGACGATCGTCAAATAGCCTACACGTTCGCGATATAGCATTTCCCCACAAAATTCTCAGGAATTGCCCCGCGTCGACGCCAGGTTACTAGCTATGAGTGAGTGGCTGACCACAGTTGAGTTTGCTGCGCTGGTCGGCATTGGGCGGCAAGTCGCTCACCGCGCTCTTCGTCGGCGTCGCTGGCGAAAAAATTCACTCGAAGTGCGGAAGGTCAATGGTCGGCGCGGCGGGAACGCCGGAGAGCAATATCAGGTGAATTCCACGTCCCTGCCGCTCGAATACCAGCACCGTTTAAAGGTCTCTCAAACCCTCGTTGAAAACCACTCAAAATCAATCACCGGCAGGACGGCAGAGCACACGTGGTGGCTCGATTACCTGAGGCCAGCGCTTCAGCATCCGGTCAAATCGACTGCCCGCACCGACGCCCTGGCCGAGCTAGCAGACAACCCAACGCGGAACTGGGAGGGCACGGCGGTCAGCTATTCCCTGCGGACGCTGCAGCGCCATGCCGCACGCTTTGACGAAGACATGAAGGTCGGACGACATGGTCGATCGGACAGGGGCAAGAAGCGTGTCGTCGTAAGCCGGAGGTGGGACAAGCTGGTCCCGTTCGACGCATCCACCAAGGCAAAGATCGCGGAGGACTTAAAGCAGGAAATCCGCGGCCTGCTCAAAGGCGGCATGTCGTGGGGCCACACCCTGCAAGAAGCCGAGAAGTTCCTGATCGACGCGACTCGGGCCTGGGGCTTCCGCCCCGGCGATCCTAACGAGATGGAGCGCGCTTGTTCTATTCCAACCGACCTCGTCTCAGCGGAACTCCACTTCCGAAACGTCCACCGGTTTAAGCGCGACCATAAGGCTTACGATGATCGCCGGCCGCGTATCCGGCGCACCGTCGCCTGCATGCAGCCGATGGAACTGGTGGTCGGCGATGTTCACCCTGTCGACATTCACCTCACTCGTCCTGACGGCACTGTCGCCACTGCTAGGCTGATCGGCTTCCTAGACTGGGCGACGCAGCGCCTCTGGATAGGGCTGATCTTTTTCGAAAAGCGCGGCGGCGTGCAAAACCGCGACGTGATCGAAGTCTTCGCGGCCATGATCGAAGCGTGGGGCATGCCGCAGTCGCTCTATGTCGACAACGGCAAAGAATTCGGCTTCGCCGCCTTTCTGGACGATGCCATGCTGCTTACCGTGCCGGGCTTCCATGGCCCGTCCCGATCAACCCACGTCATCAATGCTTTGCCCTACAACGCCTCCGCAAAGCCGATTGAGCGTTTATTCGGCGATCTGGAGACGCGCTATTTCAGCACGGCGCGCGGCCACATCGGCGGCAACCGAATGAGCAAGAAGCAGGAGGCTATCGGCAGGACGGTGGCTCCGTTCGGCGCGTTCGAAGATGTGGTGCCGGCCATAGAAGGCTTCGTGCGCACCTATAATCACACTGCGCAGGGCAAAAAGAGCGCGCTCAAAGGTCTCTCACCTGAAGCCACATTCCGCAAACACCTTGGGGCCGGATGGGCACCGACTGCGATGAGCCGCGATGAAGTGCGCGCGGCATGTGCGCGAACCGAAGAGCGGTCGGTTGTTCAGGGTGCGATATCGGTCGGTGGCCGTCATTGGACATGCCTGGAATTGCAGGCTTACCAGTACGAGAAGATCTGGGTTCGTGTGCCGGCCTATCACACACCGGCCGAGTTGCTGCTGCTTGACCGCTATGGTGAACGAGTCGGCATAGCCTCTCCCGACGTCGAGTTCCATCCGCTCGACAAGCGCGGCGCAAAAGCATCAGCCGAACGCGCAAAGGTGCATCGGCAGGCGGTGCGTGACCTCGATCGGTCAGCGCCTGATATCGACGTGGCTGCACGCCTGATCGCACGCGGCCAAGCCCAGCCTGACACGGTCCCCAACGAGCCCGTCGGCATCGTCTCTTACGATCCGGCGAAGCGGCCGGCGCGGATCGTGATGCCGAAGAAGCCTTTGCTCTCCGAAGAGCGCCGACGCGAACAGGACGAGCGCATAGCCGCTCAGATGGATTTGGTGAAGAGGATCGTCGGATGACGATGTTCGTTGAAACCCGGGCTGCGCTCACCGTACGCGCTGCATTCGATACGGCGGTCAAGATGCGATATCCGGTGCTTGCGGTCGGCAAAGCCGGACTCGGAAAGACCGTAGCGCTCAACTGGATAGCCGCTCAAAGCGGAGCTGCCTATTGTGAGGTTACGCAGCACACCAAGGCTATCAGGCCGATGTTCCTGATGCTGCATGACGCCTACGGCGTCCAAAGGGACAGCAAGCACACATACGATCTTGCGAAGGATTGCATGAATTTTTTGGGCGCCCGATACGGCCCGACGCGTCCGTTGCTGGTGGACGAATATCAGAACTTCACACCCACTGTTTTGCGGGAGCTGCTGCATCTTCAGGAGCGGTGCGGCTTCGCTTTACTGCTCGCCGGCAACACTCATCGGCTAGCCGGCACGAGGCGTGATACCCACGCTATGGATCAGATTGAAAGCCGTATCGGCATGCGTTTCGAGATCGGGCAGCCGACGCGGGAGGACTGCGTGAGGATCGGCGCGGAACACAACGTTGAGGGAGCCGACGCCTACGAAGCGATTGTTATCTACGGTGAGAACACCTCCCTTCGCGCGCTTTGCCATCTCCTCCAGAATTGCGCTGCCCGGACCAGCGGCTTCGGCAGCATTCGTCTTCCCCGGATAGAGACCACGCTTCGCGGCATGTCGTGCGGTAGCGATGTGCTCAGGCTTCTACACGAGCACCGAAATGCCGCCGCGGACGACCTCCGCAGCCCGGCTTAATTCCGGACAGCGACAGATAATTCCGGACGGCACATTGAATTCGTGCAATAATTCAATCTGTTCGCTTGAGGTCGCCGGCGAGTTCCGTTGCGGCCGAGATTACCCGTAGCATCTGGGCATCCGGCGCTGCAGTCGCTCCGATAGATTGCCCCCAGACAGGCTCCCGGGTTCTAAGGATCAATCGCGATCCCGAGAATGTTCGACATTCGGGCGGTGTTTTGCAACTCCCTGTCAACGCGAAATGGCCTCACCCCGGCACATAGCCAAGAACCTTGCTCAAGGGCGACCTATACCCGAACACCAACACCCCTATCTTGAGATTTTCCTGTCGAGCCGCGGTCGAACACTCCTATAATTGTGACCGGAGACTTCCCCATGCCATTTCGATTCGTTCACACCGCCGACATTCATCTCGACTCGCCGCTGCGCTCGCTGGCCCTACGAAACGGCGACCTTGCCGAACTCGTCGGAGACGCCAGTCGCCAAGCGTTTGTCTCGATCGTCGATCTCTGCCTTGCGGAACGTGTCGATGCGCTGGTCATTGCCGGCGATCTCTACGACGGCGATCAGACGTCGATGAAAACCGCCCGCTTCCTGGCGTCGCAGATGACACGGCTGCACCAGGCCGGCATTAGGGTCTTCAAGATCCGTGGCAATCATGACGCGCTATCGCGCATATCGAAGCAGCTGGTGTTCCCGGAGACGGTCACGATATTCGGTGGCCGTCCCCAGTCCGTGCTGCAGACAGCCGCCGGGCTCGACGTCATGTTTCATGGCTTGAGCTTTGCCAGCCCCAAGGCGCCGGACAGCCTGCTGCCCAAGTATTCAGTGCCGCGTGAAGGCGCGGTCAATGTCGGCATTATGCATACCAGCCTGGCCGGATCGCCCGGCCACGACGTCTATGCCCCCTGCAACGCCACCGACCTGCATGCCCATGGCTTCGACTACTGGGCGCTTGGGCACATCCATGTCCGCCAGGTCCATCCCGGGGCGAGCACGGTGGTGATGCCGGGAATTCCACAGGGCAGGGACATCAATGAGGCCGGGGAGAAATCCGTCACCCTGGTGACGATACGAGACGACCGCACCGTAGAGATAGAGGAGAGGCTGACCAGCATCGCGCAATTCGAAAGGGTGAATGTCGACCTGACCGAAATGGAGGAATGGTCCGATGTCGTCGGACGAGTCCGTTCCGCACTCGAACGTGTTCGCGCCTCTGTCAAATCCCGTCATGCCGTGGTTCGTCTCGACCTGACCGGTGCGTCACCTTTGTCCTGGGCCTTGATCCGTGATCGCGACCTGCTGCTCGCAGAGGCCGAGCAGGCCGCGGAGCAGACGGGAGACACTTGGGTGGAGAAGCTCGAGCTCAAAGTGTCTCCATCCACATCCCAGACCTGCGAGGAAGCCGCCGACCCGATTTTCGAGCTCGCTCAATCCATGCGCGCCGATGCCGGCTCGGACGCGTTCCGAGCTGAGGCGAGGGCCTTGGTCCAGAAGATGGTCGCGGATCTTCCGCCTGACGGGCGCGATTTCGCCGGCAAGGACGAGGCTGAGCTGGAGTTGTTCCTCGATCGGGTGCTTGCCAACGGCGCAAATCTGGTCACCGCCCGCCTCAAGGCCGGTGGATCACAATGAGGCTGCGCCGCCTTGACCTCATCCGCTACGGCAAGTTCACCGACAGGACGATCGACTTCGGGCCGAAACCGGAATCCGGTCCCGATCTGCATATCGTCTTCGGCCTGAACGAAACCGGCAAGTCGACCGCGCTTTCTGGCTATCTTGATCTGTTGTTCGGCATCGAGGAACGCAGCCGCTACAATTTCCTGCACGAGTACAGTGCGATGCGCATCGGCGGGGTGCTCGAACTCGGCGGCGCGGAGCACACCTTCACACGCACGAAACAGCGCACCAACTCATTGTTGGACGAGACTGGCCAGCCGGTCAGCGAAATGGCGATATCGGCACATCTGGCTGGCCTGTCTCGCGACGCATACGAGACCATGTTCTCGTTGGACGACGAAACGCTGGAAGCAGGTGGAAAATCAATCCTGGAATCGCGCGGCGACCTGGGCAAGCTGCTGTTCACGGCCAGCGCCGGCCTCGGGCACGCAAGCGATACATTGAGCGTGCTCGAGGCCGAAGCGGACAGGCTCTATCGCAAACAGGCACACGGAACCGAACTTGCGCTGCTCAAGAAGCGGCTTGCGGAACTGAAGGCCAGTAAGGACGCGGTCGACACCTTGGCGTCGAATTATGAGAGCCTTGAAGCCGAGCGTCTCGACGCGACCGAAAAATACGACCGCAGCATCGCCGAACGGTCGGTGCTGTCGGCTCGGCTCGAGACCATCGCGAAGTATCTTCGGGCGATCCCGATTCTTGCCGATATCCGGCGTAAGCAAGCCCAACTGGCCGATTTGCCTGAGATCGCTTCACCGGCACGGACCTGGACCGGCAGTGTCGCCGACATGATCGAGGCCGACGCCAGCCTGAGAACGCGGCTATCCGCGAACCAGGACGAGCTCGAACGGGTGACATCGAAAATCGCCTCGGTCGACGTGGACGTGGTGATCCTTGCGATTTCCGAACGGGTTCGCGGCCTGGCCGACCGCAAGGTGCGTCACGTCTCGGCCGGCCTGGACCTGCCAAGTCGCAGGACGGAGCTGCAAATCCTCGACAATTCCGTGGCGAACTGTCTTGCCGCCCTTGGAAGGTCCTCCGAGCCAGTTCCTGCCAAACTGCTCTTGCCTGCTGCAACCATTAGCGCTGTGCGCACCATGGTCGAGCAACGATCCGGGATTGCTACCAGCGTGCGCGTTGCGCGCGAGGAGGCCGCGGCAGCCGCTGACGCGCTCCAGGCGGCACGCGACCGGGTCGGCGAAGAACGGGCCGTGCCGGAGCCTGCCAGGGCAAGGCTGGTTTCGGCTTTGTCTAGGGCCAAGGCCAGCGGCTACATGAGGGAGACAAAGGAGTCGCGCGAGGCCGCCGATGCAGGTGCAATTCGATGGCAGGCCGCGATCGCGCGTTTGCACCCCTGGTCGGGCGACTCTCAGGCACTGGCCAGGGTCGCCATTCCGAATGCTGCGCAGCTTGGCGCATGGAAGGCGCTGGCAGCAGAGCTCGGGAAGGGCAGGGGCGTCCTTTCCGATCGTCTTGCCGAGCACCAGGGCAATCACGACTTGCTTTCGGCGCGGCTGGAAGCCCTTCGTGCCTCTGTCGATGTCACCGACGATGATGCGGCCGACGTCATTCGGCGTGCCCGCGACGACGCCTGGGCAAGGCATCGCCATGACCTGACTGGGGAAACGGCGGATGATTTCGCGGCAACACTGGCCCGAGACGACAGTGTCGGCGCAGGCCGTTTGGCCAACGCTCGGGAACTGGTCGAAATTCGCAGCACAAACCGCAACCTCGTAGAAACCGCGGCCACTATCGCGCATGCGCGTGATCAACTTGCCCGGAATGGCTCAGATCGGGAGGCTGTGCTCTTGGAAATACGCACAGTCGCCAGAGAGCTGCTCGGGCCGTGCCAGGAAACATCCCCCGAACAGCTGATCGAACTGATCGAGGATCGTATCGCTGCCCGCATCGATGCGCTCGCGGCCTGGGAGGAGATCGAGCTTTCGCGCAAGAAGGCCGAGCGGGCGGTTGATGAGGAAGGTCGAATACGCCTGGAATTGAGCCGCGCGCTGGCGAGCGTCGGCGTCGGTTCGGATGTTGGTGACAGCCTAGAGACGGTCATGGCCGTGGCAGAGCTGTTTCTTGAGAGACAGTTCAAGGTGGACGCAGAGCGCACCGAGGCGCTCAAGACGGTTGGAACAAGGCAAGAGGATCTGGCCGCCAGGCGCCGCGCTGTCGAAGTCGCGGAGCGACGTGAGGATGAATGGCAGGCCGGTATTGCCGAAGCGCTCAAGGGGACCTGGCTAGAGAGAGGCATCTCGGTGCCCGGCATGGGCGGCGTCCTTGATCAACTGGCTGAACTGTCCAAGAGCCTTCAGGACCGGGAGGCCATGCAACTGCGCATCGAAAAGATGGTGGCCGACAGGGACAATTTTCTGGTCGAGGTTACCGCCGTTGCAGCCGATGCGGGCGAGGCGGACGACGACGAACCGGAACAGCTGGCGATCCGCCTTGCCCAGCGCCTGGAGCGCGCCGAGCGCATGCGCGAGGCCAAAGCAAGCCTCGTCAATGACCTGCAGCGCCTGCAGGATCAGCGTGAGATCCTCGATGCAGAGGTTTCGGCACATGAGCGCCGCAAGAACGAGGTCCTAAGCGTCTTTGGCGTGGTCACGCTAGCGGACGTCGTGCAACGCGATGAGCTGCTGCGCGACAGGGATCGCCTGCGCAAAACCGTGGCCGAGCTTGAGGAGCAGGTTTTTTCCGAGCTCGCGGTGGAAGGGTTCGAGCAGGCGCGTTCGATATTGGATGGTGTCGATCTCGACAGTATCGCAATCGAGAAGGCGGAAGCCGAGCAACGGATTCGCGCTTCTGACGAGGCAATACAGCACCAGCTCATTCGGCAGACGCGCGCGACCGACAAGCTGGACGCTATTGTCGGCGACAGTGCTGTTGCCCGCATAGATGCCGAACGGCGCACCGTCCTTCTGGAAATCGAGGAAAAGGCCGTCCGCTATATCGAGCTGAAATTGGGAATAATGTCGGCTGGCAATGCTTTGCGCGTCTACCGTGAACGTCATCGCTCCGGGATGATGGAGCGCGCATCGGACGCATTCGCTCTCATGACGCGCGGCCAGTACTCTGGCCTGACAACCCAGCCCGTGAAGGGTGGGGAAGTGCTCATCGCGTTGCAGCGCGACGGGCAATCCAAGGTCGCCGACGCGCTGTCAAAAGGGGCACGTTTTCAGCTCTACCTGGCGCTCAGGCTTGCCGGGTATTACGAGTTCGCACAGTTTCGACCCGCAGTACCATTCATCGCCGACGACATCATGGAGACCTTCGACCATGTCCGGTCGGAGGAGGTTTTCAGGTTGTTTGGGGAGATGGCAAGTGCAGGACAGGTAATCTACCTGACACATCACCAGCACCTGTGCGAGATCGCCAAGACTGTAGTGCCGGGCGTAGCGGTCCATGAGCTCGGATGAGATTGGACTTTACTTGATGCGCTGCGGAAATACCGTGCTGTTCGATTTTCCCCTTAGCTAGTCTAATCGACATTTCCAAGCGCCGGCTTTGGCGTCAGCTTTGCGCCTGAAGCCGGACCTAGAGGCCAGCTTTGCCTATTCCGAAAGCCGACGTTGCAGGCGACCGCTCGGGAGGTCGCCGTCGCGCCGCACGCGGTCATTTTCAACCTTGCGATTGAATGGCTACTTTGGCCGGTTTAACGGACGTGGGTAGCCATGCGCCTGTCGGCCTCCACGGGCATTGTACGCTAAATGCAATGCAATGGCGGTTGTACAAAAGGTGACACCGGCGCTGATAAAGAAGACAACGCTCAAACCTGCTCGATCGGCAGCCCATCCCAACGCCGGGCTTCCTAGAGCCATCGCGACGTCCAGAAAGGCCGTGTAGATGCCCATCGCCAAGCCGCGGTTTTCCGGAGATGTGCCACCAACCGCCTCCACGCCAAGCCCGGGGTAGACCAGGGAGTAGCCTAGACCCGCCAGCGCGGCTCCGAAGGAAGCAAGCACACTGCTTCGTGCCAACCCGATGAGCAGAAGCCCGGCTGACTGCACGAGCACGAACAGCAGGGCGATCTTTGCACCGCCGTATCTGTCAGGCAAATGACCGCAGACCATACGCGCTGCGATCAGCGCAGCTCCAAACGCCGTAAATCCAACCCAGACCGGTCGCCAATGATTGTCGGCATACAGAAGGGAGCTGAAGGCAAGGACTGAGCAGTAGCCGACGCTGGCGAGTGCCGCACCAAGTCCTGGCAGCCATACCGCGTCAAAAACCGCTCTCAAATCGGATTCTCTCTGCCGCAACTGTATCCGAGGGTTCGGCGCTCGCATGAGTGATCCCAGGACGAGCAACGGCAATAGTGTGGTCAGCAGCCCTATCGCCGCAAAGCCGTAGGCTGTGAACAACATGGTTCCCAATGGTCCGCTGAAGGCCAATGCCGCGAACATCGCAGTGCCGACCCATGCAATGACTTTCCCCGAATGCCCGGCATCCACGAGCGCCAGGCCCCAGGCCACGCCACCTGTGATGATAAAGCTCTCGGCACCGCCCAGCACCGCGCGTCCGACGACGAGGATCGAGACGGAGAGAACGGGCGAACGCGCGACGGCCACGGACAGGAGATAGAGCAGCCCGGCAGCCGCTGCCGTAACCA
The DNA here is from genome assembly GCF_001672455.2 of Mesorhizobium sp. WSM1497. NCBI lineage: Bacteria > Pseudomonadati > Pseudomonadota > Alphaproteobacteria > Hyphomicrobiales > Phyllobacteriaceae > Mesorhizobium > Mesorhizobium sp. WSM1497. The sequence goes on along the minus strand of NZ_CP021071.1, from coordinate 53,284 downwards.
GGCCCACGAGAACGGCTCGTTTCCCTCCGTTCCCGTCCGCAAAGGAACCCGACCACACGCGTGAGACCAGGGATGCCGCGAACTGCGTTCCCGCAACTAGGCCGACAACGACACTACCGAATCCCAGATTGTGGCTGACGTGCAGTGGAAGAACAGGCAACGCTGCGCCGATGACAACAAACCCGGCCAACACCGCCCCCATGGTTGGCAGCAGGGTAACCGCGACCGAACGCAATGGTGTTGACGATGTCGGCAGGTGTGTCATTCGTCGAAGCAATCTGATGACGTTAGTTGGCGGAGGCTTCAGTTCGGATCACCAGGGTTGGTTGGCGGGCCCGACAGTGAACTCGTTGATCGTGGTCTCTTCCGGTGCATCGATGGCGAACGCAACGACGTCAGCGATCCGGTCCGGCGAGATTCCGTATTTGTCATAGGTGTTCTGCATCGCGGCGGCCGTACCTTCGTCGCTGATCGTTTCAAGCAGCTCCGTGTTGATCGCGGCCGGATAGATGGTCGCGGTGCGGATGTTAGTGCCTTCCATGGCGGACTCCATGCGCAGCACTTCCATGAAGTCGCGCACGAACCATTTCGTGCCTCCGTAGACCGCGCCGTTCGGGTAGGCCTTGAGCCCGGCGACTGAAGAGGTGGCGATGATGTGTCCGGATTTGCGTGCTAGGAACTCCGGCAGCACCGCGGCGACGCCGTTCAGGACGCCCTTGACGTTCACGTCGACCATCTGGTGCCAGTCGTCGGTCTTCAGTGCCGATAGTGGCGAGATCGGCATGAGGCCAGCGTTCAGGAACATGACGTCGACGCGGCCGAACGCGTTCCTGGCCAACTCGACGATAGCGTCGTTGTCGGACTGCTTTGTCACGTCCAGTTCCTTGTAGGCCGCCTGACCGCCGTTGTTCGCGATCTCGTCGACGATCCGCTTCAGCTTGTCAGCGCGCCGCGCGCCAAGCACGACCTTGGCGCCTTTGTTCGCGAGCTGCTTCGCGGTTGCCTCACCGATGCCCGATGAAGCTCCGGTGATGATTACGACCTTGTCCTTGATCATGGCAGTTCTCCAAAGTTGATGGTTTGATTTCTCAGGCGCCGTATTGTGCGTCCGTCACATGCTCCATCCAGTCGACGACCTTACCGTCCTTAACCTCCTGGAGCGCGATATGGCTCATCGCTGTCTTGGGCGACGCCCCATGCCAGTGCTTCTCTCCCGGCGCGAACCAGACGACGTCACCGGGCCTAATCTCCTCGACCGGGCCTCCCTCGCGCTGCACGCGGCCTCGGCCGGAGGCGACGATCAGCGTCTGGCCAAGCGGATGAGTATGCCAAGCCGTGCGCGCGCCGGGCTCGAAGGTCACCTGAGCGCCTTGGACTCGCGCGGCGTCGAAAGGGTTGAAGAGCGGATCGATCCGCACCGTGCCGGTGAACCAGTCAGCCGGTCCCTTGCCGGAAGCCCTGCTGCCCGCGCGAAGAATGTCCATCATTGATCTCCCTTGTGTCCTCAGATGCGTTCGATGCGGAGCGAGAACTCGCCGCGCACATGCAGGGCCTGCTCGCCCTCGTCGAAACGGCCGAGCCTGATCAGCCCGGGGTGGCGGTAGTCATCGTAGAACATCGCCAGGTTGCCCCAGGGCATGAAATAGCAGAGGTCATAGGGCTGCTCGTTGGCGAACGACCGCTTCCCTCCTCCGTTAGCTTGCGCGGCAGATAGGCAATCTTCTCGTTATGCGCGTAGTCCTCGATCTTGAGGTCCAGCGGCAGCATGGAGAAGAAGTCGCGCTCCGACGGATTGTCGTAGAGCGTGGCGGTCATGGTGCGGCCGTTAAAAGTCATCCCTATCTTCATGTCGGGCTCCTGGCTGACTGGGGCCTTGCTCTCTCGGCTGGCGGCTGCGCGCGGCAAGGCCGTCACCGCGAGCGCGGCGCCGAGCAATGTCCGGCGGCTGAGCGTCGCATGCTCGATGATCACTGCGAGGATCTCCGGGCCATATGCGATGCGGCGAAGGCGGCGAGCGCCGATCCGCAGAGCAACACCGAGCCAAAAGTGAACGCTCCCCACCAGCCGACCGTATCGAAGAGCGTGCCGCCGATGGCGGCGCCCCCGGTGATGGCGAGCTGGATGACGGCGACCTGCAGCCCGCCGCCAGCCTCCGCGTCGTCCGGCAACGTGCGGCTGAGCCACGTGCCCCAACCAACGGGCGCGGCCGTGCCGAAGAAACCCCAGGCAACGAGCAGCAGCGCTGTGGGAACTGGCGAGGCGCCGAGGGCGACGAGCGCAACTGCTAGCGCGGCCATGACCAGCGGGATGACTATGAGAATGCCGAACAGGCGCGTCCGCAAACGCCGGCCGACGCACCAGGTACCGAGGACCCCCGCCAGCCCCATCGCCAGCAGGATCGCCGAAAGCGCGGCGATATCAAGCCGGGTGACGCTCTCGAGGAAGGGGCGCAGATAGGTGAAAAGCGCGAACTGGCCCATGAACAGCATCATGATCGACGCCATGCCGATGGCGACTGGAAGACGGCCCAGCAGCGCCAGCGGATTGCCTGGACGTTTCCTTTGGCGCGGGGGCAGCGCTGGAAGGCTGATCCACTGCCAGACCAGCGCCAGCAGACCGAGCGGCACGACGAGAAAGAAAGCGCCGCGCCAGCCGATATAGGCGCCAAGAAAGCTGCCTAGCGGCGCGGCGATCGTGGCCGCGATCGCATTGCCGGCGTTCAGCATGGCGAGGCCCTTTGGAACCATGCCTTGCGGCACGAGGCGCATGACGATCGCGGTCGACATCGACCAGAAGCCGCCGATCGCGACACCGAGCAGCGCGCGGCCAACCATGAGAAGTGCAAAATTCGACGCAAAGGTCACTGCGAGCCCGGATACGATCAGGAGAACCGTAAAGCCGGTGACGACCAGCCGGCGGTCAATTCGCCGGGTGAGGCCCGCGACCAAGAGGCTGGTCACGACGGCAAAAGCACCCGAAACCGAAATCGCCTGTCCGGCGCGGCCTGCGGTGATGTTGAGATCGGCTGCGATCGGGGAGAGCAGGCTGACCGGCATGAATTCCGACGCGATAAGCACGAAGACGCACAGCGCCATCGAAAGCACCGCACTCCATGCGGCGCGGTCTTTGAGGGACCTTGTGTCGTAGGTTGTTTCCATAATTGGCATCCTTGCAAGGCGACCGGGAGCGGATCAGCCGCGATCCCCGTCGCCATGCCCGGAATATATCGCCGCGGAACCCATTCTATTAGACTGAGGAATTCGCATGGACTTATCTGCTTGTGATATAAATGCCGTCGGAGGTGACCTATGCAGCGGGATGGCATGAAGGATCTTCTGTGGTTCGTGGCGGTCGCCCAGGAACGCAGCTTTACCAGGGCGGCGGCCAAGCTCGGAACCTCGCAGTCGACTCTGAGTTCGACGATCAAGGAGCTGGAATCTCGTCTTGGCGTCCGCCTGCTGACGCGCACGACGCGGAGCGTTGCCCCGACCGAGGCCGGCGAGCGGCTTTTCCAATCTCTTGGCCCGCGCTTCGACGAAATCGAGGCCGACCTTGCAAGCCTGGTGGCCTTTCGCGACAAACCCTCCGGAACGGTCCGCATCACGCTATCCGACCATGCGCTCCAGACGACTGTCTGGCCGAAGCTGCAGCCCGTGCTTGGCGACTATCCCGACGTGCGCGTCGAGCTCTACAGCGACAACGGCATGAAGAACATTGTGGAGGAGCGCTTTGACGCAGGCGTGCGGCTGGGCGAGAGCATCGACAGGGATATGATCGCGGTGCGGATCGGTCCGGATTGGAGGCTCGTGGCCGTGGCTTCGGAGGAGTACTTTGCCCACCATCCGGTGCCAACCACCCCCCAGGATCTGGTCGATCATGACTGCATAAACATGCGACAGGCGACTTTCGGCGGATTGTATGCCTGGGAATTCGCCAGGGATGGGCGCGACCTTCGCGTGCGGGTAGAAGGACAACTTACCTTCAATTCGTCCATACCCATGATCGAGGCTGCGATACGCGGTTGCGGGATCGCCTATGTCCCGGAAAATCTCGTAAGCCCCCACATCGCCAGCGGACGCCTCAGGCTGGTGCTTGACGACTGGAGTCAGCCATTTGCGGGCTATCACCTCTACTACCCGAGCAGGCGGCAGCTCTCGCCTGCGATGGCGGTGATCGTGGAGGCGCTCCGGCATCGAATCTGACGCCAGCCAAGCCACTCCTTGTGCTGGGTTGTGAGGGATGATGCGGGTGGCGACGTTCCACCGCAGATCGCGGAGGCCTTCACCGTTAAGATCTTGCGACAGCAACGATCATCATCCAGCCAACTTTGAGCTTGTTTGCGATGGCTGCTCCAGGCAGTTTCGCCCTGACACCGGACAGTTCGTTCAACGGCCGAGGAGCGGCCGGTGTCGAATCAAGAAAGCTGGCGCAGATCCAGCTTGATCGGCCTCTCGGCCTTCTGAGAAAAGCGCAGACCTCGTTGCATTGGCCGCTGGATCGCCGATCGCGCTATCGACCAAGCCCTCGCGAACTAAGGTAAGGCCCGTTCGGCTCCTGCAACATGGGGACTTCTCGCCGACATCGACGCCAAGGGCACTTGCGCCTTCGTAAAGCGTTCTCCTGGCAGAGATGCGGTGAGGTGCGGCGCGCCATGATCATGAAGAGAACGGATGGGTCGAGTTCCAATGACGATGTCCCAACGGGCGCATCGGCTTCGTTCCCCTATGACAGGATCACCGTCGAACGCTTCCGGAAGAGTTTTCCCCGGGCCCGTTGGAGCGATGAACTCAAGGCCTGGTTTGTCCCGGGAAAGACCGCCGCTCGGCGTTTCAATCGTTGGCTGGAGCAAGAATTAGCCGGATCGAACGTGCATGCTGACAGCAGGGGACGCGACGCCTACGCCTTCGATCCTATCGTTTCCAAGTACCTGCTCGTGCACCAGGATCGGCTGGAGGTGCAAACACCATATTCTCGCTCGGTGGTAAACACGATGCGCGACGTGCCGTTTGCGTCCTGGGATCCCGACAGGCGCGCTTGGACAGTGCCTTTTCGCTCCTACGAACAACTGCATCGACGCTGGGCGGAAATCGAGGCTGCCGCCATTCGCAACGAGCCCGAAGCGCGAAAGCAGCGCGCGGCGCAGAGGCGCGGGTCTCCGCAAGACCTGGCGTCACGTGCACGTGCTATAGAACGCCGCCGCAGGCGCTATCCGCTCGACCCCGCCGATCTTCCACCTTTTGGCCGGCCCGTAATGACACGAAGCTTTGGTGTCGTCGTCTTCGTCGGATGCGATGGTGACTCCGTCGACGGCGAGATACTTCGTTCCCACTACTCCGACCTTCCAGACCACCATAATTATGTCTGGGGGCGATGGCGTCCCGCCGACCTCGATGAGCTCATCAAGACCTGGCCCTCGCGATCCAAGACGAAGATCGATGGAGCAGTTTGGTGGCAGCCGACTCTCGACGATTTGAGGGCCGCAAGAAAGATGGCTCGCGCATTGGAGAGAAGGCGGACGCGGCTGCGAACAATTACCCGCCGTTGATGCTCTGCTCGATCTGCCGGGCCGAGGCTAGGATGCCGTCAAAGCTTGGCGGGGTGCCGAAGATCATCGCAGTCGTGTTGGCGTAGTCGCGCGCAAGCGCATCGACCATCTTGGTCGCGGGCTCGATCGCAAAGGTCCTCGGCACTGCCGAGGCAAGATCATAGTCCGGCCGATCGAAAAACATGCGCGCGTGACGCACGCAATCGGCGCCAAGATCGAGGTTGGCGAGCGCCGCTCTCCCGGTTTCCGACTGCATGAGGCAGTGCAAATCGTAGTAATGCCGCGAGACGCGCTGACCTTCCTGCCGTAGTTCACCACGCCGCTCATACCAGCGGCGCAGCCCATGAGCGATCACCACCTTATCCCAGAAGGTCCGCGTCGCCTCGATCGTGGTGACGTCCGGCACGGCGAGGTCAACGCCGGCTGCTTCCTCGGCGACATAGGGTGTAATCGTAAGAGGCCCATGGGGATCGAGCGCTGATTTTGCGCCGGATTCAAGACGTATCGCCGGTCGGACATAGGCGCCATCGCGCGGCTCCACTTCGGGATACCAAAGCAGCAGGGTTTGCCGATCGGGATCGGCGTCATCGATTTCCACGCGCCCCGCCCCTTTGGTGACCTCTGTCAACTGGGCGGCGAGGAACGCATTGAGCGGGCCGGTGATATAGGCGCGACAGGCATCTCGGATCGCGTCCAGTTTGGCGCGGCGCTTCTTGTTCGACAATGCCTCCAGCTCTTCGACCGACGCAGGCTCCTCGAGGTCATCGCGGAACACGGTGACGTCGATATCCTCGGAGAAGCGCTTGATGAGGTCGTAGCCCTTCGACAGCGACGTGCCGCCCTTGAAGAGCAGCCGCGGTTCTCCTGCCGGCCGTTCGTGATAAAGCGCGTTGAGGGTCCAGCAGACCCAGAAGTCCTTTTCGACATTCCCGACCGGCGCGCCGATGCGGTTGGCCGTGGCGAGGAATAGATCGAGCCGATCACGCGGCGGTGCGGCAATAATCTGACGGTAGGCGGCGGTCGTCATGGCTTGCCCTCCGGCCCAGCTGTTGTGTTGAGGAGTTGGCGGAGGAACTCCTGCATCCAGATCGGGACGGCTGAAAGACCGGCGCGCAGATCCTCGCGGATCGCCTGGCCGTGCTTGGGGTCGGAAAGCAGGCGGCGCAAAGCAGTCTCGATCCGCTTGCGCTCGCTGTCTTGGGTCAGCATATCCTGCATCCAATGCAGGGCTTGGACGACCCGCATTCCCGGTCGATCCGCCCAATAAAGGCGGCTCGGCGCCGCATACTTGAAATAGATTTCCTGGCTGCCGAGTTTGATCGGCTTCAATCTCGCATCGACCAGTACCTCGATCCGCGCGGGTACGGCCGTCGTAAGCCCAAGATCGTTGGCGGCCGTCATGCCATCGATGACGGTGCGCGCGTTGTCGCGGCGTGTCACCGCCCGGATCACGGCGCGATAGTCCGGCACGGTGGCGCGGCCGGTCAGAGTATTGGTCCGCGGGCGGTCATAGAGACCGCGGTCAATCCGGCGAAGCTCTTGAGCCGCTGCCAGTCGCTGCAGGGTCTTGTCCACCGCGGAACGGGTACCGAGATCGGCAAAGTCGCCGGGTGTCCAGACCTCCTCGGGCTTGGACTGGATGCGCGCGAGCACGCGAGAGCGAATATCGGTGTCGTGTTCGACCGCTGTCATGTCCGAAATATGCGACAAGTTTCGGACAATGGCAAGCGAGCTTCGTCCGAAGAATGCTACAAATTTCGGACAAAGCGCGAAATCTGGAACCACTGCAGCCGCTCAAACTCGGGTTATTCAAGCGCGATCCAGGCCGGCGCATGATCGCTCGGCTTCTCCCACCCTCGCGTCTCAACATCCACCCCGGCATCGCGAAGCTTGGGCGACAACGAGGGACTGACCAGCAGATGGTCCATCCGCAGGCCAGAACTCTTGTCGTAGCCGCCCCCATAGGAGTGGTTCCAATACGTATAGACCCCCTTTTCCGGATGGATGCGCCTGACCGCGTCGATCCAGCCGTCCTCGAGCATCGCGGCATAGGCTTGGCGACTCTCGGGAAAGTAAACCGCATCGCCGATCCATCGTCGCGGCACCACGGCATCAATCGGAGTTGGAACGACATTGTAGTCGCCGCACAGCACGGTCGGCGCTCCCGCTTTGAGCAGATCCTGGCCGTAGCTAATCAGGCGGTCGAACCAGCGCAGCTTGTAGTCAAACTTGGGACCAGGGGCGGGATTTCCGTTTGGCAGGTAGAGACAGCCGACGACGAGCCCGCTGATCTCCGCCTCGATATAGCGGCTATGGCTATCGTCAGGGTCGCCAGGAAGCCCGCGTCGGCGCTCGATCGGGTCAGCTCCGCGAGCCAGGATAGCGACGCCGTTGTAGGATTTCTGGCCGTGCCAGATCGCGCCATAGCCAGCATCGCCGATCGCCTCGGCCGGAAATTTCTCGTCCGAGGTTTTGAGTTCTTGAAGGCAGACGACGTCATAGCGCGTGGCCTTTAGCCACGCGATGAGGACCGGCAGACGACCATTGACGCCGTTTACATTGAACGTGGCAACCCGGAGCATCTAGCCGGACCCCGTGGTTCAGTTCTTACCTAGCTTATCCTCGACCTTCTTGCGGCTGTTCCCGACCGATTTCACGGCTGACTTCACGTCGGCCTTGCTCGCTCCGGTCTTACCCGCCTCGTATTTCACTTCGTGATCCTGCCCCCCAGCGACCTTCGCGCGGTCCTGGTTGCGTCCACGTGTTGTTCCAGTATTGGGCATTTCATCCTCCAAAAGATTGCCATTCCAGACCCAACAACGCAGCCGGACTCTTCCGGTTCAATATCTGGAAACACCGATTTGGAACCGAATGCCATTCAGGGTATTGATCCAGCCATGTATTCGAGTTCCGCATGCCGGCCGTAGAGGCCGCCCTCAGCAAAAAGCGCTCTCGGCGCCGGGACTCAGAATCTACCCCTACATATTCGCTGCCCAGCATTTCGTCCGTTCCAGCTCTGCACCCTGACAGACGCCATACCTGTGGGCAGCAATTGGCTGTTCGAAATGAAGTTCGACGGGTATCGTGCCCAAGTCTCGATTTCCGGCTCTAAAGTTGTGGTCTACACCCGCAACGGCCACGACTGGACACGACAGTTCAAGGTGATCCTGGCGCCGCTTCAGGCTCTAACCAAAGGCTCTGCACTGATCGACGGCGAGATTGTCGCGATCGACAGCCAGGGCCGCACCAATTTTTCCATGCTGAAAACCGGAATTGCCGCGGGCATGCCGCTCAAGTCTACGCCTTCGACCTGTTGGAAATGAATGGCGAAGACCTGTCGAACCGACCGCTTCTCGATCGCAAGGAGAGGCTGGAGTTACTCCTTGGAGACCGCGACGCTGGCGACAGCCTGCAGTTTTCCGGCCACATCGTCGACCGGGGCAGACAAGTCTTCGACGCCATGTGCGAGGGTGGCCACGAAGGCGTTATCGCCAAGCGCGCCGACAGCCGTTACATCGGCGACCGCACGACCAGCTGGCTCAAGATCAAATGCACCAAACGACAGGAATTCGTCGTTGTGGTTACCGCCCAAACGACACCGGCCGAAGCATGGCCTCGCTGATCCTCGGCACCTATGAGAAGGGGAAGCTGGTTTACCGCGGTCGGGTGGGGACGGGGTTCACTCAGGCCTCCTGTCGAAGGAGAAGTTGCTGGCCGGCGATATACCGGTTGGGCTGGCTAGCGGGGAGGGCGACGGCGAGGACGGTCTCGTTGGGGACCAAGCGCCGTGACGGGGGGCGTCGTCGCGTTGTGATCCCAGAGACAGTCGATCCCTACGGCCAGGACGACTGGTCGTGCGGCAGCCGGTGATCGGGATCATGGACGGTGACCTTATCGCCTTCGACAAGACTGGCCGGAAAGACCACCAGGTTGGTGCCACCGGCGTGACGCTTTTGTCGATGCGAGCGATCTGGCGCCAGGCACAATCCCATTCCTGCCAAGCGCTGTCCCAGATCTCCGGGTCGAATCCCTGCGAAAGGTCCGCCACCTCAGGCGAGCGTGATCTTGTAGGCGGCAAGCGTTGCCGGCGGGACGATGCTGGCGCCCTGCTTGTATTCGTCAAGAGCCGTCTGGGTCGAACGAGACAGATAGAGTGCTTCGACGCATGGCCGGTTGAAACGACCGCCGTCGATCGCCGCGCCTGCACCGCTGATGGGCAGGAAAGCCCATTTGGGTGTCAGATAGCGATTCGTCTGGACCGACTCGGGTGATCCTCACCCACGCGCCCCATTTTCGAAATCCCGGATGAAGGCCAGGACTGCCTCGACCTGGCCGTCCGCGACGAGTTCGGCAGCCGTGCGATGACCATAGTCGGCAATCGGTTTATTGCGGTACCAAAAGATCGCCTTCTTGACGTCGCCGGTGAGTTCCGTTGCGGCCGAAATCACCTTCACCATCTCGCGCATCCGACCCTGCAGGCGCTCCGACGAGGGATTGCGCAGCGTGTTGCGGTGGACGCCGGTCAACTGCGCCAGGTTGGCCACCTTCACGCCAAGCGCCTGCGACAGGCGCTTCGGCGAGATATAAGGCGTGCGCGGCTCCTGCAGGCTGTCGACAAAACCTGAGACCACTTTCGATTGGGCCAGCTGTGCGTGGGTCATTACAAATCTCCGACCTCTCTCTTACGCACAATATACGCACATTCCTAGGCATAGAAAGAACAGCCTGACGCCTTTCCAGCGCACTGCTTGTGCTTCCCCATCCTCGTAGCGGATCCTAGCTAGCGGCAGCAATGCGCCTTCATCTCGGTCATTCCGTCCGACTTAACCTCCTGCCGAAAGCAGACTGGTTGTTAGCGATGCTGGCGTTGGGATTGCCGTTTGTGTTGGCCGTGAGATCAGTCTCGCGGTTTACTAAAAGCCAGCATTGTCAGAATTTGGTGGGTGAATCTATCCCCCGAAGAATGAGGGGTCGCCAGTACGGGGTAGTGTCGCTCCTTGTTCACACGAATCATTCGGTGATTCCGCTTCGCCTCAAAATGAGACTGACGCGGTCGATCCATATGTGGTTCGTCTCCGCTCCTTCGAGGGCGTTGCCCACGACACGCCAACGCTCAGCTCGTTCGATGCGGTGCTGGGTAACGCATGCGGCGAAAGTGCAGACTTTTCAGGCGGAGAGGGAACCCTGCGTGTCTTCGGGATAGACCCCAGTGACGTAGATGGCGACGTGCTGTTTGTTGAAAGCGCGCCGCCCCCACGTATAAAGTCCTCCCCGTCAACAAACTATACGCAAAGCTCGAGTATGGGAATTAGTGCAGTTCAATTTCGATTTCAGTGGCAACCGATTCCACTGATGGTTGGGGTTGTTGCTGAGTGGGACGGCGGCTTCGCGCCCCAATCTCCGCCCTCAAACGGGGTTGCACGGTCGCCCGATAGAAGACGCATATTTTGCATTGAAATGGGCGTCTTAGGCTCAAGATATGCATCGCCGGGGCCACCTCCAGCAGACTGCGAATGGATTGGCCAGCAGCACCGCATGATGTCGCGATGCGAGTCGCCGACGGCCTTGGCGAGGTCAATATCTCCTGGAGCGAAATATGGTTATAGATGTAACGTGCCGACGCGCATGACGTAATAAGCGTCAACCGCGGCAGGACGTTGGCGTCAATTCATCAAATCAGGCGATTGCTTTCCGCAAGTTGGCGCGCCCGCCGCATCGTGCCGTCGGTGTCGGCGATCTTTCGTCTTGCGGCTTCGTCGCTTCTGATCGTCAGCCGCTTCGATAGGACTTTTGCGGCCTCGACGATTGGCTCCATCGTTACGACCGGAGCGTCCGGAGTTTTCATGTATCTCATGCTCATTATCCTTTCAGGCAAAAATGAAAGCGAGCGCCGAGCAGATGTCCGCTCCGGCAAGTTAGGCACGGCGACAAAGTTAATTTCTTTACGATCCAGGCCAGCAGTGCTGAACCAAAATCGGAGTTGCCGAGTCGCGGATCAAAAGCACAGCGTAGGCCTGCAACTGATCCTCGGGGATCTGCTTTTCAATGACCGAGTTGTGAACGCGTCGCGCAGAATATTGCAGTCAAAAGTTGAAATAGCATCGGCCGAATGATCGTTGTCCATAATGCGGCTCCCATCGAGGGGCGGGAAAGCGATGGTCGCTCTCAAGCGCCGGTACCGATGTCCCGGCCGGCGACAATGCGACTGTACACACCCACAGCTGGTTAGCGAATCATTCCAGCAGCTTGCCGGTTTGTCAGCACAGGTCAGTCGGGTCGGCCTCGTCCCGCCGCTTGGCGTCCTGATCGTTCAACCGTCTGACCATATCGTCCGCTTCACCAGCATTAACTCCGACCATGACCTTGTGGCCGGACTCGGCGGGCTGGCCGGTGAAGACGTCGAAAATGGTCCAGCTGTCCGGATGGTCCATCCGAAGCGCGTAGCGGTTGCCATATTCCGAGTCCTCTTGGTTCTCGCCCGCCACCGACCGGTTCAGGCGTGCACAATGAAAAACACTGCCGCCAGCACAACGACTGTCCACAGGGCCACGCCCAGCTTCGAAACCAGGCTCGCCCTGTGAAGCGAGCCCCTCCCGAATGCTGGCAACCACGTTCTTCATGCTGCTGGATCTGGCCGGCGTCGCCGCAACGGCGACCGGCGGCTTGACCCCAAGCGTGCGGAATACCGGAAGCAGTGTCGGTTCACGCATGGCTTTCTCCTGGCGCCAGGTCCTCAGTATCCCATTCCGCCCATGCCGCCACCGCCGCCACCCGCAGGTGCTGCATCCTTGGCCGGAATGTCGGTAATCATCGCTTCGGCGGTGATCAGAAGGGCTGCGATCGAACCGGCATCCTGGAGTGCGGTGCGCACCACTTTCGCCGGATCGACGATGCCTGCCTTGATCATGTCGACATAGACCTCGTTCTGGGCGTCAAAACCCTGATTGTGGTCCTTGCTGTCGGTGAGCTTGCCGACGACGATTGAGCCTTCGACGCCGGAATTCTCGGCGATCTGGCGGATCGGCGCTTCGAGCGCCCGCAGCACGATCGTGATGCCGGCCGTGACATCGGCATTGGCGCCGGTCAGGCCGCCAAGCGCCGAGCGGGCACGCAGCAGAGCCACGCCGCCGCCGGGCACGATGCCTTCCTCGACCGCCGCGCGGGTGGCGTTCAGCGCATCGTCGATGCGGTCCTTCTTTTCCTTGACTTCCGACTCGGTGACGCCGCCGACGCGGATGACGGCAACGCCGCCGGCGAGCTTGGCCAGCCGCTCCTGCAGCTTTTCCTTGTCGTAGTCTGACGTCGTCTCCTCGATCTGGCCCTTGATCTGAGCGACGCGCGCCTGGATGGTCGCCTTGGTGCCGGCACCGTCGATGATCGTGGTGGTGTCCTTCTCGATCAGCACGCGCTTGGCGCGGCCGAGCATCTCGATGGTGACGTTTTCAAGCTTGATGCCGAGATCTTCCGAGATCATCTGGCCTGATGTCAGCACGGCGATGTCTTCCAGCATCGCCTTGCGGCGATCGCCGAAGCCAGGCGCCTTGACGGCCGCGACCTTGAGGCCGCCGCGCAGCTTGTTGACGACCAGCGTCGCCAGAGCCTCGCCCTCGACGTCCTCGGAGATGATCAGCAGCGGCCTGCCGCTCTGCACCACCGCTTCGAGGATCGGCAGCATCGCCTGCAGATTGCCGAGCTTCTTCTCGTGGATGAGGATGTAGGGTTCTTCCAGCTCGACGCGCATCTTGTCGGCATTGGTGACGAAATAGGGCGAGAGATAGCCGCGGTCGAACTGCATGCCTTCGACGACGTCGAGTTCGGTCTCTGCGGTCTTGGCTTCCTCGACGGTGATGACGCCGTCATTGCCGACCTTGTCCATAGCCTTGGCGATCATCTCGCCGACGCTGGCATCGCCATTGGCGGCGATGGTGCCGACCTGCGCGATCTCGGCCGACGACTTGACCTTCTTGGCGCGCGCCTGGATTTCCTTGACCACGGCGGAAACCGCCTGGTCGATGCCGCGCTTCAAATCCATGGGATTCATGCCGGCGGCGACCAGCTTGGCGCCTTCGCGCAGGATCGAGGCGGCCAGCACCGTGGCGGTGGTGGTGCCGTCACCGGCGAGGTCGTTGGTCTTCGAGGCCACTTCGCGCACCATCTGGGCGCCCATGTTCTCGAACTTGTCGGCAAGCTCGATTTCCTTGGCGACGGTGACGCCGTCCTTGGTGATGCGCGGCGCGCCGTAGGCCTTGTCGATGATGACGTTGCGGCCCTTGGGGCCGAGCGTGACCTTCACCGCATTGGTGAGGATCTCGACGCCGCGCAGCATGCGGTCGCGCGCGTCGGTGGAGAATTTGATTTCCTTGGCAGACATGATTTTTATCCAGTTCGTTCGGAGAAAATGAGGTCAGGCAGCTTTCTTGACGGCCACGGTCTTGTCGGTTGCAGCGCCCTTGTCGATGATGCCAGTCTCGCTCTTGTCGATGACGCCCATGATATCGGCTTCCTTCATGATCAGAAGGTCCTCGCCGTCGATCTTGACCTCGGTGCCCGACCATTTGCCGAACAGGATGAAGTCGCCGGCCTTGACGTCGAGCGGAACAAGCGCGCCGTTTTCGTCGCGTGCGCCAGGGCCGACAGCGATGACTTCGCCCTCCTGCGGCTTTTCCTTGGCAGTGTCGGGGATGATGATCCCGCCCTTGGATTTGATATCGCCTTCGGCGCGACGAATGACGACGCGGTCGTGGAGTGGCCGAAATTTCATGGGAACTTTCTTTCTGGGGGCCGGCACAGGCGGCCACGCCCCTCCTCTATAGACGCGTTGGCACTCGATAGATAGGAGTGCCAGAATTAATTCTCGTGTATGCCCTAAACAATCGAACGAAATAATTTCGAGCCTCGCAGAATTTATTTGCGTTGGCGGAAAACTTTCTGCCGCCTTGAATTTCACGGACATCGATTTGTTATTTAAAAGCCAAAAAGAAAAGGCGCCGAGACCTTGTTTGCAACGCAATTGAGGCGCATATGTAAAGCTCGTTGATTTGGTCGAGTTGGCTTTGTGTCAGAGTCCTGCGATTCACCACCAATTCTCGAAAACGAGTGCATGAGCCGATCCGGCGCACATTTCGTCCCGCTCGAACCCTGGAATGAAACCGACGCTGACCACGGATATACTGGCAGCGTCGGGCATCGCTCCGGCGGTTCGAGTGGGAATGATACGGAAAGGCGTCGTGCGTTTCCGCGGGAAGCCGCAACTGATGACCAGCCGCACCACATCTTCAATCGTTCGCTTCAGGGCGGCGTTTTCGCTGCCTGGCTTCGATACGCCGCAACCACCTGGAGCGTATCGCGTCGATCAAGACGAGGAAGCTCTCGAAGGGGCTTCGCTGATCGCATGGCGCCGCGTGGCCACCTTCATTCACCTGCCGGCGATCTCCGCCGTCGGAGCCACGCAGCAGATGGTGCCGATCGAACCGGCATCGCTTGAAGCCGCACTAGAGCAGGACCAGAGACAATGATGAAAACCACAACCCTGATGCAACGCAACCCACGCCCGATCCGCCGCGAAGCCGCAACGCATCTGTTTGCCGTCGGACAGGCTGTCCGGCTGAAGGGCGGCTTTGGCACGTTTCCACAGACCGCGGAAATCTACCGCATCAGGGCCACGCTCCCTGCGAGGGGAGATTCGCTGCAATACCGCATCCGCAGCGACGGCGAACGTCATGAACGGGTGGCGACCCAGGACAGTCTCGAACCGGTCGCCACGTCGCCCAGTGACATCATAACACTCTCTGAAAGGACGTTCGCACATGTCAAAGGGACAGAAACGCTCGAGCCGGGAAATCAGGAAGCCGAAGCTGGAAAAGGCACTGCCTAAGCCTGAAAGCGTGTTCGGTGCCCAGACCAGGCTTACCGCCAACATCAGCGCCCCGCGCGGCAAAGGCAAGAACTGACACGGCGAGACGGGACGGCGATGAAGATCGTGATCGAATTCTATCGCACCCGCGAAGCGGACGATGCGCATGCCGTGCTCGGCCGCGAGACGGCGGAAGCCGCCGACCTCGAAGATGCGATCGAAATCGCCAGGCTTTTGGCTGGGACCCTGAACATGCCACAGCGGCCGGACGCCATGACGATCGCCGACACGAATGGCGCAACGCTCTATTCGGGCGTTCTCGCCTCTGAAGCGATTAAATGAGGAAAGGCCAACGTCACGATTGTCCGCAACACTGAAACCGATTGGCAGTGCAATGCCGCCGCGCTTCGGATTTGGGAACACGAAAGTGGCGCGCCGGGACGCGACTTCACAAATCGCCAATACGGACGCCGCGTGAAGCGGATCGTTCCTGGACCGTCTATCACGTCTTCTCGGGAATTCCGGCACACGGAGACGGCGTTGCCATGGCCGGCCTCAGCCGCCCCGATGCGACACGCCGCATGTTGACCCCCTCAACCAGCGCAATGCCGAGCGTCGCACGGCGTGGATTACCGCGCCGCCAATTGTCCCGCACGAGAGAGCGGCGGGCCAATCATGACGCTCTCCTTTCCCAATCCCAGCCGCAGTTTCGATGAAGCCCGCAACGCCGTCCGCTTCACCGGCCATGACTGCATGTTCGAGGTGCGTTTCTTCGTCGAGATCGCGGCGCTGGCAAAATCGGACATCGCCTTGGTGGGGACAACGGCGTCGGAAACAAAATGCCTTTCAGCTTTCGACACCTTGCGATCATCCATTCACAAGATTGCCAGCAAAGCCTATTCTCGCGACCGCCGCAGCTCTTACACTTTGACTGCCGCCGATTTCCGGTAGGGGAGCCCTTTTCTGGCCAGTTCGTTTCAGAACCGCACCTTCTGCTTCCGTGAAGAGTTTCGGGCGCCGGCAGGCGTACGAAAGTCCCCGAGGAAGGAACCCGCGGGGCACAGTCGATGGCTATGGGGATTTCGATCTGCGGCCGAAGTCGGCGACGGCGCGACCGCTGCCGACCGCCAAGGGCCGCCGTGCGGCAATACTCGATCGCCGACATGCCCTTGTCAGGCTCCTTGTTGAAGAAGCCCGTGATGCTCTGCCGCTGCCGAAAATGCGGCTCGTCGATCCAGCCGCCACGCGCATAGGATCCGAAAAGTATAATCTTGAGGATGCGCCCACCCTTTTTGAAGTCGGCCGAGCCTCCTTCAGCGCGTCGTCGAACTCCTCAAGCAGCACCTCCACCGTTCTTGTCAGCTCGCGCTGCTTTGGCGTGATCGATGCTGGATTTCATAAACCAGGATCTGTCGTCCATCGGGTATGCTTAGCCGAGACCACGCCTCGAATCCACAGACTGCCTCCCTGGGCAGACGCAATTGAAGTATGTAGAGCTTGCTGGCTCGTTCGTTCGCCGCTCAGCAGACCGAGGTTGCCGTCGGTTGCAGCGTACTCAACCGCATGCTGGCGTGCGCATGAGTCTGTCCGACATCAAGTCCGGCAGCTATAATCGGCAACTTCAAAGACCGAAATGCGCTCGATTTCATATCCGCGCACCAACGCCGCATCTATATGGCCGAGTTGGTGCGCTGCGCAGTATCGGCGGCGATATCTTTAGCAGCCGTTTACCGGAGCGCGATAGGTCCTGTGTATGCAATACTGTCGGATGACGTAAGGAACCGCCGTGCCGCACAGAGCAGCAGCCCTAGCCGGCCGTTCTACGCCCCGCCTGCATCGTTTCATGAGCGTGATGCTCGAGCTGGCTCCGGGCGTTCTCGTGCCGCGTCAGGAAACGGAGTTGCTCGGACAGAGCGCGCTTGCGATTCTTCGCGATCGCGCGCCCGGCCCGATGGTGATCGACATGTGCTGCGGCTCCGGCAACCTTGCTCTGGCGATCGCGGCGGAAGTTCCGTCGGCCCGCGTCTGGGGGGTGGACGTGACTGACAGCACGTTCGCGCTCGCCCGGAGCAATGCCGAACGCTTGGCCCTTCAGGCCCGGGTCACCATCCGGAAAGGGGATCTGTTCGGTGCGCTGGAGGGCGATGGGCTTATCGGCGCAGCGGACCTGATTGTCTGCAATCCGCCCTATATCTCGACCGCGCGCCTCGAAGGCGAGAGCGCGCATCTGCTTGAGGGCGAGCCGCGCGAGGCCTTCGACGGGGGGCCTTACGGCATCTCGATCCAACAGCGGCTGATCCGGGACGCAATCGATTTCCTCAAGCCTGATGGCTGGCTGCTGTTCGAGTTCGGCCAGGGGCAGGACCGCCAGGTGGCTGCCCTGATAGCCAGAGCCAAGGCCTATGAACCCGTGACATTCGCCAAGGATGAGGTCGGAATGCCGCGTGTCGCACTCCTTCGCAAGCTTGGGAACGGTGCGCCCGCGATCTCATCCTCCGCGAGTTTGGCATGAGCCAGATTCGTCCCCTGCAGGCTGCGGATATTCCGGCCGTCGCCGGGCTCTTTCAAAGAACCTTCCGGGACGGTGGCAAGCCGCCGCCTCCGGCGCTCGAGACTTATCTGCGCTGGCACTATCTCGAAGGCCCGGTCTGCGATCCGGAGATCGCGTCTCTCGTCCATATTGCGAGCGAAGGCGACATTTCAGGCTTTGTCGGCGTGAATGTGCTGCCGATGAGGCATGGCCAGTGCAAGCTGCGCGCCGCCATCTGTGGTTCGCTCATGGTCGAACCGCGGGCGAACGACCCGATGGCCGGCGCAAGGCTGCTCAGGACATTCCTGGCCGGGCCGCAGGACATCTCCTTCAGCGAAACCGCAAATGCCCTCTCGACGCAGATGTGGACGAAACTGCGCGGGGTCGCCCTGCCGCAATACAGCCTGGACTGGATCCGGGTCATCCGACCTTCGGCCTTCCTGCTCGATCTAGCATCGCGGCGAGCCGGCGCCGTGCGCTTGCTTGACCCGCTCGCGCGCGGACTCGATCGCTATCTTCGCGGACGGATGCAGGAGAACGAGATGCGCTGGTCCGGGGTCCCGGAACTCTGGAATGGCAAGGGCGGCCTCAAGGTAGCCGAAATCGATCAAGCCGGTTTTGCGGCTCTTTTGGACCCGTTAACGCGGCAGTTCCCGCTCCGCCCCGACTGGAGTGCCGAGCAGCTTGCGCATATCCTCGCGGAGGCTTCCCAGAAGCCGGACTATGGTGATGCCGTGTTCGCGTCCGTCTCCTGCCCCAGCGGGGGGCTGGTGGGCGCCTTCCTCTATCACACCCGCCCGGGCAGGATGGCGCGCGTGCTGCAGGTTCTGGCCCTGCCGGGGCAAGCTGGTTCCGTCGTCGACTGCTTGATTGGCGATGCGGCGCGGCGTGGCGCCGCCGGCCTGCGCGGCCGGACGCAACCCGCCCTGCTCGCAGCGATGCTGGGCCGGCGGGTCGCCTTCACTCAACCGGCCTCGACCGTGGTGCATTCGCGCGACGAGGAGCTGGTGAACGCGTTTCTGAGCTCGCAAGGCTTCTTCAACGGGCTGGCCGGCGAGCGCTGGAATCGCTTGGCCGGGGAGCAGTTCGAATAGGCCGTCATTTGCCCGCGCGGCGACGTAATCCCGATGGTCGCGCCAATCTCAGCTGGCGATTTCCTCGACGGGGCGGACGAGCTGCGGGCCAAGGTGCAGATGGCGCGTCGCCCGGCGCTTGGCGGCGATATCGGCCCAGACGCGTTCGACCTCGACCGCAGTCAGCTCCGCGGCGGCGCCGACCTCCACGGCTGAAAGGCCGTTATTCAGGCCGAAGAGGCAAATATCCATGCGGTCATAGGGCAGGGAGAAGTAGAACTCTTCCTGCGTCTGCTCGAGGGAATAGGTGTCGGTCGTCGGCGCCCTGCGGCAGATTTCCTCGGGAATGCCGAGATGGGCGGCAAGTGCATAGACCTGGCTCTTGTAGAGATGGGCGATCGGTTTGACGTCAGCCGCGCCGTCGCCATTCTTCACGAAGAAGCCTTGGTCGTATTCGAGCCGGTTCGGCGTGCCGAGCACGGCGAAATTCAGCCGGTCGGCGTGATAGTACTCGATCTGTTTGCGCGTGCGCTGCTTCATGTTGGTGGCGGCGACGATGCCGAGATAGACCGCCGCCGACATGCGCAGCTTCGTCTGCCGGCCTTCGGGGTCCTGCACCACCAGCGAGGAGATGTTGTAGCCCTCGCCGGCGAGCGAATTGGCGATGACGATCTTTGAGGCCCAGCCCGGCCCGTATTCCGGCACCAGCTCGCGGATGAAGGTATCCCGCCGCTGATAACAACCCATCGCGTGCAGCGTCGGGCCGATATCCTCCACGATCGCTTCGATGCCAAAGGTTTCGGCGGCCAGCCGGCCGAGGCGGAGGCTGTCGGGATCGGAGTCGCTTTCCGGCATGAACAGGCAGAAGACGTTCTTAGCGCCGACGGCGCGGGCGGCGAGCGCGACCGAGACGCTGGAATCGATGCCGCCAGAGAGGCCGAGCACGAGCCCGCGCTTGCGCATGCCGCGTAGCTGCTCGCGCAACCCGGCGACGATGCGATCGGTTTCCGCTGCGTTGTCGAGCGTCAGCGCGTCGGCCGAGAAGGCGGGACGGCTCGGGGCGAGGGAGAGGTTCATTCTGCAGTCCCCAACGTTTCGGCCGCCAGCCTTCGGCTGACCTTTCCGGTATCGGTCTTCGGCAACTCGCGGCGGAACTCGATGAGCTTCGGCACCATGAAATCCTCGAGATGAACGGCGCAGTAGCGAATGATGTCCCGCTCGCTCAGGGTCTCGTCCGAGAGAACGACGAGGGCGGCAATGGCGTGGCCGAGCACCGGATCCGGCACGCCGGTCACCACGGCTTCCACGATGCCTGGATGGGCGTGCAGCACAGTTTCGACTTCCTTCGGGGCGACCTTTTCGCCGCGCGTCTTGATGATGTCGTCCTTGCGGCCAACGAAATAAAGGAAGCCGTCCTCGTCCGTCCGGAACAGGTCACCGGTGTGGAGCCGCTTTTCCCAAGGATGCGGCCCGGGACGCAGCATCTGCTCCGTGGCCACGTCGTTGCGCCAATAGCCCTGCATGACATGCGGGCCGCGGATGACCAACTCGCCCGCCACGCCCGGTGGCACGCGGTTGCCCTCATCGTCGACGACGATCGCTTCCGTGTTGGGAATAGCGATGCCGACGGAACCCGGCCGGCGGTCCAGCTCCTCCGGGGGCAGGTAGGTGCAGCGCTTGCATTCCGTCAGACCGTACATGGAAAAGAGCCGTACGCCGGGGAACAGCTCGCGCAGCCGGGCGATATGCACCGGCGGCAGGGCGGCGGCGGTGTTCGAGATATAGCGAAGGCTCGGCAGGAAACCCGGCGCCAAATCGCGCATCTGCAGGATCAGCGCCGCCATCGTCGGCACCAGCGGGAAACCGGTGACCTTCTCGGCGCGGATGCGCTCGAAAATGGCCTGCGGAAAGGCGAATGATTTTTCGAGGACGAGGGTCGCGCCGAGCTTCGTCGCCATCAGCAGTTGATAGAGGCCGTAGTCGAAAGCCAGGGGCAGGACATTGAGGATGATGTCGTCACGGGTGTTGCGCAGATAGGTCGTGATGGATTCGGCCGCGGCATCGATATTGCGATGCGTCATCATCACGCCCTTGGGGCGGCCGGTGGAGCCCGAGGTGTAGATCAGCATGGCGAGGTCGATATCGATCCCGCCATGGCGAATGGGCACGGGCGCGACCTTGAGACAATCCTCGAAGGAGGCAGCGCCATCCGGCGTATGGCTGGATGGCGCTTGCGTCGACGCGACGAAGAACGGCCGGTCCGACAGCGCACGCGCCTGGATCACGACAGGCATCAGCTTGGCCTGAGTCAGGATCGCCGCAGCCTCGCAATCGTCGATGACATAAGCGAGCTTGTCGGCCTTGGTGGAGGCGTTGATCGGGCTGAAGGTCGCGCCCGCCTTGAGAACCGCGAAGATCGAGACGGCGGCTTCCCAGCAATTGTCCATGAAGACGAGAACGCGGTCGCCGCGCTGCACGCCATTCTCGGCGAGAGCGGTCGCAAGCCGGTTCGACAGATCGTCGAGCTCGTCATAGCGCAACCGCTCCCGGTCGGTGACAAGCGCCGTCTTCGCGCCATGCGCGGCCGCGTTCGTGATGAGGAATTGCTCGACCCGCATGAGCTCGGGCCTTCCGCTGCCAGCCGTCACGCCGCGACGAGCGATGCGGTCTTCGCTGTGATGAAGGCCGTGATGCGCGCCAGTGAATCGAGGTTGGCCGGCACGATATCGGCGTCCGCAACTGTGATTCCGCAATGGTCCTCGATAAAGGCCACCAGTTCCAGAACGCCGGTCGAATCGATGATGCCGTTCTCGATCAGCGAGTCCGTATCGGCGAGGGCGTGGGTGGTGTCGCCGAACAGGAAGTTCTCGATGACAAAGGCCTTCACTGCGTCTTGGATCGTATCGGTCATGTCGTTCGCTTTCCTTGGTGGTGTCAGGCGGCCTTTGCGTTGCAAATGCCTGTGCCGGTGAAAGTCGTCAGCCACAGCTGCGTCGACAGGATGCCGACAAAGGCCGCGTTGTCGCGAAAGCCGGAGGCCGGCTGGCGGCTGCATTTCTCATGTAGTTTTGCCACTGCCTTCGGATTGAAGAGCCCGCCGGCGCTGACTGCGGCGTCGCCCAGGGCCGACTGGACATAGTCCCTCGTGCCCGGCCCAACGAAGGACTGGCTATCCGGTGCGCGATAGGGCTGCTTGGTCCGCCGGCCGATGGCGGCCGGCAGCAGGTCTTTGGTCGCCTCCCGCAGAATATGCTTCTCCACGAGCCCCTTCAGCTTCATCTCGGGAGGAAGGCCGGCGGCAAACTCGACCAGATGATGGTCGAGGAAGGGAAAGCGGCCCTCGATGCCGTGGGCCATCGCCATGCGGTCGCCCTGGCTGGACAGGATATAGCCAGGGAGAAGGAAGCGGGCTTCCAGATATTGCGCCTGATGCAAGGGATGCCAGCGGGCGAACGCCTCGGGCAGCCGCGCGGCGAGCTCCTCGGCGGCGTCATATCCGGACAATGTGGCACGCAGATCGCCCGAGTAGAACAGCTTCGTCGCCGCCGTGCCGTCGAACCTCGGCCGATGGGAGAACAGCGGATCGTCAAGCGTCGCGCCGCTAGCCCCGAAGAAGGAGAACAGGTACTCGGCCGATTGCTGCCTTAGGCCCGGAAGATAGGGGTAGAGCTTGCGGAACAGATGCGGCCGGATGCGGGAGCCGGGCTGTCTCCCGCAAAAGCGCCGAACCCTGGCCTCCTTGAAAATATCGTAGCCGGCAAAGACTTCGTCGGCGCCTTCGCCCGTCAGCACCACTTTCAAGCCGGCCTCGCGCACGAGGCTCGAGAGCTTGTAGAGCGGGGCAGGGGCAGTGCGCAGGATCGGCCGCTCGGTGAAGCGGATAACGTCAGGGAAGACGGCGGCGATATCGCCTTCCCCGCAGGCGACGGCGCTGTGATGCGTGCCGAGCGCACGGGCCATCTCGATCTGGAACGGGCTCTCGTCATGTTCGGCGCTATCGAAGGTGACCGAGAAGGTCCTGAGGCCACCCGGCGCCATGCCCGCCGCCAGCGCCGATGTGATGGAGGAATCGAGGCCGCCAGACAGATAGGCGCCGACTGGCACATCGGCGCGCATGCGCATGCGGGTCGCCTCCGTAAGGAGGGCGCGCAGTTCCTCGGCCGCGGCACGCTCGTCCCCGTGCCGGGGCGGCGCGTCCCGGTCGGGATACTCCAGACTCCAGTAGGGCCGGGTCGAGACGCTGCCCTCTTGCACGATCATCAGGCTTGCGGGTTCGATCTCGTAGATGTTGCGGAAGGGCGTGCGCGGCGCGATCGGGGCCCAGAGCGTGAAGATCTGGTCGAGTGCGACCGGATCAATCTCGGCCGCGACGCCCGGGGCCTGGAGGAGCGCCTTGACCTCCGAGGCGAAGTAAAGCCGTTCGCCCTGCCTTGTATAGAAGAGCGGCCGGACCCCCATGCGGTCGCGCGTCAGAACCATGCGGCGGCGGCGGCCGTCCCAGAGCGCAAAGGCGAAATCGCCATTGAGCGCGGAGACGCAATCCTCCCCCATCTCGTCATAGAGATGCAGGATCACTTCGGTGTCGCTGGTTGTCCGGAAATGGCGGCCTTTCGCGCGAAGCTGCTCGCGCAATTCCACATAGTTGAAGATCTCGCCGTTGAAGGCGATCGTCAGATCGCCCGTCGCATCGGACATCGGCTGCTGGCCGTCCCCGAGACCGACGATGGACAGCCGCGCATGGCCGAGGCCGGCCGCCTTTGTGGTGAAGAACCCCTGCTCATCGGGGCCGCGATGGGCAATGGCAGCCGTCATCCTTTCAAGGAGCGCCCTCCCATCCCGGACAGTGCCGAAATAGCCGCTAAAACCGCACATGCCGAGATATTTCCAAGTCCACCAGCGCGGCCCGGACTATAGCCGCCAAGATATCGGTAGGTGTTAAATATTTGGGACTATTCATGAGAATGGTAAATTTTGAGCGGCCGCCGACGGCTGATTCCTTGCGTCAGCATTGGATCTGCCGCGAGATGAGGGCAATGAAGCTTTTGGCGTCGTGTTCGCATGATGTTCACGGGGTCTGAGGGGCAGGCCCTCATCGCCTTCTGTCGAAGGCTAGGTCTGGGACTTCTCAAGGTCTGTCGTTGTCGGGGAAAGTGGTCCGCGCGGCAGAATGAAATCTACGACGGTTGCCATTGCCGGAATTGAGGCAGGCGTGGCCGCATGCCGCCTTGGCGTAACGGCAAGCGATCTTTACAAGGCAGTACTCGATGTTCTTGACGGCCGCGGAATTTTTTGCGGCTACCCAATCCATGGCCATTCATTCGGACTGGGCTGGGGCGGACCATAGTTAGTGCCAGAGAACAGCTTCAAGGTTGGAGCCGGGATGGCCATCGCCGTCGAGTGCATGGCGGGCCGCGAAGACGTCGGCTATGTCAAGTTCGAGCAAGGTACTTGTCCATGCTGATCGCACCGAGCTCATTTCCACCTGTCCGGCGAGGCTCTGAAGACTGGCCCTCAAACGCATGCCCAAAACACAGCTGGTATTGGTAGCAATCCGAGCGGACCAGGCGAGGCAGCCCCACTGCCGGGTCGAGAGAACCCACTTGGTGAACTCAGGCGTGCGCCTGACATTCCGGGCACCGTGGACACGCGTCAAGTCGAGAGGATACTGCGCGAGCGATATCCAAGTACCTCAGTGTAGAGAAGGTCGCGCGACTGCGCATTTCTTTCCAGTTTCACATAACGAGCAGATATTGTTGCCGAAGGTTGAACCAGCCGTCGCTGGCACTCATGGGAGTATGGCGGTCCCGAACAGGATGCCGTGACGCCCGACCGTGGTGATCGGGTCCGGCAGCTTCCACATGGCGGGTCTTTCTTCTCGATGCGAGCGATCAGGCGCCAGGCACAATCCCATTGTCCTTCCTCACCTCGCAGCGGTTGCCGGCTGGCGGCAGCAATGCGCCTGATCTCGGACGTTCGGCAAACTTTACCTTCGCCCGAAAGCGGACGGTCTGCCAAAGGTAACATGACTGCGTTGCTGGACGACGGGCCTGATCCAGCAATGACCCCGTATGTCAGGTTCCAACAGTATGGGAGGTTGTCCTGTCGATTATCATTGCCATCGTCCTTCTTACTGCTCACATGCACGCAACTGCGGCGATGAGTTGTCGGACCGGCTGGATCCTATAAAAAGCCGGCCTTTCTGAAGCCGGAGAGGAAGTGCTCGAAGGAAGATGGGTCTGCGAAGGGAAGGCGGGCAAGGTAGCCAAGCGAGAGGTCTGGTTGCAGCCTCAGTGTGGCTTCGACTGCGACATGCGCGTTTTCCATCTCGCCTAGATGGGCGTAGGCCGCCGCGAGAAAGGCATGGATGAAGAACTGGTCGCCGGCCTTCCGATAAGCGTCGATGGCGTCGGCATATCGGCCGAGCAGGAAGAGCGCGCTTCCCTTCACCTCCCAGAACCAGACCGGGGGCAACGGGTCGAGCAGTATGGCCCTTTCGAGGACCGCCAAGGACTGCTGAGGCTGGCCGCCGTAGTTGAGCCAGCTTGCATAGTCTCCGGCAATGTTGACGTCGTGCGGATTGAGCGAACGGGCCTGCTGGAAATGCAGTCCGGCATCCCCATGCTGGCGCATATGTACAAGCACGAGACCCATGCTCTGGTTGCAGATGCCGTCATTCCGGTCGAGCAGGAGCGCTGTGCGCGCAGACCGCAAGGCACTTTGCAGCGTACGAGGATCGCGGTCGTACCAGAATCGCGCAACCAGGCACTGCGCTAGATAGGCATGACCTTGAGCAAAAGTCGGATCGAGTTCGGCGCTCCGGGTAAACATGGATTCGCCCTTGTCCATTTCATACTGATGGTAGTGCGCGCGACCCTGCAAGTAGTAGTCGTAGGCGGCCCAATCGGCCGGCGGCGTTCGCCGCGAGCGGCTAGTCGCATCTGCCTCGGCGGCGCCTTGGACGGTTGAAGCCACGAGTGCCGCCACCTCCTCCTGAACCGAAAAGATGTCCTCAAGCGCCCTGTCGTAGCGTTGAGCCCACAAATGGAAGCCGCTGGCGCCGTCGATCAGCTGCGCCGTGATCCGGATACGGCTCCCGAGCCGTCGCACGCTGCCCTCGACGAGGTAGCGCGCGCCGAGTTGCCGGTGGACTTCCGCGCCCTCCGGCGCTGGCCCACGAAACTGAAAAGATGAATTACGCGCGATCACCACGAGCGACCGGTATCGCGCCAGTTCAGTGATGATATCTTCGGTGATGCCGTCGCTCAGATAATGCTGGTCCTGATCGCCGCTCAAATTGGCGAAGGGCAGCACGGCAATGGTGGGTTTGCCGGACGGCGCGATTGGTCGCTGCACTGAACCTTCCACGCGCTCGACAGGCGCGGTGAAGCGGTAGCCGACGCGAGGCACGGTGGCGATCCAGTCGCCACCTTGGTCGGTGGGGCCGAGCGCCTTCCTCAGCGTCGCAATCTGGACGGTGAGATTGCTTTCCTCGACCGCCCGGCCCGGCCAGGCAGCTTCCATCAGCTCGTCCTTGGTCAGGATGTCGCCGGGCCGGGCCGCAAGCGTGGCGAGCAGCGTGATGCCGCGATGCCCGATGGAGATCGGTATTTCATGTCGCAGGAGCGTCCCCTTCTCAGGGTCGAGCAGGAACGGACCAAAGGTGAGGTGAACCCGTTGCATCCCGCCATATTAAACGTTTCGGAATTTTTCGGAACAGTTTCGGCCGCGCTTTAGTACGCAGGTCCGCTCATCCGCCAAAGTAGCGTTATCGACTTTAGCAGCACCAAGAAAGGACGAGCCAAATGAGCACGCAGCTTTCTTTTACCTCAAGACTCTACCAGTCTCTCTGGAGCGAACAGCCGACGTGGACGACTGAACCGGTATCGGTCTGGGCGAGACTCTTCGCCCTGCGCGGCCTGGTCGCGGTCTGGCGCGAGCGCAAGTACTATCGCGAGGAACTGAAGCGACTGGCGGAAGATGGGCCTCAGCGGATCGACGACGTCGGTCTCACCCCGGCTGCCGTCGAGGCGGAACTTCAAAAGCCGTTCTGGAAGGCGTGATTTGCATCCATAGCTGTGAACGATTGTCTGCCTGATTGTCAAACACCGCAACGCCTCGACAGGGCCACCAAACTCCGCAAGTACTGTCTCATCGACGCTCGCAAAGACACGACCGGCATGTTCTATCAGCAGCCGATCAAGGACCTGCCTGTAGGCCGGGGTAAAACATGATCGGTCAATTGCCAGGCCGATGAGGCTCGGCAATGTGGTGCCAGCAACGGACTAGCTTCGCGCATCGCTGCCGACAGTCAAACAGAGCAGGTAGCATCAACAGCGACGAACGCCGTCATAGGCTGAAGGGCTGCTTGTCGACAACTTCGTTCCGAATTCCGAAGGGCAAGTTTCGGCCCATAACCGTCGACCGACGTTTCTCCGGTGGCCAATCATGGCCGAAGGAGAAACGAAATGGGACACTCGTGCTACGACCTTGCCGCCTCCGATCGCCGCGCATGGAATGCAGGCAAGAAGATCGGAACGAAACGCCCTCTGAAACTCGACAGATATGGGGCGATACGATTCTATCTCGATCGAGAGCGGCGTCTGCGAGACAGAGCGCTCTTCGATTTGGCGATCGACAGCAAGTTGCGCGGCTGCGATCTGGTCAAGATCAAATCGGCCACCTTGTTGTAGGACGGAAATCCGAAGTCGCGCGATGGTCATCCAACAGAAGACCGGCCGACCTGTTCAGTACCAGTTGATGAGCGACACACGCTCCAGCCTTCTCGCATGGCTGGAGCGACGCGGCGGGACAGTCGATGATTACGCGTTTCCGAGCAGGATCAATTCAAGGGCTCACATGAGCACAAGTTAGTATGCCCGCCTCGTCGACGAATGGGTCGAGGCGATCGGGCTTTGACCAGAGGAATACGGAACCCATTCCCTGCGTCGCACCAAGGCCTCGATCATCTACAAAGCGACGGGAAATCTGCGAGCCATCCAAATTTTGCTCGGTCATGCCAAGATCGAGAACACGGTCCGCTATCTGGGCGTCGATGTTGAGGATGCTCTCGAACTTTCGGAGGCAACGGAGGTTTGATCAGGTGCGGCTCCACTTCACAAGTGGAGCCGTGACCAGCTTGCGCCCAATCTCGGTCGTTGCGGACAGATCTGTCACTGATTGAAAGCGGCATCGTGGCGACCACGCTGGGGCGTCCCTCGCGACTCAGCGCGTTCAAAGCCACTACGACCAGGCGAGAGTCGCTACCGTACGCCCGACTTGAATTGTGCGTTAGTGCATTGGCAGGATGTTCTGGTTCAGGCGGAACAGATTGTCCGGATCGTATCTGTGCTTGATCTTGGCGAGCCTCGCATAGGCTTCAGCTCCCAAGGCGTCGCGTACGAGGTCCGCTCCTTCGCCATGGCCGGGGAAGTTCAGATAGAGGCGCCCGGTCGAGTAGCGCTGCACGTCCTGCCAGAAGCTGCGAACCCAGCCGATGTTCGCATCGTCCTCGTCAGCGCCTGGCCAAATGGCATCGAGGCTGAGCATGAAGGGCATGGAGCGGTCGCCGAAGGCAGTCTCATCGGCTGCAACGCGCTGGACGAAACCGCCGAACTTCCAGATCGAGGCGAAGGTCATTTCGGAGGGCCGCTTCGCCATCCGTACCGTGATCTCCCCGATGGCCTCGTCGTCCAGGCGCGAGAGGTAGGTGGATTTCCAGTAGCAGCGGTCGCGGCCTTTCGGGAACAGCCCGTCATAGAGCGACTGGATGGTGCGATATGGCATGCGGCCGCTGAAATCGACGAGCGGTTCCCCAAAACTGCGCAACGGCGCCACGACCCGCTCGCCCTCGTCGGCCGGTCCGTCATAGACATGCGCGAGCGCCAGGACGCGCCGGCCCCTTGCATGCTCGGGGATCGAGGGATCGTCGGGCAGCGTCGAGAATTCCGCCAGGCCGCTCAGGCGATCGGGTGCGGTCTGCATGAAGTCGCGCCAGAGTGGAATGATCTCGTTGGCGCGCTCTTCGGGATAGGCCGGACCGCATAACATCAGCTCCGGCTCGATCGGATGCAGCTTGAACTCGAAGCTCGTCACCACGCCGAAATTGCCGCCGCCGCCGCGCAGCGCCCAGAAGAGATCCGGGTTCTGGGTCGCGTCGGCATGGATGAGGCGGCCATCGGCGGTCACCAGATCGGCCGCCAGCAGATTGTCGACGCTGAGGCCGTGGCTGCCGCGCAGCCAGCCGATGCCGCCGGAAAGAGTTAGGCCGGCAACGCCCGTCGCCGAGATGAGGCCGCCCGGCGTGGCGCGATCAAGCGGGGTGGTGGCCGCATCGACATCGGCCCAGGTGGCGCCGCCCTCGACGAAGGCGCAATCGAGGTCGGGCGCGACCCGCACGCCATTCATCAGCGACATGTCGATCATTAGGCCGCCGTCGCAGATGGCGTAGCCAGCAACATTGTGACCGCCCGAGCGGATCGCGATCGCCAACCGATGCTCGCGCCCGAAATTCACCGACGCCACGACATCGGCAGCATTCCGGCAGCGCGCGATGAGGGCCGGACGGCGGTCGATCATGCCGTTCCAGACGACCCGTGTCGCGTCATAGCAAGGGTTCGACGGCTCCAGCACCTCGCCGCGCAAGATGGAACGGAAGCTTTCGATGCTCGATGGTGCAAGGGTAGCGGTGGCGGCCATGGGGCGGTCTCCTCGTTTCACGCACGCTAGCGCGGCGCGGGCACGGCCGCTAAAGTCGAAAATGCTGGAAGGCGGTCATTTCTGCCATGGTTGAACAGACCAGACCATTGAATGTGGCGATCCTTGCCGCTCCGGAGGCTACCGCCTCCACGATCTACGGCATGTTCGACCTGTTTTCCTCGCCCGGCAGGGATTTCCTGTTCATAACCAGCGGTGCGGCGGGCACGCCGCGCATGCGGCCCTATGTGGTTGCTGGGGACGGCAGCCCGTTTCGCGCTGCAAACGGCATCTGGGTGCGCCCAGATCACAGCCTTGCCGATTGCCCGCCACCCGACATCGTCTGTATTCCAGATTTCTTCGTCAATCCGGGAGAAAGCGTCGCCGGGCAGTATGACGCCGAAGCCGCATGGCTGAAGCGAGCGCATGACGACGGCGCCATGCTGGCCAGCGCTTGTTCGGGCGCGGTGCTGCTCGGCGAGGCCGGGCTGCTCGACAATCGCGAGGCCACAATTCACTGGGGCTATGTCGAGACGCTCACGAACAACTACCCCGGCGTGAAGGTGAGGCCGGACCAGTCGCTTGTGCTGAGCGGCGAGGCGCAACGGGTGGTCATGGCGGGAGGCGGCTCGAGCTGGCAGGATCTCGCCCTCTATCTCATCGCGCGCTTTGTCGGCCTCAAGGAGGCGATGGAGGTCGCCAAGGTCTACATGCTGCAGTGGCACGACATGGGCCAGCAGCCCTTCGCCGCGCTGATGCGCTTTCGCCAGACCAGCGACGCGGTGATCAACCGGTGCCAGAGATGGGCGGAACTCAACTACCGGACGCCGTCGCCCGTCGCAGCCATGACCAAGTTGTCAGGCCTGTCCGAGCGCTCCTTCGTGCGCCGCTTCGCGAGGGCTACGGACATGAAGGCTATCGACTACATCCATGCGCTCAGACTCGAGAAGGCAAAGCAGCTGCTGGAGGGGGGCGATCTCCCTGTCGAAGCGGTGGCGAATGAAGTCGGCTACGAGGATGCGAGTTTTTTCGGGCGTCTTTTCCGCCGCAAGGTCGGGGTGACGCCGGCGCAATATCGCATTCGCTTCGGTGCTCTCCGGCGAGCATTGAGCCGCGATTGATTCTCAACCATCGCGGCGCGATGCCGATATTCCGCTTGGCGCCTCAAGTCAGCCGTTGAGCTGGCCCCAGCGGAATCCCAAAAGCAGAAATTCGAGCGATCAGGCGAACCGGCACGTTCGCACCCAGAACCGGACGCCCAGCGGTCATTAACGATGGGTTCGAGCTCCAGCCGCAAAGTAAGCGAGCTGGTCGGCATAGAGCTTCTTGAAGGCCGGGCGAGCCCAGGCGCGTTCAACGTACGCTCAGAAAGTTCCATCTTAGCTTGAGAAGTGCGTTGAGCTTGTCTAGCTGCGGGACATATGAAGCGCGACACGATTTCGTCCTTCCGATTTGGCACGAAATAGGGCCAAATCGGCGGCATTGACGAAATCATTTGGCGTCTCGTCCGCGGTGGGCACCGCTGTTGCAACGCCGACGCTGATGGTCACACGATCCGGGCCGTGGGGTATGTTCAACTCCCGCACGCCCTGGACGAGCCGCTCTGCGATCGCACTGGATTGTTCCAGTAAAGTGTCGACCAGCACGACCACGAACTCTTCGCCTCCGTACCTCGCAGCGAGGTCGGTGGAGCGGCCGGAACCGCTCTGGATCACGCGGGCGATTTGCTTGAGCACCTCATCGCCGGCCATATGGCCATAGGTATCGTTGTATCGTTTGAAGTTGTCGGCATCGATCATCAACAGCGACAATGGGGACTGTGCGCGAAAAGCGCGCTTCCATTCGGCCGCCAGATATTCATCAAAATAGCGCCTGTTGCCGAGGCCCGTCAGGCCATCGATCCGCGTCAGACGTTCAAGCTCGAGATTTGCACTGATCAGCTGTCGCTGGCTTTCCCTTAGCGCTCGGTATGCCGCGTCTCGCTGGACGTGATCCAGATAAGCCCGCGTGTGATATCGAATACGTGCAATCAGCTCGATACGATCCGGCAGTTTGACGAGATAGTCGTTCGCTCCCGCAGCAAAGGCTTCGCCCTTGGTGGCTGGATCTTCCTTGCTCGACAGCACAATGACTGGGACCGCGCGTGTCGACGCATGCTTCCTGTATTCTCGCACCAGATGCAGCCCATCGACGCCGGGCATGACGAGATCCTGCAGGATAACGGTTGGCTTTACCTCATCCGCGACTGTCATTGCTCTCAACGGGTCGGTGCAGAAGTGTAGGGAAATATCGGGTTCGTTGGCTAGAGCGCGCCTGACCGCCTCGCAAACCATGATCTGATCATCGATGAGCAGAACCATGGATGAATAGTTGTCTGTGAGTGGCGGGACCAGCTCTGGTTCTTGCGTCATCGGACGAGCCTTTTCACGTGGAGCGCTCGCAGGCTTCGATTATACGTGAGCCGATCGCACTCAAAGGAAGAATATCAACAGCCGCGCCGATTTCGGCGGCGGCCTTCGGCATGCCATAGACTGCACTGGTTGCTCGATCCTGGGCGATCGTGAGATGCCCTTTGTCGCGGAGCTGTCTTAGCCCGCGCGCACCATCCCTGCCCATGCCTGTGAGCAGGACACCAATCACAGAGCCAGGCCACCATTGCGCCGCACTTCCGAAGAACACATCAACGGACGGCCGATAAACATTGTCCTTGGGGCTGGGCGTATAGCCAAGTTGTTGAGCTGACTTGAAAACCAGATGATCCGCAGAACTGGCTACGAGAACAGTGCCCGCTTGAGGACTATCCTTTTCCCGCGCCGGACGGATCGGGAGAGGCGTATGCTGTCCCAGCCAATCAGTAAGCCCCGGCACGA
This sequence comes from Mesorhizobium sp. WSM1497, assembly GCF_001672455.2. Classification (NCBI taxonomy): domain Bacteria; kingdom Pseudomonadati; phylum Pseudomonadota; class Alphaproteobacteria; order Hyphomicrobiales; family Phyllobacteriaceae; genus Mesorhizobium; species Mesorhizobium sp. WSM1497. Next base: position 20,721 of record NZ_CP021071.1, on the reverse strand, counting down.
ACTGAGCATCGAGATGCTGGACGAGCACGATCGCGCCGTCAAAATCAACGGGAAACGCACTCAGGACTGCGGCAACGGCGGCCGGCCCGCCCGCGGAGGCGCCGATTGCAATTAAGCGTCGAGGTGTCGGCTCAGCGTCACGTGACATCCGCCTTTTTGTCTTGGCCGGCGCATCACCGATCAGCTTGCCGATCGTCGCAATCTTGTTCGTTAGAAGCCGTGCGGATTGCGAGGACGCATTACCTTCGATGCCTACTGACGGAATATCGACCGCGTCCAGCGCGCCATGGCCCATTGCTTCGTAGACACCGGCGAGGTTGGCTTCGATACTGGCGGTCACCAGCAAGATTGAGCACGGGGTTTCCGCCATGATTCTGCGCGTCGCTTCCACGCCGTCCATCTCTGGCATCGCTAGATCCATGAGTATCAGATCCGGCAGATCACGTCTGCAGACCTCGACCGCCTCACGCCCATTGGTCGCGATCCATGCGACCTGATGTTCGCCGGTCGACAAGACCAGCCGGCGCAGAAGCTCAACCGCCATCGGCATGTCGTTGACTACGCCGATTCTCATTCGTTGGCTTCCAATTTCGATCTCATTCAGTCGCCTCGCCAATCATGTCCACGACCGCATGGATCAGCGCCTCGTCCTGAAAGGTACTCTTGGTCAGATAATAGTCCGCACCGGCGTCAAGCCCGCGCGAGCGATCTTCTTCCCGATCCTTGTATGAAACGATCATTATGGGTGTGTTCTTGAGATGGGCGTCCTTTCTGATCAAGCTCACCAACTCGATGCCATCCATGCGCGGCATATCTATGTCAGTGACGACGAGATCGAAAGGACCAGACCGGACGGCATTCCACCCGTCCATACCGTCGACCGCCACTTCGACATCATAACCGTGATTGCCCAACATCTTGCGCTGGAGTTCGCGGACCGTGAGTGAATCGTCAATCACGAGCACGCGCTTGCGTCTGCTCGGTTCGGGACCGCCCGCAGCGCGCCGAAGAGCCCTAAATCCGCTAGACGATGCAAGCTTTTCCACCGATCGGATCAGATCATCGACGTCGAAGATCAGAACTGGCGAACCGTCTTCCATCAGGGCCGCTGCGCTGATGTCCTTGATCTTGGCAAACCGTGGATCGAGAGGTCTGATCACCAGCTCGCGTTCCCCGAGAAAACGGTCAACGATCAGGCCGTACGCATCGCCCCGACCTGCATCCACGACGACGACCGAGAGTTCGTCCGGTTCCGATCCGGACTCTCCTCGATCCAGCACTTCGCGCGCGGTCACCAGCCCGATCTGTCGATCGTTCAAGCGAAAATGCGGTCGGCCCTGCAGCAGGTTGATCTGCATCCGCTGCAATCTCATTGTCTTGGAGATGGCGGCGAGTGGAAACGCATAGGGCTCCCCATCGACTTCGACGAGTAGTGTGCGCAGGACTGACAACGTCAGCGGCAGCTGCAGTTGAAACCGGGTTCCACGACCAAATTCCGAGGAAACGCTCGTGATTCCGCGGACCTCTTTCGTCATCGCCTGCACCGCATCGAGGCCCACACCACGGCCGGACACGTCGGTAAGGCCCGCTTTCATCGAAAAGCCTGGCAGAAACAGGAATGCGAGCAATTCGGTTTCGCTGAGTGTGTCAGCACTTTCCCTGGTCGCAAGCTGTCGGGCGATGACAGCCTCGCGCAGCTTCGAGAGCTCGATCCCCCTGCCGTCGTCCACCACGGCTATCTGCAGCAGCCCGGCATTGTGCCTCGCTTCGAGCCTGATCAGCCCCTCTTCGGGTTTCCCCATCGCGAGGCGCTCCTCAGGCGGTTCAAGCCCATGGTCTACAGCGTTGCGCAAAAGATGCCCCAAGGGGGCATCGAGCTGCTCGAGGATATCGCGGTCGATGCCGGTCGAGCCGCCTACGATCTCCAGTCGCGCCCGCTTGCCAAGGGTACGACCGAGGTCGCGGACCGTTCTTGCGTAGTGTCTCACGCCGTCCTCGAAAGGCCGCATCCGGCTCGCCAACGTTTCGTCGTACAATCTGTTGGCAAGATCGGTCGCTTTCCGATCCACTGAATCCAATTCATCGAGACGCTCCGCCAGGAACGCTTGGCTCAACCGAAGCTTTCGCTGCGCTTCAGCCAGCGCCTCCACCACCGGCGCATCATTTGAAACCGGCGGCAGCACTGCATGAAGATTGTCGAACGCACTTGCGAGGTCCGATTGAAGTCGCTTCAGCCTTAGCAGCCCGTCAGCGAATGGCCTGAGCCGCCGAGCTTCCATCAGCGACTCGCCAGCCAACCCGAGCAATCGGTTCAGGCTGTCTGCCGTCACCCGAACCATTCTATCAGAGCCGATGCTGCCGTGGGCTTGCGGTACCGCCCCAACGAGGAGATTCGCTGAAGAGGTCGACGCCAGTTGCTCCTGGGCATGATCTGGAGTTGCGAAATCAGCTGCAAAATCTTGGGCCCCGGGCTTCGCCTCGGGGGGCGACAATTCCTCAAACTTCGCGAGAAAGCTTTCGATTTCTGAGTTGGCGCGCTCGCTCGATGATCCCGATGCGATCAATTTCAAAAGGTCACAGCCTTGCAGGAGCGCATCTATATGCTCCCGTCCCACTCTCAGATGCCCACGTTGCGCGGCGACCAGGCAATCTTCCATCGCATTTGCAACTTTGACCGCGGGCATCAGGTCGATGATGCGGGCAGCTCCCTTCAGGGAATGTGCGGCACGCATGCATGCTTCCAAGGCATCGGCGGCGACAGGATTGCGTTCCAGTGCCAGAAGCCCAGACGTTAGTGCCTGCGACTGCGTCTCCAGTTCGGCCTGGAAGAGGCTGAGCATCGAGACCTGGCTGAAGTCCTCATCTGTCATGCCATGCTCCGATCCAGCATCGTGAGCAGTTGTCCTGGGTCGAGACAACCAACGGCCCGTCCCTGCCAGGGCAGAACGGCAACAGTAGCCGCAGACAGCGCCTTGTCGATCGTGGCTGGCACAGCGAGAGTGTCGCGTGCCCGATAGCGATGTAAGCCGTGGATCTCATCAACCGTAAAGGCAACCCGCTTGTCGCGCTCGCCCACAACAACCAGGCGGCGAAATACCTTGGTTCGCGTGCTTTGCTCCCCCTCCTTGCGCTCGTCTATCCCGAGCAATTCAGCCAGGGACAGGCAAACGAGCAATTCACCACGGACATTCGCAATACCGAGCAGTGCACGGTTTCTGCGATGTGGAAGTGAATGAACGCGACGAGATTCAGCCACTTCATGAAAAATACCGACCGGAAGTGCCATCCATTCTTCCCCCAAACGGAAGAGAACAGCCGTCTGCAGCGCCTCGCCGTCGGCCGGATCGATCCCTGCTCGACCAGCGTTACCAGGCCATTCGTCGCGATATACCGAGGGAGCCGCACGGTCGAGGAGGTGTCGTGCAATCTTCTTATAGGTCGGGCAATTCCGGCAGTGGAGATGCTGCTCCAGCAGCGGACATGACTTGTCACCCCGTACGCCTATTTGCCGCCAGCAGTCGTCGATTTCAATCTGCTCCAACGGCTGAGCGATCCCTGTCGAAGCCGCCATCAGCTGCCGCTCCTTTTCTGGACCCGGCCTAGCCGGCCAGCCAGGGCCTCGGCGCCGTTATGGTCGCCTTGCTTGCGAAGCAGCAAAGCCAGATGGATGAGAGCTTCTCGATGATTTGGCGCGAGATAGAGCGCCTTGCGATAGCTTTGCGCGGCTTGGGGTGCTGCGCCATCCGCATCCTGGACGAGGCCCAGCAAGTAGAAGATTTGCGCGGAAGGACCAAATTCCTTGAGATGCGCCAGGGCGACCTCCTGTGCCTCCTTTACCCGTCCTGCATTGGCGATCCGTTCAACCGCGATGAGGCTTTCCGAGGCCTGTGCAAGCGGCTTGGCCGGCGCCTGTCCACGGGCTTCATTGCCAATTGTCGGTCGGGGCCGAAGAAGAGGCTTGCTCTTGTTGACCTTCGGGGTTGGCGTCGGCACCGGGATGGCGGCCGAAACTGTCGGCGCCGTGGTCTTGACGGGCTCCGATTTCAGGAAGGCAAAGGCCAATGGCCATTCAGCGGAAATAAAGCCATGCAACCTTGGAAGAGCTGCTTCCGCCGGACCGACCAGGAGGAGTCCGTCTTTGGCCAGTAGGTCCTTCAGGCAGATCAACGCGCGATCCTGCAGCTCTCGATTGAAATAGATCAGCAGATTGCGGAAAAGCACGATGTCATAGACTTCTTGCCTGAAAGACGCGCGAGAGCCGAACAGGTTTCCTACCCTGAACCGAACCTGTTTCAGCACCGCAGCTGTAGGACGCAACCCGCTCTCGGCCGCTTCGAAATAGCGATCCTTGAATTCGAGATGGCTGCCGCGAAACGAATTGCGCCCATAGATCGCGCGTTCAGCCGTCGCGATATTGCGGCTGCTGACGTCCACACCATCGATCTTGAACTCGTGCGCCTCAAAGCTGGCATCGAACATGGCCATGGCGACCGAGTAAGCCTCTTCGCCGGTTGAACATGGCAGGCTCAGGACTTTAATCGGCTGAGCACGCTTGTGCACGCGCGCGTGCCGCGCCAGCATCGTGAACGCTTCTCGGTCGCGAAAGAACCAGGTCTCCGGGATCACCACCGCATTGATCAACTCCTGCAACTCCTGTGAGGAACCGGTCAAGTGTTCCTTATAGGTCTGAGGGTTGGTTATCCGGCATGCTGCCATCCGATCTCTGACCGCCTGACGGACCACTGTCGGACCAACGCTGGCACTGTCCAGTCCGATGGTTTCCGTCAGGAGCTTTTCAATTGCGCCGGTCATTGATCACCCATTGCTGACTGGCGGAGCAATGCGGTACGTATCTCTTCCGAAAGCAGCGATGCCACTTTGACCCGCTGAATGATCTCCGAACCATCGGAAGCCACCGGCCCAAGATAGGGCGGGGTTCCTGGTTCAAGTCCGAACGGCGCGAAGTCGGCAGGGTCTCGCTCAAGCGTATCCGTCACCCGTTCCGCGATCAGTCCCAGCAGGCGCTGCTCGCCATCATGCGCGTGATAGCGCGTCACAACGATCCGGGTGCTCAATAGGCGCTCCGACGGCCGGCCAAGCGCAAGAAGAGTAACATCGATCAGCGGGATGGGTATTCCGTTGTAGCTGACCAGACCCACCACACCGGTTGGCGCACCCGGCAGGACCTTCACATCGAGACGAGGCAGCACCTCTTCAATTTGGTGGACATCGATCAAGTAGCGATCCGGACCCATGCTGAAGGCGAGAAATAGCATTGTCACCCCCTACTGCCGGCTCGCTACGCTCTCAGCTTGAACCTCGAAATGCTACTTCGCATGCCGCCTGAGACTTGATTGAGCTCGTCGATCGCGAGCGTCGATTGCTGAAGGGATTCGACTGTTTGCTGAGCTGCCTCACTCAGCTGCGTTAGCGTGTCGCTGATCTGCCCCGCGCCGGTCGCCTGCGCTTGCATGCCTTCATTGGCGACTTCGAAACGTGGCACCAGCCCCTGAACCTGCTGAATGATCTCGAAGAGTTGCCCGCCGACCTGCTGGATTTCCTGCATACCCCGGCGGACCTGTTCGGAAAACTTGTCCATGCCCATCACCCCGGCCGCGACTGCCGATTGGATGTCCTTGACCATCTGCTCGATATCGTATGTGGAGACAGCCGTCTGGTCCGCGAGCCTTCGGATTTCCGTCGCCACCACTGCAAAGCCCCGGCCATATTGGCCGGCCTTCTCAGCCTCTATGGAAGCGTTGAGCGACAAAAGGTTCGTCTGATCGGCCACTTTGGTGATGGTCGTCACCACCTGATTGATGCTGCCGGCTTTCTCGCTCAGGATCGCGAGTTTGGAATTGATCGCGCCGGCCGCTTCCATGACCTGCTGCATGGTTTCTTCCATACGGGTTAGCCCCGCTTGCCCTCCGCCGGCGACGGCAGCAGTTTGCTCGGCAACTGTCGAGACCTCGTTCATCGTGCGGACGAGCTCGTTTGACGTGGCGGAGATCTCCTTGGCTGTCGCGCGGATTTCCGTTGTGGTCGCTGCGATTTCAGTCGCAGTTGCCTGTTGTTGCTTGGAGGTGGCGGCGATCTCAGTTATCGATGTGCCGACCTGTATGCTGGACCTTTGAACCTGACCAATGAGGGTTGTGAGATCGTCCGCCATTGCGTTGAAGCCGTCGGCAAGAACGCTGAATTCGTCTCGGCGCCTCAGATCGAGGCGTTCACTGAAGTCGCCTTGCCGCATCAATTGAACCGCGTTGACCAAACGAGTGAGCGGACCTGTAATGGCGCGAAACAGCTGGTAACCCAAAAGAAGGGCTAGTCCGAGGGCTATCAACAAGCCAACGCTCAAACCGACTTCGGCCGTTCTAACGATCGAGCTGATCCGCTGCGTCGCGCTGTTTGCCTCGCCTCTGTGATCCTCAACCATGGCCTGCAGAGCGGACTGCAACTTTACAAAGATCGGCTCTACGGTGTTCTTGATGGCCAGGCTTTCATTGGGAGTTTCACCTTTCGACAAGGCAGCCCGGCTTGTGTCCAGCACAGCAGTTTCAGCCAGACGAAATTGGTTGGCGAGTTCTTTGACGACTGCATAATTCTGCTTGTCGATGTCGGAGACGATTGTTGCTTCATAGTCGCCCATCGACCGCTGCACTTGGTCGCGATTGGTCGTGATCGCGCTTTCAAGCGTGCTTCTATCCGATGGGTTGTCCTGAAGGGCATATTCCTGAAGCAGACTATGGGCCGTCATCTGGCCCATCATGATCGCGGTGCTGTGATAGAGGTCTGGAAGGATGCCCTTCTCGACCTCGGTCGCCTCCTGCCCCGCCTGAAGAAACCAGGCGTACGCGATGACGGCGATCACGGACATGACCACCAGAACGGCAGCGAAACTGACGAGGATGCGGTGGCGTATTGTCAGACTCTTCATGGATCCGATTCACCAATGGGGGCATCGTGGGCTGCGCGACAAGCGCTCGTTCCGACGTGTTCGAAAAAGGTGCGTCGAAAAGCGGTAGTCTGACGCTGAATGGTTTCTTTTCCGTTCCATCACTAATGATGGCGATGCCGCTCGCCAGAAGTGACGGTCGAGGACACGTCTTCCGTCGGCGCACATCAGCCCGACATCCGCTGGGCGGCACGCCCGCGTCAAGGTGGGTGGATGACTGATTGTTACCGTCTCGTTGGACGTCCATGAGAAAGGTATTCAATGACGATGAAGCTCTCACCTCACGTCCAAGGCCCTGTCAGCGTTGGGCCTTTAAAGCAAACAACCTGGACAGCCCATAGGCAACAAGGCCTATGAACCTTGAAGGGGCACAAATATACGCTGGCCGCTGGTCGATCCAGGAAGTCCGGTGCACCGCCATCAGACTCGCCCAGCGTCGCATAACCCCGCCTACGTCATCGCATGGTCATGCTGGAGGCGCCCATCGGTCGCCGTCCGCCTATTCTGGAAGCCCGATGAACGGATTCTGATGCCGAATGCCGAGCGGCCTGAAATCCTTCTCGTTGTCCGTGAGCACGATCAGATCGTGTTGCATGCCTGTTGCAGCAATAGCGATGTCCTCGAAACCAGGTGAGATGCCAGCGGCCCGAGCGACTGTCATGAGTTGCCCAGTTATTGTTGCCGTTTCGAGGTCAAGAGGGAGGATGCGGCTACTGTAGTAGTGACGGATTTCTCCCCACCATTCAGCGAGCGCACCCGCCTTCTTGGTGGCACCGGTTCGCTTGGCGTTCGCGATGCCGTCCTCGATCTCGGCCAAGGTGATTACGGAGAGCCAAAGGTCGGACGATCGCTCGACTATCCAGGCCGCTAGTTTCTCATCGGAGGGCGTCCTGCGTTTTGAAGGGGCAAGCAAGCTGACGACATTCGTGTCCAAAAGGTACAATGTCAGAACGCCGGATCGCGCAGAGCCCGTGCGGGCTTTCGGCTTCGCGCTGGCAGGTCAGCTTCCTCCAGGGGCGAGTTTGTGAGCAGCCAACCCAGCGACGGCACACGGGAAAGGCGTTCGTACTCCGAATAGCTGATTACGACAGCCTCTCTTTTGCCGTGACGGGTGACGACCGTCGGTGTGCCCGCAACCGCTTCGTCGACCACATGTGAGAACGTAGCCTTGACGTCTTTGAGCTGAATCTCTTTCATCATGATTGCTCCCGTGACTAAAGTGGTCATATAAATTATGGAGCGAGTTTTGGCAAGCAGTCAGGACGGATCGGTGCGCCTACGGCGCTCGATCTGCCGCCAGTTGGCAGGCTGACATCTCACATCAGGTCTAATCCGGAAAACCACGTCTTCCCGTTGATCTGGAAAGTACGGCGATCGACCGGACACAATCGCGATTAGCCAGCAACACGCAGCAGCCGACACCGCCGACGGCAGATAGAGAGGCCTTCCCGCCCTGGGCGTAGATTTCCGCGCCTGCGGGATAGAAGCTGAGTGGTTGCAGCAGTGCGGGCTCAAAAGCCTCCGGCAAGTTGGGCTGGGCAGACCGTGACGGCAGCGAAATTCTGGAGGAGGTGTAGGCGTGCATGGCTGTTTTCCCGGTTTATCCGTGACACAGCAATCGCGCGAATCCGCGGGTCGCGAAATTCGGTTATGTCCCTACGGGAAACTACCTAGAGCCGCTCCACCTGAATCGGTCCAGCGCTGGTCGCCACAGTGAAGAAAGCTATTCACTTGCTTCACGGCCCGTCACCTGTTGGATCATGATACGGAAGAAAACGTGGGGTGCGCTGTCCGACACCGGAGGCATGACTGGCTTGAGGGCGCCGGGCTCCTGTCGTCCATTGCGTACATAGCCGAGACAAGCCTCGAATCTACACACTGACGCGTTTGCCCGCGTGACGCAACGTGGCTAGTTCCCACGCCTTCGATCCTGTCGTTTCCAAGTACCTGCTCGTGCAGATTGTATGGAGATCCAAACACAATATTCCCGCTCGGTGGCAAAAGTAATGCGCGACGCCACGTGGTCCGAAGAATGACTACAAATTTCAGACAAAGGGGGCGAAGTCTGGAGCAGCCAGAATCGGACGGCATTTCAAGTCTCAACTCGGGCTAGCAAGTTCTATCCATGCAGGCGCATGATCGCTCGGCTTCTCCCATCCTCGCGTCTCTGCATCCACCCCCGCATCGCGAAGCCGGGACGACAACGAGGGACTGACCAGCAGATGGTCCATTCGCAGGCCAGAACTCCTGTCGTAACCGCCCCCATAGGAGTGATTCCAATAGGTGTAGACACCCTTGTCCGGATGGATGCACCTGAGCGCATCGGTCCAGCCGTCCTCAAGCATATCGGCATAGGATTGGCGACTCTCGGGAAAGTAAACCGCATCGCCAATCCATCGTCGCGGCACCACCGCATCAATCGGAGTTGGGACGACATTATAGTCGCCGCACAGCACGGTCGGCGCGCCCTCTTGGAGAAGAGCTCGGCCGTAGCGCATCAGACGGTCGAACCAGCGCAGCTTGTAGTCAAACTTGTGACCAGGCGCGGGATTTCCGTTTGGCAGGTAAAGACAGCCGACAACCAGCCCGCCGATCTCCGCCTCGATATAGCGGCTATGGCTGTCGTCAGGGTCGCCGGGAAGCCCGCGTCGGCGCTCGATCGGGTCTACTCCGCGAGCCAGGATAGCGACGCCGTTGTAGGATTTCTGGCCATGCCAGATCGCGCGGTATCCCGTCTCGCGGATCGCCCCAATTGGAAACTTCTCGTCGGACGTTTTCAGTTCCTGCAGGCAGACGATGTCGTAATTCGTAGTCGTCAGCCACCTAAGGAGCACGGGCAGCCGGCCATTAACGCCGTTCACATTGAAGGTGGCTAAGCGGATCATTTGCGCACGCGAACGGTGGCCTATTCTTTCAGCTTGTCCTCAATCTTCTTGCGGCTGTTGCCGACCGATTTCACGTCAGCCTTCCTCGCGCCCGGTCTTGCCTGCCTCGTATTTCACTTCATTATCCTGCCCGCCAGCAACCTTCGCGCGGTCCTGATTGCGTCCACGGGTTGTTCCAGTACTGGCCATTTCGTCCTCCAAAGGATTGCCATTCCAGACCCAATAACGCCGCCAGACTCTTCCGGTTCAATCTGTCGACTACCGCTTGGAACCGAATTCCACGCACACGATTGAATCGAGCCATGAATTCGAGTTCGACAAGTTCGATGGGTATCGCGCTCAGGTCGCGATTCCGGCCCATGTTGCATGTCGCGCGGCCTGACCAGTCCTGCCAAAGCTCACGATGGCGGACTCGGCGCCGAAAAGCGCCGCGAGCCGAGATGCCATATCATAGCGCCAATGTGCGTGTGAGCCCGCGAGCAAGGAAACGACCACATGTCCTTGACCGGACGCACGTTCATCGCGCTGGCTAAGCCAGTCCGTTGCCTACCGCCCTAAGCGCTCTTCACTTGGCCCGCTGTTGAACATGCAGCAGATCACGCAGGCGGATCGGCAATCTGGGCGAAGCGCGCAATTCGACACAACTCGCCTCCCAGTGTCCGAGGTACTCGGCGATCGGCATGCTGGTGCGGCCGGGCCAGCGATTGAGTGCCCCCAAAGCCTCTACGCAGTCCGGCGCGCGGCCGTATTCGGCGAGGATGGTCAGCGACATTGCCTGGGCGAACGGATTAAGAGCGGGCATTTCGATCTCGCCGCGGTGGTCGGCGAACCACGCAGCGGCGTCGCGCGTGAGCCCCTGGCTTTCAGCCAGCGCTGCATAACGATCGATGATGTCCTGGCGGTACCGGGCGATGGCATCGCCGAAGGCATTGTCGCCTGCGAAGGGTGGCGCCTCCTTCCAGTTTTTCGCCAGACGTGCGAGCCCACGCAGCGAGTGAGCCTCCACCATGGTTTCCTCGATCCATTGGCAAGGCGGCGCCGGCTTGGCGTCCGGCTGCCAGCTGTTGCACAGCACATGTCCGAGTTCGTGCCCGAACTGGTAGGCGAGCTTCGACCAGTCACGTTCGCCGATATCGACGATGATCCAGGCCATACTGCTGCCGTCTGGATGTAGCCAGATTGCCGGCGCGCCGGAAGTGTGCTCGTCGACACGAAGGCGCGTTGGCTGGCGGTCGGACAGCAGGCGGACACCGTCGAGGCATGCATGCCGCATGCGTTCGACGACCTGATCAGCGGCTCCCTCAAGCATGTGGCCCCAGTCGCCGGCAAGCTCGATGGGCGCGGTGAGGAGGGACGAAGGCAAGGTGGTCGGTGGCGCCATGGCTGCATAGCTCTCCGCGAGGGCGTCGCGACCGGTCAATGCGGGAGGAAAAAAGCTCCCAGCCGCTGCGCGCCCCAAGAGCGTAACGAAATCCCGTCGTCGCACTTTGATTCCCGTGTCCGACCGCCGGAGTCTAACTACCACGAAAATCCACCGTGGCGAAGATCCGGGAAGCTGTTATGGCATTAGCTGGTGAAGCTGTCTTTTCGCAAACGATGGCGAAAGCTATCTGCTACGGTGACAGCGTAGCCGTTCAACGAGCCGCACTCGCGTCATCCGAATTCGGCGCGGAAGCGTTGGTTCGTGTCAAGCTCCCAAAAGGAGACGAGCGTTGAATGACAGTCATGACTTCATGATCGCCGCAATGAAGATGCGGAATAGATACCTAAATCTCCTGGAAGCATCGCTGACCGGAACCTTATATGGCGACGCGCCCATTGATCCGTGGACGGGTGGAAAATACGATCCGAACAAGCGTGCTCTTGGGCGGGACTGGCCGGGACTAGCGCAAACCATGATTGGCTCAGCGAGGATGCGCAATCTACGGCATTTATGCGAAACTGTAATCTTAGATGATGTTCCAGGCGACTTCATCGAGACCGGAGTTTGGCGCGGCGGGGCGTGTATTTTTATGAGAGGTATTCTTGCCTCCTACGCCGATACTCAACGTCGCGTCTTCGTCGCTGACAGTTTCGCTGGCCTTCCTTCCCCAAGTCCGGAAATCTATGCGGCGGACGCTGGGGACACCCACCACACACATTCGCAACTGGCGATCTCACGGAAGGACGTAGAAGAAAACTTTCGCAGATATGACTTGCTTGATGAGCAAGTCGTCTTCCTTGAAGGCTGGTTCAAGGACACACTCCCTAATGCTCCGATACAAAAATTGGCGCTTCTCAGGCTCGACGGCGACATGTATGAATCAACAATTCAAGCTCTTGACTCGCTTTATCGCAAGCTTTCGTATGGTGGATTCGTAATCGTTGACGACTACTTTCTCGCCCCGTGCGCTCAAGCTGTAAACGAATTTCGGACTAGAGAAGGTATTACCTCGCCATTAATTCCAATCGACGGCTGTGCGGTGTGGTGGAGGGCTTCCGAGGCTGCAACTCACGATTGACAAGGTCGTTCATCAGACGAAACCGGCGCCGTAATCAATACCGGCGCGGAGTTCAGCTTCCAGCGAACAAGAACCGAAAGCCCAAACAATCACTACTTTGATTTAGCGACACGGCTTTGCTGTCGCTTCCTTTGTGAAGGAACGCTCCGCACTGCTGCGTCTAGTTGCGGGCTCTTGGCGGACCCATCAAGGCATGCATGCTCCCCATGAGCTCGATGACCGATGACCTGATTAGCCGCGCTCTCAGGCATGCGGCCTCTGTACAAGCTCGACGGGACGGTAAAGAGGGTTGGCGATGGGCGGCCAAGGGAGATTTCGAGACATGACCGCGTAGCCTTTCCGCGAATGATCCCCGCGTAGCCAAACTCGTAGCCAATGAGACGGCAGCTGGTATGCCAAGCTATAGCCTATTCGTCAGACGATGCTCCATAATCGTTCTCATGCACCGATTTGCGTCATGTCCCACAGACACATCGCCTTCGATGGGTAGTGTTCCTCCGGCATGACTAGGAGTGGTACGGGAAACGAGAATGGCGGTTGCTGTAAGTTGAGAAATCCGAATCCGCCCGGTTCCGACGCAATGTCCTGAGCTGAGGTCGAATGGCTTGAGGTGAGCAGCCAGCGTGCGCCGCATTTCTTGAAGTTGCGCAGCGCGCGCCAGATGTCGGGCTCGGTCAGATGCTGCAGGCAGTCGCGCGAAAAAACAAGGTCGACATTCGGAAGCGGTTCGGCAGCCAGATCGAGCACGTGGAATTCGCGATCCGCGTATCGCAAGCGATTCATGTCGATGACTTCCGGCACGATATCGCAGCCGATGTAGTGCGTCTTGCCCAAGTCGACGAAACGCATCCAGTTGAAGTCGCCGCAGGGCGCATCAAGCATGGATGTCACATCCAGTGCGCGCAAAAGCATCGGCAATACGGTTCGCACGCGATGGGTCGTCGCGTACGCTGAACCGAGTCCGGAGCGCGATTCCGTGGAACCCCACTCGTTGCCTTGGTAGATGCGCGCGAAGGCTTCGCGGGAACCATCCGGCGTGCTTTGCGTCATCGAATGCACCTCATCGACAGCTTGCATCGAATTTCACGCACGGATGTCGCCTCGCAGTTGGCCCCCATGGGTACGCTCAGCCTCAGTTAGTTGCCGCTTGCGCAGCACCACATGTATCTCGTCTACCGCCCGCGGGCTACGCAAAATCTCGTCATGTGAAACGCCCCGTGCTGCCAACTCGTGCCCCAAGGAACTATAGTGAAAGCTCTGCTCAATCAAATCGAATCGAGCGTCGGTCCAGCCGAGATACCAGTACCATTCACAATAGTAGAGCCAACTCCGTTCATTGAAACCATGCGCGTTGGTAGGGTCTTGCCAGGCGCCGTAGGACAGATCGTGCGGAACAGATATCTTTAGAAGTCCGCCGTCTGCCAGTAAGTTCAGGCAGTTGGTCATAGCGACAACCAGATTGGAAGCTTTCTCAAGCGTGTTCGCAGAAGTTATACTTGTAAATAGTCCGCGTCGGAGGCGGACGGCACCAAAGCGCGTTGATGTAAATTCACGGGTCAATAGCTGCGGATCTGATATATCGGCGACAATGTCGGGGTTCCATTGGCTTCTAATGTCTATATTGAGCAGGTGCGGATCATACATCTTGCCACTGCCAATCACCATATCGCCCGGGAGGCGTGGCGAATCACTCCAGGCTAGCGCTTCAGGAAGTATTTTTTTGGCGCTGCGTTGGCTAAATGCCTCGAAGCCTGCTGCTGCTACTTTATGACGTCGATCTGGGTCCTTAACTAGCGCCTCGGTCACATCGACAAGGTTCTCGTAGTTCGCTGCAACAAAGGCGTTGGCCAAATCGGCGTCCACCAGTTCGCCTGAATTTACTTCGCTTACTACAGTACGCTTGTTCGCCAAAAGATCGAAAACTCTAATAATTTCAAACTGTCCGCTGTCATAGAAGTGCAAATTCAGTATCACTTTCGAGCGCGCGATAAGTCGGTCAAGCTGGTCGCCGAATACGCTATACACGGCTTCAACGCGCAGCCCTCGTGCGCGCATTTCATCAAGCACTTTGGACCGCCGGTCATTAAAAGAGCCATAGAACAGAACGTCAATATCCTCGTTTTCGTCAAGAATTCTGGAAAGACTTCTCACGTAGAACAATCTAAGATAATGTACTTGCCGAGATATCGAATTCGATAATAAAAGTGAGTTTGACTCACTATAATCCCAAACGGGAAATCGGCGAAGAATGTTTTTGTATTCGTTCGACATCCAGTTAGACGTATGATTCTCGACATTAAATATGACAGAATTAATTGGCAGATGGGCTAAGCCGGCCTCTCCATACAGGTTGGCACCTAGTACGATTGCCTGCCCGGTAAATCCTTGAGGCAGTTCATGGACAATGTCAGTTTCGATGGAAATCTCATGCAGCCCATCGGCGAGCATCTGAATCAAGCTTGCGAGCACCTTCACCATCCCTGGGTGAACGAGAAGTGTGATGTGATTTGCAATTTTCACGCCGTTCTCCCGAGGGCTGGTTTACATGACCCTTAGAATTTCTGTGGCCCCAGGCGAGTAGGCCCCTTAGCAACTGATGGACTATGACGCGTCGGCGTGCGACAGCATCAAGACCCCAGTGCCGCCCAGGCGGTCTTTGTCAGTATCTTCCCTCGCGCCATGCGCGCCACACCATTGGTGGTCTGTTGTGCTTCCAATGACAAACTAGCTCGGCTCTCGGTGATCTGCCTCTGCCCGGTCTGACGGCAGTTCGTCATCATGGATGACCAGCGGCGGCATGCAAACGAACGCTTGCATTGATCCATATGCCGCACACATCGCGCAATCGATACCCGTATCGTCGAGGACGACGGCAGTTCCAGGAAAGGGGATTTGTCTACTTCGTAGCGGCAGACATTTTTCAAGAAGCATTCGTGCACCTCTTGGTGTTACTGTGTAGGCTTGAATCCCAAAAGAGTGCTCCACTTTTATGAGGGAGTGTGAGAATTTCTCGGCCTGGAACAAAGCAGTTTTATTGATGTATCGATGGTCGTAAAATTCAAGCTTGGCTTTGGAGAAGCCGAAATTTAACCAAAGAAACAATGGACTATATATATACCCCCACTGTATAATGTCCCATTCTGTTAATTCTTGAGATATACGATCTGATTCATCCAAGAACCGAAATGATGACCGAACGTCGTCTTCGAAAATCGTTATTGTCTTGTTTTCTGAAGCCGACAGCTGCCACAAGCTGATATGGGATAGAGCGCACCCCAACGTGCCCGGGGGATACGGACAATCACTGGTAATCAGACCTTCCTTGATGAGCGCCTCCCTGTCGAGAGAAGTGCCGTCAACGGCTGATACGCGAACGGTATTGTGCAATAAATGCCAGTTGTTACTTTGGTACCTGCTCCAGCGCTGGACGCTGCGGTCTAGGTTTATCAGGTGAATTTTCGGGGAACCCCTCGGCTCGACAGGCCGGGCTGGCATCGTTCCGGAGACAGAGGGCGTGGCGGCAGTGAATGCGGAGGTATCGCCCGCACCATGCAACAGCGCTCGAGCCCGCTCGATGCCATCACTCACATGGTATTGGCCATCGCCAAAGGTGATGTAGCCATAGACTTGTCGGTTATCCATATACTGGACGATGCCGGCCTTCCTGGCGCTGTCGGCAAAGACAACGTACTCGTACCGCGATGTGCCGTCCTCGTATGTCAGTTCGGTCAGCACGTCAGCCCGGACAAGATATGTGCAATGCACGAGCGGCACCTCGATGGCGCCGCGCACGTGGCGGTTGAGCACCCAACCATACTGATCGCACTGCAGATAATACCCGTTGGCATCGATCTCGGCATGATAGTTCGAATAATATTGGCCCGGCGAGATAGAGCGAAGCAGAGGCGCGACGATTGGCAAATCAAGCGCGACAAGTTCTCGCAGCGTGGCCGATCGCACGAAATTGTCGACGTCGGCCACGAAATAGAAATCGCAGCCGTGCTCGAGCGTTTTCCGCAGACTTATGTTGCGGATTCGGCCAAGCACCCTGAAGCGCGTCTCATTCCATTCGTGCTCGCCAAACTGCTCAACACGATCGACGACGTCCGAGGCGTCGATTTCGACCGCAGCATAGAGGTGACCCACGCGCTCTACCCATTCGCGCAGTATATGCTCGGTCCTGTCGGTATTGTTGTTTGTCCTGATGTATAGGACGATCGATGCCTTCGGGTAGTCGAGCGCCTCGATGCACTCGAGGTAAAGCGGCAGTGCCGGCTCCTTCTGCTTTGCCAGGATTGCAATCAGGATGCGCGGTGAACCCTTCAGGCGCGACCGCAGCGAACGCTGCCGGATAAGCTTGTGCTGATCGATCAAGCTCTCTGTCCCGAACGCCCCGAGATTCGACGGTTCATGCACCGGAAGCTTGTCAGTGGCGAAACGCGCGTTGGCCACCACGCGCTTCGCCATTTCCGCCGGCAATTTTTCGCTGGCGAGCAATTTCAGACAGGCGTCGAGTGAATCCCGGTAAGCGCCTGTCCAGTAGGCATTGACGGCAAACTCGTCGAGCAATCCGTAATCGTAGACCCAAGGCTGTATGAAAAGTCCGGGGGGTTGTGCAAGGTCGAGCCCTCGACGCGCAAATTCCGCTCCCTCCGCGTTCCGGCCCTGGGTGCGGCAATAGAGGCTCGCGGCGTGAAGAGCTTCAGCGCGGGCGGGAACGGCCTGCGTCGCACGCTCAAAGATTGCAACGACCTCGTCGAATGGCCGTCCCAGCGCTGCCATGAGATTGCCCGCTTCGAGCAGGCTGACATAGATTTCCTCGTCCCAGAAGCCCAGCTCGGCGCGCTTCAGATAGTTTGCCAGCGATTTTTCACGTTCTCCGGAATCCCTATAGCTCTGCGCCAGATAGAAGGTGTATCGCGAAATAAGGAACGGGTCGGTCTCCGTAGCAAGCGCGTTTTCAAGAACCGCCGCGTCGTCCTGGTACTTTCGCGGGTTTTGACTGCGTGCTCCGCCACGCCCCGTCGCCACGCGAAAACCCTTGGCGGTCTCGCGTGTGAGATGGCCGGGAGGGGCCTCGAGATATTCGTGCAGCACGCCCTTGAAGGAGAAGGGAAGCCGGTTGCGGCAAATCTGCGGGCGATAAAACGAAATGCCCCCATGGGACACCTCGACGTCGTAGAGATCGTGTTCCATGTTCGACTTGAACGCGATCGGATCGAAGTCGGCGTCTTGGACCACGACGTCGTCGGCGTCGATGATCATGGCGTAGTCGACCGTCTCGACTTCCCGCAGGCGGTCAAGGGCAAAGGTACGGTTGTACGCAAAGTCCCGCCAAGGCTCGTCGATGACTGTGCCTTTGACATTGTGAAGGGTCAGGAAGGTACGGATGAGGTCCTGCGTGCCGTCCTCGGAACCCGTGTCGATGACGAGCACGTAGTCAACGAGAGGAAGCGCGCTAGCGAGGCATTGCAAGATGACCTTTGCCTCGTTCTTGACGATCATGCACAGGCCGATGGTGCTCATGCTAATCCCTTGGCGGAGCGGCGTCCGTTACACGCTGCTGGAAATTGTTGAAGGGAATTCCTGCGCCTTTGTCCGGCTTTATATCTCATGCGTCACCCCGCCGCCTTGGCCATTTGCATGACCTTGTTGCAAAGAACGATTGCCCCTTCACAGCCAAGTGCTGCCTCAACCCGTCCATTGTTTAGCCAGCGCTTTCCGTCGCAGCAAGGGTCTTGCGGTCGCTCCGGACCAGAGGGTTAAGAACAGAATTTCCCGTCGACCCAATCGCTGAGGCGCAAATTTCGCCGCGACATCGAGGGTTCGACGCGAACCAGAGGGCACCCTTAAGCCTCGGATTTTTCGATGCGTTCGGCCCACGCGCGCCATTTGATGTCGACCGAAAGTAGTTACTCATGGTCCACAATTAATAAATTGTTAACTTGGTTATTTACAAGTTGCTAATTTTAGATTTTACTAATGTCTTGTGTTGAGAGGGTTCCCGCGAACTGGGCAGAGGGCCTGTTGGGCTGCGTCTGCGAAGCCAGGAGAGTGTCTGGAGCAAGTCACTTCGTGCGTGAGGGCGTGGCGAGTGTGTGGTGACGTGCAAGAGAAGACGTTGTACGGCCTTGAACTCAAGGCCGGCGTTTTCCCAAATCTGATGTTCCCCCCGCAAGCAGTTGGTTCCCTCGTAAGTCGTCGTCGAGAAATCGGGGACACGCGTGACGGGAGTGACCATGGTTGGGGTGATACCGTGTACGAGGCGATGGGGCCATGACGCAGGCTTAGGCGTAGAACAACGCCTGAATTACCCGCAGTCGGCCAACAGCACGGATTACCCAGCGATTGATGGGTATTCCTCGGTGTCCTTTGGACGCCTCACTCACCTGGGCGAAGACAACTGGGGCGCCATCCGATCGAGCGGCACGAAGAGGCTGCCAAGCCTTGCGCACCCGTCTCTTAGACCTGCCCGCAATGCGGCAATGCGCGCGACCGGCCTCACCGGGCGCCCGCGCTCTGCAGCCATTGAACCAGCGATTGAAATCTAAGGTACGACCAAGAGAAGCTGCGGCCCGGCCGCCGGCGACCAAGGAGAAGATGATGAGCTTCACGGCAGGATTTGCGGCTATGGAAGTCACCGTTCGAGGCATTTTGCCGATCGGCGACACGATTGAAAATATAAATTATTTCATTCTGGACACGGCCAAGAGCGCTATTGTCGGTCAGGTCGTTCTTCCCAGAGCCGTCAAGCGAAGCCTCGCTGTCGCCCTCACCGTCAAAGTCCCAAGCACCGCCGGCTCGCTTGCCATTGGGACGTTTGATGAAGGCGGGAACTTCCAGGTCGCCAACTTCCTCCGCGTCGAGACGCCAGTGGTGGAACGTCCCCACGGCGCCGTCGGGCCGTCCGGGAGGTAAATCTCTTTAGTCGCAGTACTTGCCGGCTAGGCCAGTGAGTGGCTGCCGGTGAATTGAGTTCGAAGCCAACAGGAGCCAGTCATGGCCCGTGCCTCTGAAGTTCTTTTTGTCGATCCTTCAGTTTCCGACCTCCAGGCAATTCTCGGCAGCGTGCGACCCGAGGTTCAAGCGATTGTGCTCAACGGCCGCCGACCGGCGGCGCGGCAGATCGCTGCCGCGCTCGCGGGGCACGCAGGGCTCGAAGCGGTGCACGTCATTGCACATGGTGGGTCTGGGCGTGTCGGCTTCACAGCAGGGGAGTGGTCATCAGCTACATTGCAGGAAGAGGCCGAGGATCTTGCCGCAATCGGCCGGGCGCTTGCCACAGACGGCGAGCTGCGGCTGTGGAGCTGCGAGACGGCGTCGGGGGAGGCGGGCGAGACCTTCGTGGCGGCTCTGGAAGAGGCAGTTGGCGCGGACGTCTGCGCATCGAGAACGCTAGTCGGCGCAGCCGACCTGGGCGGCGCCTGGGAGCTGTGCGCACGCAGGAACGCGTCCTCGCCCCTGCCGCCACTGACCTCTGAAGGCGCGGCGGATTACGTGGGGGTTCTGGCTGCGGGCGATCTGACACTTACCGGCACTATAGATACTGGATCAAGTAACAATATCAACACGTACTACTTGATTGATACAATTAATACGCCAGCTACAACCGATGATACGGTTGTAGGTAGCTTTCAGTTGCCATCCGCAGCCAATGTCGTGGCTCCAAAATTCTCGATAACAGTAACAGTTCCAGATATTGGCCATACTTATCTCATCTATGACTCTGGCTTCCGCCTATACGGCACACTTACTTTTGTCGCCGACGCTGACCCCGTCACGGCGGGCAACCAACCGGGTTATCTTTTCGCTACCACGCCAATCAACAACCCAGGCGCCGCGGGCAACGATGGCGACCACTTTAATGGTGGCCTATTAACCCTCGCGAGCACTGGCACCGCGGGTGCGACAGGGGCCGCTGGTGCGACCGGCGCTACGGGCGCAACCGGGGCTACTGGTGCGACCGGCGCCACAGGCGCGACTGGCGATACTGGTGCAACAGGTTCGACCGGGGATACCGGACCAACAGGCGATACCGGAGCAACGGGTGCTACGGGCGATACCGGTGCCACGGGCTCAACGGGAGCCACAGGCGATACCGGAGCCACAGGTGCGACGGGCGATACAGGAGCGACTGGCTCGACCGGTGATACCGGAGCAACAGGCTCTACTGGTTCGACCGGAGCAACAGGCTCGACTGGAGCAACAGGCTCTACTGGTGCGACCGGTTCGACCGGTTCGACAGGTTCGACCGGAGCAACCGGCTCGACCGGCGCCACAGGTGCAACCGGTAATACCGGAGCAACTGGCTCGACCGGATCGACAGGTTCGACCGGCTCTACTGGGGCAACAGGTTCGACCGGATCGACCGGAGCAACCG
>NZ_CP021070.1:1692500-1695000 GCF_001672455.2 Mesorhizobium sp. WSM1497 | reverse complement strand
AAGGGCACAAAGAGACATCGGCAGCGGAGCTGTCGGGTGCCTCTCGGGGCTGTTCGCTGGTCTTTGTGTGCCTTTACGGTTCTTGGTCTGGCGCCTTTCGAAGCGAAGCTTCGCAAGGTCGACCGACCGTCGGCGCTGATGCGCCGCACCCACGTAGCGCCGCCCGCAGGGCGGAACAAGCGTGAGTGAGAACAGACCATCTGACTTTGTCAGATGGGCATAAGGAATGAGAACGATCAAGCCGATCGAACTATTAGTACCGGTAAGCTTCAAGCGTTGCCGCTCTTCCACACCCGGCCTATCAACGTGGTCGTCTTCCACGGTTCTCAGGGAATACTCGTTTTAAGGTGGGTTTCCCGCTTAGATGCCTTCAGCGGTTATCCCGTCCGGATATAGCTACCCTGCTATGCGGCTGGCGCCACAACAGGTCCACCAGAGATCCGTCCATCCCGGTCCTCTCGTACTAGGGACAGATCCTTTCAATATTCCTACACCCACGGCAGATAGGGACCGAACTGTCTCACGACGTTCTGAACCCAACTCACGTACCGCTTTAAATGGCGAACAGCCATACCCTTGGGACCTGCTCCAGCCCCAGGATGCGATGAGTCGACATCGAGGTGCCAAACAACCCCGTCGATATGGACTCTTGGGGGTCATCAGCCTGTTATCCCCGGCGTACCTTTTATCCGTTGAGCGATGGCCCTTCCACGCGGGACCACCGGATCACTATGACCGACTTTCGTCTCTGCTCGACTTGTCAGTCTCGCAGTCAGGCAGGCTTATGCCATTGCACTCAGCGAACGATTTCCGACCGTTCTGAGCCCACCATCGCGCGCCTCCGTTACTCTTTAGGAGGCGACCGCCCCAGTCAAACTACCCACCATACATTGTCCCGGACCCGGATAACGGGCCGCGGTTAGACATCCATAGTAATAAGGGTGGTATTTCAAGGGTGGCTCCACCTGAGCTGGCGCCCAGGCTTCAAAGCCTACCACCTATCCTACACATGCCACTACGAATGCCAATGTAAAGCTATAGTAAAGGTGCACGGGGTCTTTCCGTCTAACCGCAGGAACCCCGCATCTTCACGGGGAATTCAATTTCACTGAGTCTATGCTGGAGACAGCGGGGAAGTCGTTACGCCATTCGTGCAGGTCGGAACTTACCCGACAAGGAATTTCGCTACCTTAGGACCGTTATAGTTACGGCCGCCGTTTACTGGGGCTTCGATTCAGAGCTTGCACCCCTCCTCTTAACCTTCCAGCACCGGGCAGGCGTCAGACCCTATACGTCGTCTTGCGACTTCGCAGAGCCCTGTGTTTTTGATAAACAGTCGCTACCCCCTGGTCTGTGCCACCCTCCTCTACTTGCGTAGAAAAGGGTCACGCTTCTTCCGAAGTTACGCGTGCAATTTGCCGAGTTCCTTCAGCATAGTTCTCTCAAGCGCCTTGGTATACTCTACCAGACCACCAGTGTCGGTTTCGGGTACGGTTTATAAGGAGGAGCTATTTCCTGGAACCACGCAGCAGCCCGTTCAATCCGATAAGATTGGACTACCTCAATGATCCGTCACTACCTCCAAGCCCACGAATATTAACGTGGTTCCCATCGACTACGCGTTTCCGCCTCGTCTTAGGGGCCGGCTAACCCTGCTCAGATTAGCTTTAAGCAGGAACCCTTGGTCTTTCGGCGGGGGAGTCTCTCACTCCCCTTACGTTACTCATGTCAGCATTCGCACTTCTGATACCTCCACCACCCCTCACGGGTATGGCTTCATCAGCTTACAGAACGCTCCGCTACCGCTTGGCCCTTGCGGACCAAACCCTAAGCTTCGGTGTATGGCTTTAGCCCCGTTACATTTTCGGCGCAAAGACCCTTATTTAGACCAGTGAGCTGTTACGCTTTCTTTAAATGATGGCTGCTTCTAAGCCAACATCCTGGTTGTTTTGGGATCCTCACATCCTTTCCCACTTAGCCATAACTTGGGGACCTTAGCTGTAGGTCAGGGTTGTTTCCCTTTTCACGACGGACGTTAGCACCCGCCGTGTGTCTGCCGACTAGTACTCCCAGGTATTCGGAGTTTGGTTAGGTTTGGTAATCCGGTGAGGACCCCTAGCCCATCCAGTGCTCTACCCCCTGGGGTATTCGGTCGACGCTCTACCTAAATAGATTTCGCGGAGAACCAGCTATTTCCGAGTTTGATTGGCCTTTCACCCCTAGCCACAAGTCATCCCGAACTATTGCAACAGTTATGGGTTCGGTCCTCCAGTAAGTGTTACCTTACCTTCAACCTGCTCATGGCTAGATCACTCGGTTTCGGGTCTAATGCGACGAACTGAACGCCCTGTTCAGACTCGCTTTCGCTGCGCCTACACCTAGCGGTTTAAGCTTGCTCGTCACACTAAGTCGCTGACCCATTATACAAAAGGTACGTGGTCACCCAGGACGAACCTTGGGCTTCCACTGTTTGTAGGCAATCGGTTTCAGGTACTCTTTC